>CAZQPP010000322.1:0-5576 GCA_964594295.1 uncultured Myxococcales bacterium | reverse complement strand
CGGGTGCCCCGACCGGCGCCGCCCATCACGCTCGTGCTCGGCATCCCCGACGGCAAGGACCTGGTCAGGGCCGTTGTCAACGCCACCGAGGCCGGCGCCGACCGCGTGGTCCTTGCCCGCACCTCTCGATCAGTGCGCCCCCTGCCCTCCCGGGGAGGCAAGACCTGGGAGAGGCTCTCACGCGCGGCGCGCGAGGCCTGCGCTCAGTCTCGCCGCGTGCACCTTCCCGAGCTGCACACCGCCGCGGATCTGAGCTCAGCGGCCTCGGGGGCAGCCTGGCTACTGGCATGCCTCCCGGACGCCGCGCCAGCCACGCTCGTCACACCTCCCGGCGACCCGGCCGGCTCCTGGTGCGCGGTGGTCGGCCCGGAGGGAGGGCTGTCACCCGAGGAGGCGGCCCTGCTCGAGGGGCTCGGAGCCGTGCCGCTCAGGCTCGGCCCAACGATCCTCCGCACCCGCACGGCCGCCACGGTGGCAGTCCACGACCTAGTCATGCTCCGGGAGAGCGCCGCCTTCCGCCGGTGAGTCCTTCTCGATCACATCGTGCACGAGGTTCGCGGCGGCCCCCTGGGCGATGCCGAACATGAGGGGGCCGACGAGGGGGATCGACACGATGAATGTCCAGGGCAACGCGAAGCCCGCGATGGCGGCCTTGTGCTCCTTGACGAAGGTTCGCTGGGTGGCGTGGTCCATGCCACGACGGTCGAGGTAGGGGTCCAAGAGCTCCCATCCGAGCATGCGGGCCGTGAGCAGAAGCTGCCCGACCCCGCCGATCACCGGCCCAACGACGGGGATCAGTGAGAGAAGAAGCAGGACCATGGTGAGACCGACGAAGACACACAGCCTGCGTATCGACCCTGCGACCGCTGCGGACAGCGGTAACCCTTCGGCATCTGTCAGCTTCTGTGCCCGTTCGGGATCGAGGGCCCCGAGGGCAGCCAGGAACACCCTGTCGGTGAGCACCGGGAAGATGGCGTTGACCAGGAACATCGCGATCACGGGCGCCGCGATCAGGGTGATGGCGGTCCCGACGTAACGCAGGATCGAGATCACCGCGCGCATGTACGCGCTCTCCATGGTCTCCGTGTCTATGGCGAACCACAGGGCGTAGATCCCGGCTGCGTCCAGGATGACCGCGAGAACGAAGATGGCCAGCACCAGGTGCCGGTAGGTGGCCCGAACCGAGGCGTTTCCAGCCGTCCGGAAGAGCCCGCGCAGCGCCGCACCGAAGCCAAGAGCAAAGCGCCCGATCTTCATCGTCGATGCCCCTTCACGAAGACCTCGAGGCTACGCCGCGACGTGCGGGCGCGCAAACCTGGAGCTCTTGTGACCAGCTGGTTGGCGGGCAGGCGTTTCGCTCGCGAAACGCCGTCTGGTCCGGAATGCGCAGCGCCCCGTAATGCTTCGGCTTGACGTGCGCCCGCCTCGAACGTTACAGCGGTGTCGCTTTTTCACGGCTCAACAGGTTGGAGCAGCTCGTGACGAAACAGACTCCCGAGATCCTCTCCCTCGACAAAGAGGGTGGGGTGATGACCCTGATGCTGAAGAAGGGCCTCTACCCGCTCGAGGCCGCCTACGGTGCGGCCTACGTGCTCATCGACCGGGCCTACGTCCTTCTGGACAAGAGCGAGGACGGTTCCATCCTGGTGCACGTCCGCGCCAAGAAGGGCAAGGAAGATGAGCAGGATCTCGAGGCCCTCGCTGGCGACTTCGCGAACGAGGCCCTGAGCCAGGTGCTCCGATCCCGCATCGCGCGGCAGCACAAGGACCGGCTCGAAGCCATCGTCGGCCAGGCGGTCAGGGGTGCCCTGGGTGTCTCCGGTCCGGCTGACGACGACGATCTCGGCCTCGACGACCTCGACGACGACGGCTTCTTGGACTTCCTCGAGGACCCGCTCGGCATCGCCGTCCCCTGGGAGGAGAAGTTCAAGAAGTCGACCGAGGAGAGCGCAGCCGCCGGTGAGGCCAAAGACGACAAGGGCGACACCGAGGACAAGGCCGGCGACTCCGAGGCCGGCCCCGGTGACTCGGGCGGCTTCCAGCCGGTCAAGCCGGAAGGGCCCGCGTCGTGAGCGAGCTCCGACTGCACAAAGATCTCTACGGCCTGGCCGTGGTCCGCGCGGTCGTCAAGGACTTCGAGGAATTCGGCAGCTTCGAGGTACGCAAGGACGGCGACTACACGGTCGTGGAGATCCGGGACCCGGACCCGGACTTCAAAGACGTGCTCGAGCACGAGATCGCGAACCTGGCGCTGGCCGAGACGATCGACCGCAAGCGCTCGTAGAGGGCGTCTCAGCGAGCATCAGGGTCGGTGCGAGCGTAGAACGAGGGGCGCGCCCCTCGGGCGAAGGCACGGGAGCGTGCTACGCGCACGGCCACGGGAAGACAGCGCGACCCCTGGTGCGGCGCGGTCTTAGCAAAACATGCCTTGACAGCCTTCCTCCCTCCCCGTACTTTCGTGGTACCTAGGAATTTACCCTTCAGGGTGCGGTCATGGCGAGTTCGTTTACCAGGCGATCGTTCATCAAGAATACTTCAGCAGGGATCGCGGCGGCTGCCGTCGCGGGAACGCTGGGAGTGCCCGAAGGAGAGGCGGCTGAGGCCGCCAACGAGGGTTTCCGGGGACGTCTGCACGAGATCATTACTCCCGGTCTCGACGTCCTCGACCAGTGGAAGGTCCAGCTCGTGAGCCCCGTCCGCCACGGCGGCGTGTCGGTGCTCGTAGAGCATGCTCAGACGCTCCAGGTCCTGCGCATCGACGTATGCGCGAAGGGCGGGGACGCCAAGGGCGTGGAGCTGGCCGGCCCCTGTGAGCTCTTCTTGATGAACGGTGGGACAGGTAGCACCAAGACGCCGCGGGATCACCACGTCGTCGTCCGTGCGCTTGCTCACCACATCGATTCGGTCGACGAGTCGGCCGAAATCGCGAAGGGGCTCCTCCCTCAGAATCTCCGTCTTGAGACCTTCGGTGCTCAGGCACTCGGCTCGGACCCCTTCTGAGAGAGAGTCAGCCCCCTTCATCGGGATCTGACTGAGAAGACCGTAGCGGTCACGGCTGAAGTACGCCTACGTCAACTTTGAGTCTCGGCTCTTGCGGCGCAGGTGGTCGAGCCATTGCGTGGTCTCCCCCTCCCAGAAAGCCAGCTTTCCGGCGCGCTGCGCGTCCGTCCAGGATGGATCGGAGGCGAAGTCGTCTACGACGCGGCGAACGACTGACATCGGGTCGATGAAGACCGGGTAGAGCTCCCGCGGGTCGTAGGCGTCACCCTTGTCGTAGAGCCCTCCACAGACTGGGCGGAGGGTGCAGCGAGCGCAAGCTTCACCGTAGAAGTGGTCCCACTCGGTTTGGCGGACCATGCCCTTCTCGTCCAAGAAGTGCACGATGCGCTCCTCCTCCTTGACGATCTTTCGCGTCTCGGTGGAGCAGTGGGCCTGCTCGGTCATGTAGCAGAGCGGGACCCTCTCGATTCGGTAGGTGCGGCCGGTGCCGGTGAGCCAGTCAGTGGCAAGCTTGAGGCTGTGCTCGAGGTCCGCCATGCGGGGGGCGTAGAGCCGGCTCTGCTCGGTGCGGCCGATCGAGGGGTCGAGGTTGTTCCACACCACGTGGGTGATGAAGGGGAAGCGGGTGCACACCACCTCGATCGTCTCGTGGAGGTGGTCGGTGTTCATGCTGTTGATGACGCTGTTCAGGTTGACCGTGACCCGGTCCGCGTGGCGGCGCAGGTTCTCCAGGGCCTTGAGGGTGCGCTTCAGCGCCCCCGGCACCCCGCGCAGCTTCTCCTCGACCTCGGCCCGCGTGCTGTAGAGCGAGACGTGAACGTGCTGGAGCCCCGCCTCCACGACCTCCTCGCAGAAGTCCGGGTCCGCGAGGCGTGAGGCGTTGGTGATCATCCTCACGTGCATGTCCTGCTCGCGCCCGTAGCGGATGGCGTCGACGAGGTGTGGGCTCAGGGTCGGCTCGCCCCCGGTCAGGATGATGCCGAAGTAGCCGCGCCCCTTCAGGTCGTCGATGAAACCCCGGATCTGATCAGCCGTGAAGTCGAGATCGGTCTCGGGGTTGGAGCAGAAGGCGCAGTGGTTGTTGCAGTGGCGAACGAGCTGGATGTAGCCGATGTTTGCCACAATCCACCTAGGCGGCACCGCGCACGGAGCGCGAGGTGCTGCCGTCAACCGGCAATTCGCCGTCCTCTACCTCGTCCTCCCCCAGAGGCTGACAGACCGCGAAGCCGTGGTTGCGCACGTAGTTGATGTGTAGGCCGCCGCAGGCCTTGGAGAGCGCGCACCCGTCGCAGCGCACGCTGCGACTGTAGTACTCCTCGACCACGTAGTGGTGCACGTAGGCGTCGAGGTCGAGCAAGCCCTTGTCATCGACGAGGAGGGTGTCGAGGGTGCTGCGCTCGCTGCCCTCGGGCGTGTGGCCGCTCACGCAGCGAGGCACGTTCCGGAAGCGCGAGACCAGCTTTCCCAGCGCGCGCAGATCGTCGGGGCTCGGGTCCGTCGCCCGGGAGTCCGAGAGGTACTCGTGGTTTCGCAGGGACAGCACCAGGCGATCCGCGTGGCGCTCGACCTCCTCTTCGTGCTCGAGCATCCAGGCCACGCTCTCGCGCTCCAAGACCACCTCGAAGTCCGTCACGCGAGATGAGAGCGGGCCACAGATCGCCGGCTCCTCGGCACCCTCGCCGAGCAGCAGGGATTCGAGCGCGGCCGTGCCCCGCAGCACCCAGCGCTCGATCGGGCGATCGAGGCCCTCGAGCGCTCCGGCGGCCGGTAGGCTGCCGTCTTCGAGCTCGACGCTCCGCTCGGCGGCCGGGTGATCTGAAGCCGGCTTCTCCCACGCAGCGAAAGCAGCGACCGCCGCCGCCGTGTCCGGAGCGACGTAGGCATAGCTCCTGCCCTCCTGGCGACGCACCGCGTCGATCCGGCGCTCGCTCGGCTGCTCCTCGCCGTCGACCCTGACTCGCACCCGCTCGAAGCCGCCTTCTTTGAACCAGCTCTGATAGGGCATGAGGGTGTCACGGCAGATGCGGGCGAGGAAGCAGTGGTCGCAGCGCTCCCCGAAGCAGTCCGGCGGCACCCCCCAGCGCGCGAGCCCTTCAAAGTTGTGGCGGCCGCCCTGGATCTCGTAGCGCAGCTTGTGGGGGTCCTGGATCAGGTGCTCGTAGTTCTCCAGGAACTTCACGGGCAGGCGGTTGGTCCAGACGTAGACCCCCGGGAGCTTGCTGACCTCGAAGGCGTCTTGGAAGTAGGGGTAGGCCTCGTCGTCGAGGTCGAAGAAGAGGGCCTCTCGGTGGTCCTGGAATCCACGGCCGAAGGGCACGATGTAGAGCATGTCGAACTCGTGGACGCCCATGCCCATGAAGAAGTCCAGGATCTCCCGGAGGTGCTTGTAGTTCTGCCGGTTGATGACGACGTCGACGTTGACGACGATGCCGCCGATGGCCTGGAGGTTCCGCATGCCCCGCAGCGCCAGCTCATAGGCCCCCGGCGTGTCCGTCAGGTAGTCGTGGAGCTCTTTCGTGTGGCCGTGAATGGAGAACGTGACCTCGTCGAGCCCCGCGAGCACGGCCGCCCGCGCG
>CAZQPP010000321.1:0-9745 GCA_964594295.1 uncultured Myxococcales bacterium | reverse complement strand
GAACGAGTTCATCCTGGCCGCCACCTTCATGAGCGACCGCCTCGCCTACACCCTCCCGGTCACCCTCGCCAGCTACGTCGGCGAGCACGACGTGCAGTGGGGCCTCTTCGCGGCGGCGAGCCTGCTGGTCTCGATCCCGGTGGTCGCCCTCTTCAAGGCCCTGCAGCGACACCTGGTGTCTGGTCTGACAGCGGGGAGCGTGAAGGGCTGACAGCCAATACCTGGCGGCTAATAGCTCCTACTCCAGCACATCCTTCAGCTGCAGCGCGCAGACCATCCCGTACTTGCGGAACTTGCGCACCGCCGCGAGCAGGCTCTGCGCGTGCAGGCCGTCGCTGAAGGGGTAGTAGCCCTCGAGCAGGAGCCTCCCGTCTTCCGACACGCTCGCCTGACAGGGCATCTTCTGGTTCAGCGCGTTCAGGCGCAGGAGCAGCGCCGGGTCGAGGGCCGTGCGCACCGAGTAGACCACCGCCATCTCCACGTCGCCCCGGGTCGGGTTGACGCTCAGCACGACCTTGGGGTCGCCCTGCACCACGAGCAGGCGCGGGCCGGCGGCGCCCTGCTCTCCGATGCGCTGCACGTCGAGACCTCCTTGCTGCAAGATGGCCTGGACCTGCTCCATGCTGACCTCGGCGGCGGGCAGCGGGGGGTCCGCGCAGGGAGGACACGGAGGACGCTCGGGGAGCTGTGCAGGCCCGGCGCTCCCGCACGCGCACAGCGTGGAGACGACGAGGAGCACAGAGAGCGCGTGCGCGCGGGTAGAGCTCACAGCGACAACGCATAGGTGATGAGGACGAGGGAGATGGTCAGCAAGCCCCAGACAAGCTCCTGCCGGTCGGTCCGCGCGCCCTGGGCGTGGGACCGCCGCGCCCCGGCTCCCCACGGGGGCGCGCCGCCCACAGCCGCGAGCTGCTCCCCGAGGCGACGGAAGTCGCCGGCGACGAGGGAGCGCCGGCAGGCCTCGAGGCCGCAATCGAGGGTGGGGGGCTCGTACACTAAGAGGTCCTCAGGCGCTCCACCGCGATGACGCCGGCCAGCCCCCTGAGCGCCGTCATCGCGGACTCGAGCTGGCCCGCGTTGGACACGACGACCTCGAAGTCGTTCACGGCCGTCTGGTCGTCGCGGCTCTGGCAGTTGGCGTTCAAGATGTTGATCTTGCGGACGCTGAAGATCGCGCTCATCTCGGCGAGCTTGCCCTCGGTGTTGTGGCAGGTCACCCGGATCCAGGTCGCCTGCGGGCCGGCCCCGCGCGAGTCCCAGTACGCCTCGACACGCCGCTCCGGGTCGCTCGCCTGGAGGTTGGCGCAGTCCTTGGCGTGGATGCTGACGCCGCGGCCGAGGGTGACGAAGCCGACGATGGGCTCGCCCGGCACGGGTTGGCAGCAGCGCGCGGTCCTCACGAGCAGGTCGTCGAGGCCGTCGACCTTGATGCCCGAGCGGTGCCCTCGGAAGGTCTTGCGCAGGCTCTCGGCGACGCGGCTGACCAGGCTCTCGGGGCTCTCCTCGTCCGGCTCTTCCTTCTCGCGGCGCCTCTCGCGCACCTCGGGAGGCAGGATCTGGCGGATCGCGTTCGAGAGCTGGATGCGCTGCAGGCCCACGCGCACGAAGAGGTCGTCCTGGTCTTTGGCGCCGAGGTTGCGCAGGGCGTCGTTCACCCAGCCCTGGCGCGAGGCCTTCTGCAAGGAGGTGCCATAACGCTTTATCTCCCGACCGAGGAGCTCTCGACCGAGGTCCGACGCGGCCGCGCGCTCGGCCTTGCGCTTGAAGGCCCGGATCTTGTGGCGGGCGCGGCCCGTGCGGACGAAGCGCAGCCAGTCGGAGTTGGGGCGCTGGTGATCCCGGGTGAGGATCTCCACCATGTCGCCGTTCTTGAGCTCGGATGAGAGCGGCATGATGCGGCCGTTGACCAGCGCGCCGGCGCAGTGGTCGCCGACCTCCGAGTGGATGGCGTAGGCGAAGTCCACGGGAGTCGAGCCGCGCGGCATCACCCTCAGGTCACCCCTCGGCGTGAAGACGTAGACGTCCTCGCTGAAGAGATCGAGCTTCAAGGTGTCGAGGAAGTCGTCGGGGTCCTTGAGCTCGCGCTGCCACTCCATGAGCTGCTTGAGCCAGTTGAACTTCAGGTCGTCCTGGTCGGGGGCCTGGCCGCCCTCCTTGTAGCGCCAGTGCGCGGCTACGCCGTACTCGGCGACGTACTGCATCTCCTCGGTGCGGATCTGCACCTCGATGCGGTGCCCGGCGGGCCCGATGACCGCCGTGTGCAGTGAGCGGTAGTTGTTCGGCTTGGGCAGGGCCAGGTAGTCCTTGAAGCGCCCGGGGATGGGACGCCAGCTCATGTGGATGAGCCCGAGGGCGTGGTAGCAGTCCTTCTCGGTGTCGGTGATGATGCGGAAGCCGAGCAGGTCGTAGACGTGCTCGAAGTCGATGCCCTGCTGCCTCATCTTGCGCCAGATGCTGTAGAGGTGCTTGGGGCGCCCGCTGACCTCTGCCTCGAGGTCGTAGGACTTCAGCAGCTTGTTTATCTCGTCGATGACCGAGCGAATGTAGCTCTGGCGCTGCTTGCGCGTGGCCGCGACCTTCTCGGCGAGGGACTTGTAGTCGTCGGGCCAGAGGTAACGGAAGGAGAGGTCCTCGAGCTCCTGCTTGATGGCGTTGATGCCCAGGCGGTTCGCCAGGGGCGCGTAGATGTCGATGGTCTCCCTGGCGATGCGCGTCTGCTTGTCCCTGGTCATGTGTGCGAGGGTGCGCATGTTGTGCAGGCGATCGGCCAGCTTGACCAGGATGACCCGCAGGTCGCGGCTCATGGCCACGATCATCTTGCGGAAGTTCTCCGCCTGGCGCTGCTCGGCGGAGTGGAAACGGATCTTGGCCAGCTTCGTGAGCCCGTCCACGAGGCCCGCGATGCGATCCCCGAAGAGCTCTCCGAGCTGATCCAGGGTGGCCTCGGTGTCCTCGACGGTGTCGTGGAGGATGGCGGCGCAGAGCGAGGCCTCGTCCAGCTTGAGGTCGGCCACCACGTCCGCGACGGCCATCGGGTGCATCAGGTAGGGCTCCCCGGAGTTGCGGGTCTGCCCGTCATGCACCTGCGCGGCGAACACATAGGCCTTCTGGATGAGATCCACGTCGGCCCGGGGGTGATAGGCCTGGACCTTCTGTAGGATGTCCTGGATCCGGATGAGCTCGGTCAAGCCGGGAAACCTCAGGGCGAGTATAACAAACGCCCCGAATGAGGGGAGTAATCGGGAAAAGGGCGTCTCGCCCGCAAAACGCCCCGCGGTAGTGGCGTCCCGGCGACGAAAGGCCTGCCCCGCAAGAAGGGTGCTTCAGCCACGAAACGCCTGCCCCGCAGAGAGGGCGAGCCGGGGTCCTACTCCGACTCGAGCTCTTCCAGGTGCGCCTTGCCGTCGAGGTTCTCCACCTCGGCGACGACGCGCTGTGCCGCCTCCTCTACGTGGTAGCAGGCGAAGCCCAGGGACTCACCGCCCCCGCCTCCCCCGAAGGCCTTCACCTTGCCGAGGATCTCCTCGTCCTCCAAGGTGTGGTCGTGTTTTCGCCAGATTCGGTAGAGGTCGCGGAGGTGGTCCTTGGGGAAGGACTCCACCACCACCTTCCAAGTGCCCATGGGGCTCACTCCACGTCGATGGGGAAGATCTTCTCCTCGAAGCCGCGCGTGCGATCGGTGCAGCGGAGCTTTGCCTGCACACGATCGAGCTTGACGCTCGGCCCGTTCACGCTGCCCGGACCGATCTCGATCTCGAGGTGGGCGTCGCGCAGCCGTTTGCGCCCGACCACGTCGGGATCGGCGGCGGCCTCCGGCGGGCGGCGCACCCGGAACCCGATCTGGTGCCTCCCCTGCGAGAGACCGGCGGTGATCTCCTTGAAGCGCACTGTCTCGAGACCGGTCAGGCTCGTCACCGGGTTGCCGTTGACGAGGATCTGGATCCGGCATCCCACGATCGACGGGTCCTGCCCGCCGATGGTCGCGAAGTAACGCAGCTTGGGCGCGGGCCCGGGCGGCCGGACGATGGTCGGTGCGACGACCGGGCGCTTCGCGCCTGGCTGGGCGCCGGGACGCATCTGCACGTGGCAGTCCGGAGTCGGCCCCGGCTTGAGCTTGACGTCATAGGCCGGCGCATCCACGAGGACGTTGCCCTGGGGGTCGAAGCGAACGCTGACCTGACGGAGGTGCTTGTTCCTCGCCGCGCGGGTCACGTCCACCCCGTTGACGAAGACGCGGACGCCCTTCTGCGCGACCGGGGCGGCCGGAACGGCGGGCGCAGCCGGGGCACCTTTGACGACCGGGGCGGAAGGAGCCGGGGGCGCAGCCGGAGTAGGTGGCGGCGCTGGCGGCGCCGCCAGCAACAACAGCGCTCCAGCCAAACAGGCGGTGACAAACATGCTCGCTCCCTCGCTGTTTTCGCGGAGGCGGGACTATAGCAGCACCATGACCGAGACGGTACCGAAGCGTGACCGCAGGGCCCGTCTGTGGAATACTTGGGCCTTCCTTGCGGTTGGAAGCGCGGACTGCACGGACCTCATGGAAACAGACTGTCGCGACGTTCTGCCTCTGCTCCAGCTCCTCCTCGACGGGGAGCTCGCCGAGCCCGAGGCCAGCGAAACCACGGCCCATCTCAGAAGCTGTGCCTTCTGCTCGCTCTACCTGGACCAGACGCGCGTGCTCCGCTCCCTGGTGAGACAGGTCCACCGTGAAGACTGTCAGGCGCCGCAGCGCTTGCGCCAGAAGCTGGAGGACAGCCTCCTCTCGGCGCGCCAGCAGACCCCGACGCCCCTCCCGCTCAGGCGCTTCCGCGCGCGCCGCAGTCCTCCGGTAGCCTACTTCCGCCCCGCCGCGACCTTCGCCGTGGCGATGCTGGTGGGCGCCCTCGCGGTGGGCGTGATGGCAGGAGGAGTCAAGGACCCGGAGCCGCCCTCCAATGTGGGAGAGAGCGCCCTGGCCTCCGCGAAGCACGGCTCGAGCATCCGGACCACGGCCGCGAGCATCCGCCCCGGGACCTCCGCCGAGGTGGCGCCGCTCCGGGCGAATCAAAGGACAGCTCGCCGCCTGAAGCGCCGCCTGCTGAGGATCGACCGCATCCACGTGCTCGACGGGCCAGCCCTGCTCTACACCTTCTCGAACGACGGGCGCATCCACCGCATCGTGCAGTCGGCCGACCGCACCGTCGAGCTGGGGCCGTCCCCGAACATGGGCGCGTGGGTCTCCCCGGTGCCCAGCTTCGTAGACGAGACCAACGCCTGGTCCCCTCCTACCGGCCCGGTCACGGTGGCCGCATTCACCGCCGCGGCGTTTTAGTCGCGCGTCACAGAAGCTCGAAGGCTATTTCGCCGGCCCTCGCCGAGAATAGGACCTCGAACTTCAGCGCCACCCGACCAGGTTCTGTGCGACAATCCGGCATGGACCGAAGCCGACGGATCGGTCTCGCCGCCATGCCGGGCGCTGTCGAGGCCAGGAGCGTGTTGCGGATTGCACAATGCAATCCGCGAATGCGACGCTCCGCCGAGGTTGGAAGCCTCGGCGCCGCCCGATTGTGTCTGACAGTCGCCAGGTTGCGGCGGAGCGCGCAGCGCGAGCCGGGACGGCAGGTCGGACACAACTCGGGCGGGCAGCCTGTTGTGCGCCATGCGCGACAGGCTGCTAGTTCACACAACAAGGAGTTTCGGCACGAAACTCCCGCGGTAGGGGCGTTCTGCTTCAGAACGCCCGCCCCCGCAAGCCTGGTCGGAATGTCGCACCGGTGGCTGTCCCGCCTCCGGCGCCCGTGGAGCGCGTCCGCGCTCTTGTGGCTTGCGCTTGGTGCCATGGCGGCGGCGACGGTGCCCGGGCTGGCCCTGGCCGCCGACGACCCCTCGGCGCGGTGGCGCTCCCTCCGCGCCGGGCGCATCCTGGTGCTCTACGACGCGCCCGGCAGGGCCCTCGCCGAGCAGGTGATCGAGGCGGCCGGGGACTCCCTCGGCCGCATCGAGGAGGTCCTGGGCTGGGAGCTCGAGCGGGACCTCACCATCGTCTTGAGCGACGACTACGACTCGGCCAACGGCAGCGCCTCGGTGCTCCCCTACCCCGTGGTTCGGCTGCACGCCCACCCGCCTTCCCTCGACAACGCGCTGGCCGGCCCGGGCGCGTGGATCAGGCGCCTGGTGCTCCACGAGCTCGTCCACATCGCCCACCTGCAACGCGCGGGCGGAGTGCACGCCGTGGTCAACGACCTGCTCGGTCCCCAGTACTTCCCGAACCAGTCTCTGCCCGGCTGGTTCATCGAGGGCCTCGCGGTCTACCTGGAGTCCCTGGACCCACCTGCCGGCAGGCTCCACCACCCGCGCTTCCTCGGCCGCGCCCGGATCACCCTGCTCGAAGGCATAGACCTGCCCCTGGACCGGCTCGGCACGGTCCCCATCGACCCACCCGGCGCCAACGCCTGGTACATCTTCGGCGCGCTCTTCCTCAGGGATCTGGCCGAGCGCCGCGGCGGCCCGCGTGTGCTGGCCGACTTCGCGGACGCCTACGGTCGCCGCCTCGTACCCTACGGCATGAACACCGTCATGCAGGAGGTGGCGGGGACCGACTTCCCGGGCGCCTACTCCGCTCACCTCGCCAAGGAGCGAAGAAGGGCCGAGGCAGAGGCTGAGGGGCGGGGAGGAGAGAGCGGCGAAGGGCTCCGGCTGACCGGACCGGTGCGCGACATCCGCGCCCTCGAGCTCGTGCCGCGCAGGAGGGGCCTGCTGACGGTGGAGGGCGACGGCCACGTCGACGCCCGCCTCCTGCTCAGGGCTCCCGAGACCGGCGAGATCCTGCACGCGCGCTGGTGCGTCGGCGACTGCGCCGGCGGGGCGTCGGCCGACGAGGAGGGCTCCCTCGCCATAGTGGCGCGCTCCACGCCTGCTGGGCCTGCTCGACACCATCGGGACCTCTACGCCTTCTCCCTCGCGCCCGGCGAGGAGCATGAGCCCCCGACCCGCTGGACCTATCGCGCGCGCGTTTCGGCCCCCGACGCCCACCGCCACCCGAGCCTCCCGGTGCTGGCGGTCGCCACCAACGCCGGGCGCACGAGCATCGTGAGCGTGGACGGACCCGGCGCCCCACCACGCACCTTGATCTCAGCGCCTCTCGGCGTGCGCCTCGACATGCCGCGCTTCGCCTGGAAGGGCCGGCGCTTCGTCTACGTCGAGCAGGACACCAGGGCCTCGCGCCTGGTGATGCGTGACCTGGAGGGCTCCCCACCTCGGGTGCTGCTGGAGAGCGTCTTCCCCCTCGCCCACCCCGTCTTCACGCCCGACGACAAGGCGGTGGCGGTGGCCGCCGCGTGGGAGGGCGTCTACGACGTGCTGGTCGTGGACCTCGAGGGCGGCTCGGCGCGGGTAGTCACCGCGGCCCTCGGGGGCGTGCGCCACGTCGCGCCGCTGCCGAACGGCGAGGTGGCCTTCACGGCCATGCGCGGCCTGGGCTGGTCGCTCCAGCGCCGGACTGCGAGCGCTGCCTTCCACGAGGACATCCCCGCCGCCGAGCCGCCCATAGATCCACCGCCCGGCGCGATCGCCTTCGGCCCCGCTGCCGGTGCGGGCGCCGCCCGGCCGCACGCCGACCAGACCAACAGCCCGCGCGCCTCCCTCGGCGCAACCGTCGAGCAGGACCCGCCCTACCTGTCGCTCCTGCGTCCCCGCGCGATCGTGCCCACCTTCGCCCTCGCGACCGGCACCACCTCGAGCCTCGGTCTCGGGGTGTCCGGGGCAGACCCCATCGGGCACCACGCCTGGTCGGTCGACGTCAACGTCAGGGCCCTGCCCGACGGCTCGAGCGCCGCGGTGGACGGAGCGCTGCGATACGGCTTCGGCGCGGCGCCCTTCGACCTCTCCACCGTCTACGTGGACGCGGACCAGCCCCGGAGCGACTTCGACGGTGTGGAGAGGCGCACGGTGCCGGCACGCGTGCGCTACGTGTCGTTGGGCCTCTCGAGGCGCGTGCGGGCCATCCGGGAGAGCGACCGCGTCGCCCTGTCGCTCACCCTCGTCCACCACGAAGGAATCGAGGAGCTCGGCCGCGCCGACCCCTCCGCGCGCGTGCCTTCCCGCGCCCACCCCCGATTGCGGCCGACCTTCAGGCTGGACGTGGGCCACTCGGGTGCATACGGCTTCCCCTACGGGACCGTCGCCGAGCAGGGCTTCGGGCTGGGCCTCGGCCTCCGCTACGAGCCGGCCGTGCGGAGTGACGGCTTCGAGAGGCTCCGCCTCGAGTGGCGGGCCGACCTCCCGGTGCCGCTGCCCCTCTTCGGCCTCCACCACCTCGTGCTCACGAACCTCCTTCGGGGCCGTTTCTCACTGGCCCACCCCGACGCGCGAGAGCGCTTCCGCCTTGGCGGCATCGGCGCGACCGACCCGATCAGGGACCTGGTGGACCGCCGCCTGTTCGGCTACGACGCCCTGCGCGGCTTCCTCCCCGGCTTCTTCGCCGGCGAGCAGGCGCAGACCTGGACCGCGGACCTCTCGCTCCCGGCCTACGACGTGCTCAGGGGCCTCGGCACGCTCCCCTTCGCGCTTCGCCGCCTCGTGGCGGCGGCCTTCGTCGACACCGGCTGGATCGGCCCCTACCGGCTCGAGTCCTCGGACCTGCACGCGGGCGCCGGCGGCGAGCTGCGCACCGAGCTGGACTTCGGCTTCACCTTCCGCCCCGTCCTGCGCGCGGGCGTGGCGCGCGGCTTCGGCACCTTCGGCGTGACCCAGGGCTACATCGTGGTGGGCCATCACCCCTGACCCGGGCACAGGCTCAAAGCCCGCGCACCTCGTATCGCCGGCGCCCGGAGAAGAGATCGCCAAGCCCCCCGACCTCGGCCGACGCTCGCTCGTGCAGAGCCGCCGAGCGCACGGGGTCGGGGAGCGGACGGCACGCCCTGCCCTGGTCGGCGTAGCGCTCGAGCAGCGGGCGCGACGGCTCCGGCGCAGCCTCACCCCTCGGGACGACCAGATCGCAGACGGCGTACCCGTCGAGATCCAAGAGACGGTAGCTGTGTTGTGCTCCCTGCCCCGACACACAACCCGGCGGCAGCAGGTCCCCGCCCAGCTCGCCCTGCGTGAGCGAGATCTCCACGTCGAGCTCCGGCACCGACGGGAGCGCGACCCTCCGGAGCGCGGCGCCCGTGGCGGCCGCGCTCCCGGAGAGGAGCAACGCCCGCGACATCGGCCGCAGCACCAGCACGTCCAGGAGCGTCCCGTGGAGCTCGAGGAGCGGCGCCCCGGCGAAGCAGATCTCCCCTTCGGCCACTCCGAGCACGTCCACCCTCCCTCGACACCTCGACAGATCTCCGAAGAAGCCATCGGAGATCCCGAGCTGCTCCAGGTCCGGCCGCCGGCTCTCCCAGTCGGGACGCCACCTCTCGAGGGCCCCGACGAAGGTGTTGAGCCCGCCGCTCACGAGCAGCGGGAGGCCATCCCCGCCGCTCGGCCGTAGCGTCAACACCGCGTCTTCGCGGGCGAGCCCGGCACCGGCGAGGCGCTCCATCGCGCGCAGATCATCGTCGGAAAGCAGCTGCTCCGGCCGGCTCGCCGCCGGGGAGGTCCTGGGCTCGTCGGGGCTCATGCCCGAAGCCTACACGGGGGAGCGCGAAGCGAGAAGCGGGCTTGTCCTTGCTCGCCCCAGGAGCGTGTAGCCCATACCGCCTACACGCTCCCCCGTGCCCGTGCCCATGCCCGTGCCCATGCCCGTGCCCGTGCCCCCAAACCCCCGTTCCCGTTGTGGTCA
>CAZQPP010000320.1:0-9779 GCA_964594295.1 uncultured Myxococcales bacterium | reverse complement strand
CGAGGTCATCTTGAAGCTCAACCTCGAGCCCGTCGCCGAGGACTTCGAGGACCTGCCCGAGTGGGCCAGGGACGAGACCCTCAAGCTCCTCCTCGACGGCGACGACAAGCCCACGGTGGCCTTCCTCCACCAGGAGAGAGAGGAGCACGTGGGCGAGAGCCGCGAGGGCGACGGCTACGACGGCGGGGGCCACGAAGGCGAGGGCCCCGACAACGACAAGGAAGAGAAGGACGTCGAGGTCGTGCGTGTGGACAAGGGCACCCTGACCATCTCCGCCGCGTCCGCCCCCGAGGACACCGTCACCGTCGCCGAAGGGCAGTGCCTCTTCGCCATCGACGACGACGACGAGAAGGGGCACGGCGAGAATGGGGAAGGCGAAGGGAGCTCTGAAGAGCCCGAGGGCCACGAGATCCTCCGCCACCTCACCGCCGGGACCTGCGGGGAGTAGCCGAGAGCCTTCAGCCGTTTACCGAACGAAACGGCTTAGCGAAGGTAAGCTACAACCGCATAGTGGTCTGACGGAAAACGACGATGTGGGCCGTAGACGTGGAGGTCTACGGCCCACTCGTCGCATCCCCAGTCCGAGCCGCCGACCATGATGTGGTCGATGCGCTCGGCCGGATCGTAGTCCGGCGCCGGGGCGCTGTTGGCCTCCTCCCGGTGGCTGGCGCAGAGCTCGTAGGCGTCCTCGAGGCGTGAGCTCGACGTGCCCTCCGGGCCGGGCTCGAGGCCGACCAGGATGCGGTAGCCCGCCTCGTCCGGGCGGTGGTTGAGGTCGCCCGTGAAGATCACGGGCACCTCCTCGAGCCACGGCTCGCTCCGCTCGAGCACGATGGGCGCGCTCAGCTCGGGGGCCGGGTCGTTGGGGTCGAAGTGGCTGGTGGCGAAGAGCAGCTCCTCGTCGCGCGCGCGGTCGAAGAGCAGCGCCCAGACCACGAGGCGGGGCAGGGCGGGGACCGGGACGAGGCCCGTGGACAGGGCCACGTCCGGCCGGGGGCTGAGCCAGTAGGCGCCCGACTCCTTGAGCTCGAAGCGCTCCGCGCGCCAGAGGATGGTCGCGTCCGCGTACTGCGTCGTCTTGTTGTAGTAGTGCGCTTCGTAGCCCGGCGCCTCCTCGAGGATCTGCTCCACCTCGGAGCCCGCGATCAGCTCCTGGAGGCCTATGAGGTCGGCGTCGTAGCGCTCGAAGATGTCGCCGAAATAGGTGAGGCGCTCCTTCCACGGGTCGTAGGTGGACTCCTGGGTGGTGTCGCACAGAGAGCACAGCACGTTGAAGGTCATGACGGTGAGGCTTCGCTCCAGCGACCCGGAGTCGGCGCTCGCGTAGGCCCCCTCGGCGTCCTCCGAGGCGTCGTCGGTGCTCGTGCGCGCGTCCCTCGCCTCTTCTACCCATGGCGTGCCGCCGCGCGAGCACGTGAGCAGAGCGAAGGTGAGGAGCAAGGAGGAGGCGAATCTGAGGCTCTTCATTCGCCGATGGTAGCCCTCCGGCACGTCGCAGACCACTCGCATGACGGGGCGGGCGTTTCGCAAGCGAGACGCCTTGCTTCCCGATTCGTGGCGCGCGACCGAAGCGCACACTATTATCGTCGGCGATGCCCCCGCCTCGGACAGCCGCCCAACTGGTCCTGCCGGCGCTCCTCGTGTGCGCGGCCGGCTGCTTCGACATCCCGGCCATGCCTCCCGTCGTCGGCGAGGACGTGAACGGGCCGGCCGACTCCGGCACGCGCACCGACCCGGGCACCGCCACGGACCCGGGCACCGCCACGGACCCGGGCACCGCCACCGACCCGGCCACGGTCACGGACCAGGGCACCGACCCGGCCACGGACACGGACCCGGGCACCGCCACCGACCCGGCCACGGACCCGGCTGCGGCCGCGGACCAGGGCACCGATCCTGGTACCGACCCCGGGGCCCCGCCTCCACCGGGTCTCTCCGCGAGGGTGCTCGGCGCCGAGGGCGCGCCCGCGCAGCGTCTCTGCTCCCTCGAGCCATTCTCCATCCGCGCGATCCTCCACGAGCCCGGGCGCTCGCTCCCGTCCGGGCACATGGTGCTCTGCCCCCTGGAGGGCGCGCCTCTCCGCCTCGCCGAGGGATACAACGCGCTGCAGAGCTTCCGGGCGGGCGACGCCCAGGTGACCTGGCGGTTGGAGCCGCCCTTCGGTGTGGGCGCGGAGCTCGCGGTGGAGGTCCGAGCGAACACCGGCGCGACCGTGCCGAGCTGCGAGGACCCACCGCAGGAGAGCACGACGGCCCGCGTCCCGGTCGAGCTCCCGGCCGAGCTCCTCCTCGAGAGCTTCTCCGCCGGGCCGGCGACCCTCCCCGGACGCGTGACCGTGCCCACCGGCGGCGTCGTGAAGGTCGAGGCCGTGGTCGCGCCCGGAGCCGGCGGCGACCCTGCCGCCGAGAGCGCCGCTGAGCAGGGCCTGACCGGCTCCATGTCGCTGTGCCTGAGCGCGACTGAGCCCTTCGAGGAGGTGCTGGCCGTCCGTGGCCCCGGCGCCACGCCCCCGGGGCGCTGCGTCCAGATCGACACGGCGCTCGACCCTCCCCCGTGGGAGCTTCGCTGGGAGCTCTCCGTGCTCGCGCCGGCCGGTCGGGAGCTGCAGCTCCGGCTCGCCACCGAAGACCGCCCCTCGGGCGGCAGCTGCGGCGGTCGCGTGGTCGACATCGCCTCGGCGCCCTTCACGGTCGAGGTCTTGGACGCCGGCGCGTGCGACCAGGACGCCGCAGTCAAGCCCACCTTCGGCTTCGCCCTCAGCTGCCCCGACCGAGGCGAGCCCGGCACGTGCCCCCCGGGGACCTGCGCCGGCGAGCCCTGCTTCCTGCCCACCGTGGGGGAGGGTGTCGAGGTCGCCGTACAGGCCGAAGACCTCGAGGGTCGTGCCCTCGGCTGCCACCAGCCATCCGCTCCCTGGCGCATCACAACAATAGGCGATCCGGTCGGCCTCGTGTTCGAGGGGCCGGGCGTGGTGGACCTCGGCGGGGGCGAGGCCACCTTCGAGCCCGGCGTGGCCACCGACGTGAACGGGGAGATCAGCTTCGTCGTGCGCCGAGTGCGGGGTGGGGGTGTGGCGCAGCTCCTCGTCGAGGAGCCCCACGGCGAGACCGGCCTCCCGCTCGCCAACGGCGTCAGCCCGAAGCTGCGCTGGGAGCCGGGGGAGGTGGCTGAGCTGGACATCGCCTTCTCGCCGTCCAGGGCACCGGCCGACATGCCGGTCGCCGCCTACGTGCAGCTCCGAGACGCCGCCGGCGTGCTGCTTCGCCACCATGCCCTCGAGGCCGACCTGCAGGTGACTGTCGACGGGGAGCCGGAGGTCATGGCCTGGCCGGCCTCGAGCCCCCTCGATCTCGGCCGCGACCACACGCTCGCGACGGGGCGGGGTGTGGACGAGACGGGAGCGCAGCGCTTCTTCCTTTGCTGCGGACAGATCGGCGGCGCGGGCGCCGGTCTCATCGCCCGCTTGGGCGAGATTCAGATCTCATCGTCGCGGGTGCTCTGGTACGAGGATCTGCTCACGGGCATCGAGCTGGCGGCCGCGACCGAGCAGGTCCCGGTCGGCGAGCACGCCGTCCTGGCCGTTCGGGCCCTGGGGTTATCGGGTCGGCCCCTGGCCGGCTTCGCCCTGAGCGGAGAGCAGAGAGTCGAGCTGCGCGCACGCGGAGGCGCCCTGCGGCTGCTCTCCTTCGAGCTGGACGGGGCGCACTCGGTCGTCCTCGAGGCGACCGGGGCTGGGGCCGCCCGCCTGAGCCCGGAGCCGGGCGGCCTGCCGCTGGTCTTCGACGGGGCGGGAGAGCTACGCGTGCGAGTCCGAAACGACATCGCCGAAGGGCCCGTCCACTTCGAGGCGCGCCTGCTCGTGCCCGACGGCACGACCGGCGGGAAGGAGCGCTTCACCGCCGCAACCGAGAAGGGGGTCGTGTGGGCAGACTGACACTCGCCTGGTTGTGCCTGGCCCTGTCGCTGCTCGCGACCACGCCCGCCCGTGCCGCCGCCCGGGGCGACGGCGCGTGTGCGGCAGGCGAGAGCGCGCTGCGCGAGGACGACCTGCGGGCCGCAGAGGAGGCCTTCGGCGAGTGCCTGCGAGGGAGCCTCGACTCGGCCCAGCGGTGGCGCTCACTGGTCATGCTCGCCGCGCTGCGGCGATTGGCGGGCGACCCGGTGTCGGCGCTCTCCTACTACCGCCGCTTCCTCGCAGCCTCGAACAAGGGCGAGCTCAGAGACATCGAGCCCTGGCCGCAGACCCGGCGCCACGCCGCCGAGGACGCCGCGGCCCTGGAGGCGGAGCTGCGAGCGAGCCACGCCACGCTCTCCCTGACCAGCCGGCCGCCGGGCGCGCTGCTGCTCGTCGACGGCAAGCCGACCGGGCAGGCGGGAGCTGAGCGAACTCCGCTCCAGGCCTTCGTCGCGCCGGGCATCCACGACATCGAGCTGCGCTTGGAGGGCCACCGGCCCTGGAAGGCCGCCGTGAACCTGGGGCCCGGCCAGGTGTTGCTCGACGAGGTCGAGCTTCGCCCGGCGGCGGGCGCGCACCGGGACCCTCTCGATGCTGCGCCGCTCAGCAAGGACGAAGACACGGCGCTGAGCACGGCCGGCTACGTGGCCGCCGGCGCCGGCGGGGCGTTGCTCATCGCCGGCGGAGTCCTGAGCGCCTTCGCCGCCTCGGAGCTCTCCACGGTGCGCGACCTCGCCGACAAGCCGAGCATCACGCCGGCTCAGGCCGATGAGTTCCGCCAGCGCTCCGAGCGCGTCGAGAGCTTCGAGCTGGGGTCCTGGCTCCTCTACGGAGCCGGAGCGGCGGCGCTCGGCACCGGGCTGCTCCTGCTGCTCCAAGACGGCGGCGCCGAGTCGGGCGGACCAGAGCCGGCGGCCGGGCTCGGGCCCGTGGGCGGAGGCGCCGGCCTCTGGCTCCGAGGCCGCTTCTGAGGCAATCGGACACGGGCACGGGCACGGGCACGGGAGGAGGCTGCGCAACAGCCTCCTATCGCGGAGGCGGGTACCGCTCCAGGAGGCTCCGAATGCGAGCGGGCGCCGAGCGCCCGGCCGGCTTCTTCGGCGGTGTCTTGGCGCGCTTCGGCTCCGCGGCCGGGACGGCGGCCGGCCGCAGGGTCACGGCCTTCTTGGCCGGGGCGTGCGAGCGTACACGCCGGCGAGGGGCCTTCTGCGAGCGGCGGTCTCTGGAAGGGCGCTTGACCTTCTTCGCGGAGGGGTCGGCGGCAGCCTCCACCTCGGGACTCTCGTCTGCGGCCGGGGGCGAGGGCGGCTTCTGCACGCCGCGGTCGACGTGCTCGGCTTTCCTCGCGGTCAGATCCAGGTCGACTCGAGGAGCGGGCGTGGCCGCTGGAGGGAGGGGGAGCTTCTCGGGGGCCGGGACGACCGCACCCACGGCAGCGGCAGACTCCAAGGGCGCCGAGCCGGTGAGCTCCTTGGCACTCTCGGCGTCACTCTCGGCGGCAAAGCCGCCGAGGGCGAGCTGGGCCAGCGCGACCACTATGGCTGCCGCCGCAAAGGCGCCGCCGACTCTCAGCGCGGTCTTCCGATCCGGCGGTGGCGCCGACTCGGACTCGAGCTCCAGCTCGGTGAGCGGCTTGAAGAAGGAGTCACAGTCGTTGCTCGGCTCCCCTTCCGGGGGGAGGCCCCTCGTTATTCGGGCGGCGGCGCGCGGGGTCGCGTCCCGCGTCTCCTCGTTGTCGTCGTGGGGTCGCCGGCGGATCGCCTTGTAGGTGGTCTCCGGCTCGGGCACCGCGCTCATGTTGGCTGTGACGCCCGAGATGAGATCGAGCTGCCTGGCAAGCTCCCCTGCGTCCGCCGGTCGCAGGGCCGGGTGCTTGGCGAGGCAACGCCAGATGAGGGCGACGAGCTCGTCGGGCACGTCGAGCTCCGGGCGCACGTCGCTCAGCCGCGGTGGCTCGGAGCGCAGGTGGGCGGTCATGATCTCGGCTGAGGTGCGGCCCTTGAAGAGGCGCCTGCCGGTGAGGATCTGGAAGAAGATGACGCCGATGGAGTACACGTCCGAGCTGGGGTCGCAGCCGTTGCCCTGTATTCGCTCGGGGGCCATGTATGAAGGCGTGCCGGGGACGGCCTCCTCGGTGGTCAGGCGGTCCCCGGTCGGGATGGTCGGCGCCGCCAGCCCGAAGTCCAAGACCTTCACGAAGGCGTCGTCGCCGTGGGTGGTCGCGAGGAAGACGTTCTCGGGCTTGAGGTCGCGGTGCACCAGACCGGCGGCGTGGGCTTCCGCGACCGAGGCGGCGATGCCGCTGACTACGTGCACCGCCTCGGCCACCGAGAGAGGCCCGTCGTCGCGGACGCGCCGGGACAGGGTGCGTCCCTCGAGGAGCTCCATGGCGATGTAGAGGTCCTCGTCGACCTCCCCGAAGTCGTAGAGCGTCACGGTGTGGGGGCTCGTCAGGCGGCTGATGGCCCGCGCCTCTCTCAGGAAGCGCGCCTTGAGGCGTGGGTCCGGGCCGCGCTCGGGGTGCAGCAGCTTGATGGCGACCGGCCTCTCCACGGGCTCCTGGATGGCGCGGTAGACGACCCCCATGCCTCCCTTTCCGATGAGCTCGAGGATGCGGAAGCGCCCAGCAACCAAGCGTCCCACCCACGGGTCCCCGAGCTCTTCCGCGACGAGGCGCTGCCCGTCCGCCGAGCAGAACTTCTCGTCTGCTGAGTAGGTCCGGCCGCAGAGGCCGCACCGTTTCGGGGGGGTAGGCAGCGCCATGGAGAATCTCTAGGGTCTGCCGTGGTTATTCGGTCGAAGAACGAGGATCATTAGCGGCGGCGGGCTTCGGCGCCTCCTCGACCTCTCGCGGACCCGCCGCGCGGCCGCCCCGGCCCCTACTCCTCCGCGGCGACCTCGATGCTCAGCAGCGGCGCCCGGTCGGGCGTCTCGGATGCCCACCCGACGATGGAGCGGGAGCCTCTGTACTTCGGCCCGTCCTCGTCGGTGGCCGAGTTGACCAGCAAGACGGTCAGCGCGTTGCCCGCGGCCCAGCCAGGAAGGTCGACGACCTCCTGGACGAGGGGCGCGAGGTCCTTGGGCAGCTCGAAGCGCAGCTCCCGATCCCAGCAGTCGAGCTTGCGCTGCGGGCAGTCGTACTCGGTGTCCTCGGTGCACTGCGCGTTGCAGCGGACCAGCCAGTGGTCGACGTGGGCGGACGTGCGCTCGCGCTGGTCGGGGCGCTGGGCTGCTCCCGTGTCGCTGCCAGCAAAAGTGGCTGAATTGGCCGCAGATTCTGCGTAAACGTTGATCCAGAGGTTGTTGGAGGAGTCCACCTCGTTGGTCGGGTGGAAGGAGAGCCTCGCCGACACGACTCGCGCCCCCGGCGGTACCTGCACACCTTCGAAGCGCAGCGCGGTGTGGTAGCTGCGGTGCGGCTCGGTCTCGACCCTGCCTAGGGGCACGCTCCCGCCCGCGACCGTCGACCAGCTCGTGGGGAAGCCTCCCTCCGAGTAGGAGGCGACGGCGCTCTCGGCGCCGGTCAAGAGGATCTCGGTCTCCGCGACCGGCACGATGGGCTCCCCCACCGTGAAGGAGAACTCGAGGGGAGCCGGGTCGGGGCAGCGCACCGGCTCCGTGTCGCAGCCGAGGGCGTGCACCTTGGCGGTGAAGGGCACCACCGTCCCCACCTCGACGTCGGGGGCGGCGCGCACGCGGAACTCCATGGGGACGTCCTGATCGGGGAGGATGGCGTAGAGCTGCCACTCGTCCTCGATGACCTCGATCTTGGGGTGGGCGGTCTCGAGGCGCGCCGAGGGGTAGTAGGAGTGGGCGTCGGGACCTCGGTTCGTCATGATGACGGTGATCCGCGCCTCCTCGCCGGGGCTCCAGAGGTTGTCCTCGTCGGCGTCCATCAGGGCCGGGTCGTGCAGGTAGATGTCGTAGTCCGCCTCGGCGTGCCAGGGGAGGTCGTCGCCGTCGGGAGGGGTGACCTGGTCGCGGGGCTCCTCCGCGTCGCCCGGTTCGCCTGCGTCACCCGCCGTGTCGGCGCCGGCGTCCTCCCCTGGGCCGCTGTCGGCCTCACCTTCATCCGGCAGCGCATGGCCCTCGTCTGGGGTGCTCTCCCCGGCGTCGCCCGTGCCCGCGCCGGGGTCCTCGGCCGGCTTGGGCGCGTCCTGCTCGGCGTCGCCGGAGTCGCTCGCCGGTCCCACCGGTGAGCCATCGTCCGGGGTCGGCGCCGCGGACTCGTCGGCGACCTTGCTGGAGCCCGAGTCCACGAAGGAGCCGGGAGAGCCCGCGGTGTCGCCTCCGTCCGCCCCCGGAGCCGCCGCGCTCTCCGAGCCGGAGCTGCAGGCCGAGCCGAGCGAGAGGGTGCAGAAGAGCAGGGCGTAGAGCGTGAGGCGCATTTGCGTGTCTCCGGAGCCGGACGCGACGGGTCCTACAAGGTGGTGCCTCCTCGGCCGCGGTCAATGACCCGCGGGGAAGGCCTCCTCCATTTCTTGGTCGCGCGCCCGTCTGCGCGTAAACCTTGACGGTCGGCTTTGGGTCCCGGCCTGCAGCTCCCCGGCGCGGCAGGTCGCTGCAAACGCAAGGAGTATCGCATGAGCTCTGCCTCCATCGACCTGTCCTGCGGCCGGACGAACCTCGCGACCTCTCACCTCTGGGTGCTCGTCTTCCTCGTGGGGCTTCTGGCCGCTCCGGCCGCGGCCCTCGCGCAGGTCGACACCGACGGCGACGGACTCGACGACGACGACGAGGTAGCCCTCGGCACCCTCGTCGACGACAAGGACAGCGACGACGACGGAATCCTCGACGGCGACGAGGTGCACGGTACGGGGCCGCTTCAGGGTTTTGCCCCGACCGACCCGACCGAGCCGGACTCGGACGGCGACGGGCTGCAGGACGGGACCGAGGTAGGCGTCTCGGTGTTCTCCCCGGACCCGGACACCGACCCGGCGGTCTTCAGGGGCGACGCCAACCCCGGCAACAAGACCGACCCCAACGACGCCGACACCGACGACGACGGCCTGAAGGACGGCGTGGAGGACATGAACTTCAACGGCCTCCAGGAGGCCGGGGAGACCGATCCGCAGAACCGCGACACCGACGGGGACGACGTGCAGGACGGCACCGAGGTCGGCATCAGCGCCCCGCCGGACGCGGACACCGACGAGTCGGTCTTCAAGCCCGACCTCAACCCCCTGACCAGGACCGATCCTCTGGACGACGACAGCGACGACGACGGCCTGCTCGACGGGAACGAAGACGGCGACGCCAACGGCCGGCACGACCTGCCGGAGACGCGCCCGGACGCCTTCGACACCGACGGGGACGGGCTCTCGGACGGGCTCGAGCTCGGCCTCGACGCCCCACAGGGGAGCGGCACCGACGGCGCTGTCTTCAAGGCCGACGGGGACGCCGGGCTGAGCGTCACGGACCCGACCGAGGCCGACACCGACACGGGCGGAATCTCGGACGGCGACGAGGACGCGGACAAGGACGGCGTGGTGGACGCCGACGAGGGCGATCCGCGCAAGCGAGGGGATGACGACACCGACGCCGACGGCGTGGTGGACGCCGACGAGGCGGGGCTCGGCACCCTCGTGGACGACGACGACAGCGACGACGACGGCCTGCTCGACGGCAGCGAAGACGCCAACTCCAACGGGCTGGTAGACGACGGCGAGACGGACCCGGCGAATGCCGACAGCGACGGCGACGGCGTGCTCGACGGGACCGAGCTGGGGCTGGAGGAGCCGGAGGGAGAAGACACCGACGAGGCGGTGTTCGTGGCGGACGCCGATCCACAGACCCGCAGCGATCCCCTGGACGACGACAGCG
>CAZQPP010000319.1:0-9783 GCA_964594295.1 uncultured Myxococcales bacterium | reverse complement strand
CGGGCGCCCGCTACGGCGTGCTGATCAACCCGTCGTTCACCTCGTTGGCTGCTTTCTCGGAGACCGCGTCACAGAACGACGCGGATGTCATGAACTGCAGCTGGAGAGTCAACTTCTCAGGTGCCGCCTACTCAAACAACGACGCGGTCATCGACCGGGCGATCCGCGACGCCGACGGTGGCACGGGGGGGCTCCAGTGTCTGCCGGTGGTGTTCTCCGCCGGAAACGGCGGCCCGAACGCGACGACGTGCACGAAGGAGACCAAGAACGCGATCCTGGTCGGCAACACCTTCAACGCGCGGCCCGGCGAGGCTCACCACGTCAGCGACGTCAGCGACGACATCCGCGGCGTGAACCAGTCGTCCAGCCGTGGGCCCGCCAACGACGGGAGACTGCAACCCACCGTGGTTGCGCCGGGAACGAGCGTCATCTCCGCGCGCTCGACAGTGGACAGGGACACCGGCACTCCGGGTGTCCAGCGCCCGAGGGACCCCTACGTCGACACCGGCGGCAACGTTCACGACGACCACACCCCGATGACGGGGACGTCGATGGCGGCGCCGCACGTGAGCGGCATGTGCGCGCTGCTCACGGAGTGGTGGCGCGACCGCACGGGCAATACGGACCCCTCGCCGGCCATGCTCAAGGCGCTCATCGTCAATGGTGCGGTGGACTGCAGCGGGGGCCTTGACGGCGGCGGCGGGAACGTCGGGAGCATCCCCAACAACGTCCAGGGCTGGGGCCGGGCGAGCTTGAGCAACGTAGTCCTGTCGACGCCGGCGGTTCAGCGCGGGCCCAAGCTCTTCGTCGACCAGCGCCACGCTTTCACCGCCAACAACCAGACCTTCACGCTCCGTGTGGCCGCCACCGACCCGACCATTCCCCTGCGCGCCACCCTGGCGTGGACCGACGCGCCCAGCACTCCGATAGCGGGGGGCGGGTTGGTCAACGACCTGGACCTCGAGGTCACCGAGCTGACGACCGGCAGCTTCTACCGCGGCAACCAATTCGCGAACGGCTTCTCCACGACAGGCGGGGCGCGCGACAACGTCAACAACGTGGAGTGTGTCTACCTCCCGAACCCCGCGGGCGAGTACGACATCACGGTCCGGGCGACCAGCCTGGGAGCGGACGCCCGACCGCCCTACGGGACCACGCCGTGGCAGGACTTCGCGCTGGTGGTCGACAACGCCGAGCGGGCGGCGAGCGCGCCCATCGACGTCGTCACGTGCCTGGACCGATCGGGCAGCATGGTGGACTTCGGCTACGTGGACGACACGCGCACGGCGGCGAAGGCTCTCGCCGACCGGCTGCGAGTATCCGACGGGATCGGCATCGTCAGCTTCGGCAGCTCGGCCCAGGTCGATTTCGACGACGCGGGATCCGTCCAGGACGTGACGGGCGCCGCGGATCGGAGGGCGGCCAAGAACGCCGTCCACGGCATCGTCTTCGGTGGCTCGACCCACATGGGCCCAGGCCTGACAGCCTCGGCGGGTCTGCTGGCCGCGTCGACCGGCGATAGGGGCATCGTGCTGATGTCGGACGGACACGACAACGGCTCGCCCGACGCGATGACGGCCGTCGCCGGGCTGCCGGCGGGGGTGCCGGTCTACACGGCGGCCATGGGACCGCTCTCCGACCAGGCGCTGCTCGAGCAGATCGCGACCTTGACGGGCGGGCAATACTACTACGCACCCACAGTCGACGACCTCTTCGAGATTCACAACTACCTGAGCGGCACGCTGACGGGGAGCTCACTGGTCACCAACGTCTCGGCCCTCGCGTCGTCAAGCCGCGTCGGGGCCTGGATCGACTCCAGCGCCACCAGCGCAAGCTTCCAGGTCACCTGGGCGCGCGGCGAGCTGCGTTTCGCAGCGGAGGAGGCGCACGAGCCCGACGAGATCTGCGTGCGCCTGCGACAGCCGAACGGGAAGCTCGTGCAACCGGACGCGTCGTGGGTGCGCCGGAGCTCCGACAGGGGCCACGTCGTCTTCGCCGTCGACGACCCGGCGCCCGGGCGCTGGTTCATGGAGGTTTCGACAACCCGCGACGACCACACGAGATACACGGCCGCCGCCTTCGTCGACTCGGATCTGCGTCTGAGCCTGCGCCCCCTGTCAAGCCGCCTGCGCGCCGCCGTGCCCGGCGTAGCGCTGGCCGCCGTCACCTGGAACGAGGAGACCGTGCCCTCGATCCGCGTCAAGGGCAACGTGACGCAGCCGGCCTTCGACGTTCGGGCCCTGCTGCGGGAGCACAGCGACCTGGTGCGCCGAGTGAAGCCGGTGACCGGCAGGCCGATCGACGTCGTCCGGCTGGCCGCGATCCAGGCGGCCCTGCTGAAGCGGGGCGACGCCGACCCGCTTCGCCACGTGGAGCGCTACCTCGGCTTTGCCCACGCCCCGAGCCGCCGCGCGGCGACGCCAGCGCTGGCCGCCGCCCCTCCCGACGGCTTGCTCGCACGGTCCGGCACCTTGGTCGGTCGCTTCGTCCCCAACACCGCCGGCTCGGTCAACGTGGCGGTCCAGGCCCAGGGGACGGTGCCCGGCGGCGGCGACCCCTTCGTGCGCGTCGGGCTGACCAGCGTGCTGGTGACCTGAGGCGCCAAGCCTCCGCGCCTCACGGCGAGGGCTTCGCCTCCAGGCACCTCTCCAGGGGCAGGCAGCGCCGGAGCCCCCTCAGGGAATCTCGGGGTAGAACTCGTCGCAGAGCGACACGTAGACCTCGTTGAAGTCCAACCCGCCAGGCCAGTAGTACATGCAGTAGTGGCCGAGGGGCTCTCCCTTCCGCACCTTGCCCTCGTCGCTGAAGGTGAGGTCGTCGAAGTTCAAGAAGCTGCAGCCCTGAAGGTCCTCGGCCGCCTCGAAGAGCTCCAGGGAGCTGTGCCCGTCGAGCTCCTCGAGGCTCGACTCGTCGATGGTGTTGTACAGGACACCGTCGCACCACCAGGTCTGGAGCTCCTCCCGCTCGATGTCCAAGGCGAGGTTCGTGGTGTCGAGGGAGTAGCACAGGACCTTGTCCTCGCCCGCCTCTACCAGGAGGCAGGCGGCGGCGTGGCGGGTGAGATCCAGGAACACCGCCTCGCGTGACATGCCCTCCGCGAAGCTGAAGATCGGGACGCAGAAGCCCGCCTCGCAGACCAGGTCGCCGGTGCACGGGCCGAGGCTCTCGAAGCCCACCGACGGGTCACTGCAATGCTCGACGTCAGCTCCTGCGCAGCGCCGCTCTCCGGGCTCGCACAGGTTGCAGAAGGGCTCACCATCCGCGGCGCTCGTGTTGCAGCCGAAGTCGCACGTGGTCTCGGTCTCGGTTTCCGTTCCCGCGCCGTTGCAGCGCACGATGTCGTCCCCTTCGCAGTAGAGCGCGTCGGGGGTGCAGACCAGGGTCGTACACCGCCCCTCCGAGCAGATATCTTCGCAGGTCCTGCCCGTGTCCTTCCAGCCGCTGTTGTCGCCGCCGCACTCCTGGATCTCGAGAGCCTTGTCCGGGTCCGGGTTGCAGCGCAGCGCGCCCGGCGTACAGGGGCTGCACGCGTCGTCCCGGCATCCGTGGGGGCAGACCTCGGCGTCGAAGGTAGTGCCGCTCGCCGCGCAGATCTCCACGGTCGTGGCGTTGATACACCTGGCCGTGCCCGGCCAGCAGCCTGGGACGCACTGGCCCCCGACGCACACCTTGAGCTTGCCGCACGGCGTCCTGGTGCCCCACTCGTAGCAGGCGTCCGCGTCCCACAACCCGCAAACCTGGACACCGTCGCCGGAGCAACGGCTCTCGCCCGGGCGGCAGAAGTTGCGGCAGCCGTGGAGACCGACGCAGTCGCCGAGCCGGCAGACCTGCTCCTCCGGGCACGAGCCGTCGTCGTGGCAGGCACAGCCCGGGGGCGTCACCGGTGCCGACACGAAGCCGCCCACGGTGACCGGGAGGGTGTCGAAGGCGAGGCCAACGCTCATGGAGTCGGCCGCGCCGTCCCCGTCGGTGTCGACGTCGAGGAAGGAGTGAAACAGGGAGCCTCCGAGCGGGAGGTCGTCACGCTCGACCACGCCCGCGAGCACGCCGGGGCCGATGCGTTCGACCCGCTCGCCGGCCATCTCCACGGCGGCGCGCAAGACGGCGCGGCGCATGGGGTAGCCCAGGGCCGGAAGCTCGATGGCCCCGTTGGCCGACCGCGCCGTCAGCTCGCCGGCCGCGAGCGAGACCTCCGTCAGCCTCACGGCGGGAGAGTCGCAGCCAGGCGCCAGCGCGCTGGCATGGACGTCGAAGGCGCAGCTGTCTTCCCTCGTGATGTCGCACTCCGACCAGGAGAGGAACTCGTCGCCGGCCCCGATCACGAGGACGTTGTGCTCGTCTGGAGCTCCAGAGAGTACTTGCAGCTCGTGCCCCGATGCCTCACCGGGGACGAGGCGCAACAGGATGTTGCCCTCGCCGAGGTCCAGGCTGTCCTGGGTCGCGGCGAAGACCTCCGGCGAATCGGCCTGGAGTGCCAAGAGGAGACCGAGGAGCTGGTTGTCGAGGCCGGACCGGCAGTCCACGGAGGAGCCCGACGAGGGGCTCGAGGTCGCCGGATCCCCGTCGACGTCCACGGCGGTAGTGCCGTCGCACACCGGAACGTCTCCGAATCCGCCAGCCCTGAGCCGGTGGACTCGGAACACCGTCGCGCCCACGAGCGAGGCCATCTCCTCGGTTGCCGCCTCGACGTCCCGACAGAGGCCGCACTCCGGGTAGCAGCTCTCGTGCGTGGCGCACTCGTGGTCGTCGCAGTCGGTGGCTCCGTCGTTGTCGTTGTCGACCGTGTCGGTGCACGCCGCACCAGCCTCGACCTCGGGGAGCTCCGGCGCGTCCACGATCGAGGTGTCGGAGGCCGTGACTTCGCCGTCGTGAGCGCCGCCGTCAGGTGTCTGACTCGCCTCGTCGGCGGACAGCGCGTCGCTCGCGGAGGGCAGGTCGGCGTCGGCGACACCAGCCCCGGGGTCCTCCGGACCATGGTCAGCGGCGGCTCCCGGGTCTTCGGGGGCGACGTCGGTGACAACGCCTGGATCGGCCTCTCCCACGTCGACCGGAGCTCCAGGATCGGCTCCTCCAACGTCGACGGGCGCTCCAGGATCAGCCTCCCCCACGTCGACCGGAGCTCCAGGATCGGCCTCCCCCACGTCGACCGGAGCTCCAGGATCGGCCTCTCCCACGTCGACGGGAACCCCAGGATCGCCCTGTCCCACGTCCGGGGCCGTGCCACCGGAGTCCGATACCACGCCGTCGTCGCCGGGCGCGGGTCTCGAGCCCGCCGCGTCGAGATCGGTGCTCGCGGCGCCGCTGTCGGAGGCATCACGCGCGGCCGGCGGCGCGTCTTCGGTGGGCGCCGGCGCCGGCGTGCCTCCGGTACAGCCCGAGAGAGAGAGCCAGACGCCAGCCGCAAGGAGTGTCGGAATGCAAATCGCCTGGGGCATGGTCCCCTCCTTGGTCAGCTCCTAGTCGTCCCCCCACTGGAGCTTGTAGGGCGAGCAATTCCACGCGCCCGAGACCCGCTTCACCTGGAACCACGCGGTGCCGCCGTCGTCGCGCAGGGTGAGGTTTCCCGGGTCGAGCTCGGCCTCCTCGTTCTCGCTGCCGAAGCGGGCGCTGCAGCAGCCCCAGAGGCCGCTCGAGTGCTTCTTCTTGGCGCCCTTGTCGCAGTCGACCTCTTTCCTCTCGCCGTCCTTCTCTTCCCACCAGATGCACAGGTCGTAGTTGGATGAGGCCGGGATGTCGCTCAGCTTGGCGATGGGGATGGGGCCGGCGTCGGTGTTCGTGTCGTCCTTGTAGCTGACCTTGTACCAGTCCTCGTCGCCGGGGCCGTAGAGGGTCGCGGTGAAGGTCTTGTAGTTGGGGCCCTCGCCGTCGCTGATGCTGCCGAGGTTGTGGGCGGTGTTTACCGTGTCGTTGCCGCCGGAGCCCTCGTAGTTGTCGCGCTTCGGTGTTCCTTCGCAGGCCGTGCCGTTGCAGCTGTCGTTCTCGGTGCAGGGCTCGCCGTCGTCGCACCCTGAGCCGTCGGCGGCCGTCCACGCTCGCGGGTTCGCAGACGAGCAGCGCTCGCAGGTGTTGCCGGGCTTGGGGTCGCCCTGGTCATAGCACTGCAAGGAGATCAGGCAGCGGCCCGCCTTCAGGGGGTTGTTGCAGCCGCCGCTGCCGTCGCAGACGTCGTCGGTGCAGGGCAGGCTGTCGTTGCACGAGTAAGGCGTGCCGGTGCAGACGCCGCCCTTGCAGGAGTCGCTGGCCGTGCAGGCGTTGCCGTCGTCGCAGGTGGCGCCCGTGGCGCCGGACCAGGTGCCGGTCGACTGGGCGGGGTTGCAGACGCGGCAGGGATCGTTGGGGTGCGGCGCTCCCTCGGCGTAGCACTGGCCGCCGATGGTGCAGTGGGTGTCGGCCTGCTCGTGCTCGCACTGGCCGTTGCCGAGGCAGGAGTCGATCGTGCAGGGGTCGCTGTCGTCGCAGTCGTAGGGGGTGCCGAGGCAGGTGCTCTGGTTGCAGCGATCCGAGTGGGTGCACTCCTGGCCGTCATCACACTCGGCGCCGTCGTTGACGCTCCAGGCCCTGGGCTTGGTCTGGGCGTCGCAGAAGCGGCACCCCCCCTCGGACTCGACCTGGCCGTCGGGCACGCAGCGCCCGTCGACGAGGCAGAAGCCGGCCGCGAGATCATCGAGGCAGCCGCCCTCACCGTCGCAGGCGTCCGAGGTGCAGGTCAGGCCGTCATTGCAGTCGTACGCGACGCCCTCGCAGGCGCCCGCGCTGCACGCATCTGAGTGGGTGCAGGCGTTGCCGTCGTCGCAGCTCTCGTCGGTCTCGCCGTCGCAGTCGTCGTCTGAGCCGTTGCAGACCTCGAGGGCCGGGGTGCGGGCCTCGCAGATCTCCTCGCCCTCGGCGGAGCAGGCGAGCACGCCGGAGCAGGCGCCGTGCTCGTTCTCGTTCTCGCAGGCGGTCGCGGGGATGTCGTCGGTCTCGCCGTTGCAGTCGTCGTCCACGTCGTTGCAGGTCTCGGGGCCGGGCAGGCGACCGCTGCACGAGGTCAGGCCGTGGGGGCCGCACGTGCGGGTGCCCGGGCAGGCGCCGTGGGAGTTCCGGATCGTGCACGAGGTCTCGAGGTCGAGATCGGCCCAGCCGGGCAAGCAGCTGCACGCGCCGTCAGCGGGCTGGCACTGCTGGGCCTCGCCGCCGCCGTCGAGGGTGATGAGGCCGCAGATGAAGCCATCGGGGCAGGGGACACCGCCTGCGCACGAGCTGCCGCAGAAGCTGCCCTCGTCGGCCTCGGCGGCCTCGAGGCACAAGGAGACGTTGGCCTCGTGGTCCGGCCCGCAGTCGGAGTTGCCGTTGCAGGGCCGGCACAAGAAAGCGTGGAGCGGCACGCAGGCCGACACCGGATCAGGGCCGAAGGCCGTGGTCAGAATGCACTGGAAGCCCGGCTCGGGGCAGGTGTCGACGCAGCCCTCGGTGCAGATGCGACCCTCGCGGCCGTCGACGCAGAGCGCCGAGTCGCAGTCGGCGTTGGTCTGGCAGGGGCAGCCGAAGCTCGTGCAGGGCCCGGTGTCGACCGGCGGCTCGGCGGTGTCCTGCCCGCCCGCGCCGGAGTCCGTGGGCTGAGACGGGGTGTCGGTGAGCGGGGGCGCTCCGTCGGGCTGACCCGGCTGCGAGGAGCCGTCCCCGAGGTCCGTGCGCGGGCCGGTGACGCCGTCGAGCCCCGGGATGCCCGGCGCGTCCGACGCAACACCGTCGCCGAGGCCGGCGCCGCCCACGTAGTCGCCGGCCCTGATGACCTGATCGTCGCTCGTCGCGCACGCGGCGACCAGCAGGACGAGCGAGGCAAACACCAGCATCTTCGCCAAGCAGCTCTCTCGCACGGCAACCTCCGAGCACCTGTGCCAGAGAGGATATCTGGCGCGGCGTTGCGATGCCAGGCGCGGGGCGGGGAACTACTCCTCCACCACGAAGCAGATGCCCTCCCCGTCGCCGTCGCGGCAGTCCCAGCCGACCACCCGCCTTCCTCCCGCGAGGGCCTGGGCGACCGGGCTGTGGTTCTGGCTGTCCGAGGCGAACACCAGCCGCGCGGGGCCGAGCTCCGGCCCGTCGGACCTCCAGGTCGCCGAGTGGATCGCGAGCTTCTCGACGGCCGTGGGCCGCGCCTGGAAGTAGATGACGGCGCCCTCGGGGTGCGCGGCGACGGCGGGCTGGCCGCGCCAGGTCAGGGAGGGCCCCACCTCGTTGGACCAGCGGCTGTCGCCTCCGGCGTCGAGGAGACGGACCCAGACCTCGGAGCCGAAGCTGTCGGAGGAGTAGGCGACGAGGATCTGCCCGCTCGGGAGGCCGAGGGGCACGGCGCCGCGCTGCACGCCGTTGGTCTGGTAGGGGTTGCCCTCCATCTCGGGGCCCGCTGGCGTGCCGTCCGCCTCGAATGCCCGCAGGCGCACGTCGTAGCCGTAGGTGATGGTGGCGTCCCAGGAGACGACGAAGCCCCCGCCGGGGCGCGCGCTGCAGCGGGGCCTGGTCTGGGTGTCCTCGGTGACCTCGGCGGGCAGGAAGTTAGCTCCCATCGGGGAGAGCGTGGGGCGGAGCACGCGGGCGACGACGCTGTCACCATCGCCGTCGTAGCCCGGCCAGGACCAGGTCACGAGCAGGTTGCCTCCCTCGAGCGCGCAGAGGTCGGCGCGTCCGTGGGCGCGGTTGCTGTTGGCCGCGAGGCGCTTGACCGGCCCGAGGGGCTCACCGGCGGCGTCGAGGGTGCGGCCCCGCAGCTCCCACGTGTAGCGCTCCTCTCCTTTGATCGAGGCCGGCCAGACCACGGCCAGGCCGCCGCCGGCGAGGCCGGCCACCGCCGGGAAGCCCTGGTTGGCGTCGCTCTCATCGGCCACCCACAGCTCGCCGGTCTCCGGCGTACCGTCTGCAGCGTAGACGCGGACGGCAACGCGCACCGGTCCGGTCGCGTAGCCGGTGTCGTCGTAGGGCGGGACGGACATCCAGGAGAGGGCGAACCCGCCGCCTGTGAGCGCGGCGACGTCGGCGCCCCACTGGCGCCCGACCAGGGTCTCGTTGGCCAGCGGCATGTCCTCGGGCGGCGTGGGGGGGGTGTCGGCAGCGCCGCCGTCGGCGGCCGACGGGGTGTCGGCCCCCTGGTCCGCGCCGGGCGTGGATGAAGCTGCGTCGGAGCCGTCCTCGGGAGGAGGCGCCGGTGTGTCGCCGGGAGAGGAGAGGTCAGGCCGAGCATCACCGGGCAGAGCGCCATCGGTGGCGATGCCGGCGGGATCCGCCCCGGGCTCGCCAGGGTCGGGCGGCTCGAGCACGCCGCCGATGTCGAGGGTACCCTGCACTCCTCCACCGGCGGGCAGGCCCGGGTCCGGCAGCTTCACCTGTGCATCCGGACCATCCACCGCGATCGGAGTGCTGCCCCGATCGGAGACGAAGCCGCAGCCCATGACGAGCGCAGCCGCACCGGCGACGAGAGCACGCCGCCACTCGGTCCCCTGAGCCCAACGGTACTTCGGTGACATCATCGAGCCCCGAGAGTACGAATTCCAGCCCCCTCGCGCACCTGTCACGCTCGAGTGGCGGACCCGCAGGCAGGCTTCGCCGACTGCTCCGTTGGAGCGAAGCCGCCGCACGCCGCCGGTCCGGGGCCGTGACCGGGGCCGTGACCGGGGCCGGGGCCGTGACCGGGGCCGTGGCCGGGGCCGTGACCGGGGCCGTGACCGGGGCCGGGGCTGGGGCTGCCCCGCCTAGCAGGACTGCGTCATAAATATGCCATACGGTGGGGTGCTGACGGTGCGTTGT
>CAZQPP010000318.1:0-9806 GCA_964594295.1 uncultured Myxococcales bacterium | reverse complement strand
GTCGAGGCGGAGCATGTCCCGCCCGGCACCGGTGAGGTGCTCGAGCGAGGGGCCGAGCCGGTCCCCCACCTGGTGATCCGGACCTCCCTCGGGGGCCTCGAGGGCATCTCCTGTGCCGGGCTGAGGGTGCTCGGGGTGAGCGTGGACTACCCCTTCAAGTACGTCGATCGCGGCTTCACCGAGGAGCGCCGGGCGCCGCCCGCCGACCGCCTGGCCAGCCTCAAGAACCCGGCCATGGTCGAGGCGCTGCTCCGGGCCTGGCACCGGCGGCACCCGGGGCTGACTCGACTCGAGGAGCTGGGGCGCAGCCATCAGGGCCGCGCCATCCTCGCCCTGGCCGTGGCTGGCGGCGAGGGGAGAGCGGAGAGCAGGCCGCAGGTGCTGATATCGGGAGCCACGCACGGCGAGGAGCCCTTCAGCACGGAGATAGTGCTGGACGTGGCGGCCTGGCTCCTCTCGGATGCCCCCGAGGCGCGACGCTTGCGGAGCCGGCTCCGGGTGTGGCTCGTGCCCGTGGTGAACCCCGACGGACTCCACTTCTTCATGGAGGTGAGCCGTCGCGGAGGTCGGAAGAACGGCCGCGATCTCGACCGAGACGGCTCGCGCGGACCCGACGAGGGCGTGGACCTCAACCGCAACTTCCCCTTCCGGTGGGGCGCCCTCGGCGAACGCGGGAGCCGCACGAAGCCGAGCTCCCGGCTCTATCGCGGGCCCGGCCCCGGCTCCGAGCCGGAGACGAGAGCGCTGATGGCCCTCGCCGAGCGCGAGCGCTTCACCGGGGCCCTCTGCTTTCACACCGGCGCGGTGGCCGTCCTGGCGCCCTACACGGTGCCCGGCGCTCGGAGCCCCCGCCGCGACGAGGCGTGGGCCATAGCCCAAGAGCTCGTCGAGGGCCTGCCGCCGCACCCTCACGGCCGGGACTGGCGTGCGATCCGGCGCCTCTACCCGGTCGACGGGACCGACCAGGACTGGCTGCGCCACGCCCACGGCACGGTCGCCCTGCTGGTCGAAGCGACGCGCTGGTCCCCGGTCGAGCAGGCGACGCGCGCCGCGGCGCTCGAGGCGCTCAGCCCTCTCTGGAGGCGCTTCCTCGTGCGCGTCGCGGACGGGCCCTCCGTGCGGCTGCGCGTGACCGACGAGCGAGGCAGGCCTGTCGAGGCCGGCGTCGAGGTGAGGGAGCTTCGCGGCCGCGCGGGGGAACACTGGACCACGCGCGCGCGAGACGGGCGCTACCACCGCCTCATCCCGAAGAGCGGCCGTTACACCCTGCGGCTGAGCTCCAAGGGCTTCCCGACGCTCCAAGAGAAGCTCGAGGTCGGCTCGGGACCCTACGCCGCGGAGATCACAATGCGTCGTCGGCGATGATCCCGGCGATGACCTCCGCGGCCCGGGAGAGGGACCCGCGGCCGGGATAGCCCGCCAGGGTGATGATCCACCTGACGCGGCTACGTCTGCTGTAGATATAGATGTTGTCGCTGAGCCAGTCCTCGCTGAAGCCGGCTTTCCGGAACAGCTTGTAGCCGCGAGCGGCGGGGAAGGCCTTCTCGAAGGCGTCCCACACGTCGTCCTGGCCCCGCTTGCGGCGCTTCTGCATGGCTTTTCGCAGCACGCGCAGGTGCTTCCCCTGCTCTCCGTCACCGCCAAGCATGAGGCGCGCGGAGGCCGGGAGCTGCTCGTGGAGCATCATCGAGCACATCATCTTGGCGAGATCGCTCATGCTCGCGCAGGCCGCTCCGTAGCAGGGGTACTTCGTCTTGCTCGTGCGTGCCCGGATCGTGCGCTTTCGGCGCCCCTCGCGGAGGGTGATCTTGGGAGTGCTCTTGAACCACTTGGAGTGCCCCTCGCGCGCCCAGGCCCCGACCTCGTAGGCACGGATGATGTAGCTGTGCTCGAGGCCGGCTCGCTGGAGCGTGCCCCGCGGACCGTTGAGGCTGTCGAAGCCTGCCAGCTGCACGAGGCGGTTGTACGGCAGGTTCTTGCTCTCGTGCATCGCCCCCCGCAGCAGCTCGTCGAGGCGAAAGGTCTTGGGGCCGCGCTTGTAGTGGTAGGTCACCTGCACGCGGGGGCTGAAGCCGAGCCGCTTGACCCGCTCGAGGGCGCCCACCGACGCGAAGAGCTTCACGGTCGAAGCGGGGTTCCAGCCGCGGTGGCCGAGCGCGGCCTTGTCGTAGGCGTAGACGCGCTGCCACGAGACGCGCGAGCGGTCGTGGTTCAGGCGGGTCTTGACGACGAGAGCCCTGAACTTCTTCGGAGGCCGGAAGCCGCGCTCGCTCATCTCCGCCTTGAGCCGCTTGGTGTCGACCTGATCCGAGGTCCAGCGGCAGCTCCGGACCCTCGGGGCGAGGCGCCTGCCGCGTGAGCGCACGCGGGGCCCGGAGCACTTCGGAATCCGCAGCTCCTCGCCGGGCCAGATCTTGTCCGGGTTCTCGAATCGCCCCCTGTTCTCCAAGACGATCTCAGCGAGGCTGCAGCCGTAGAGGCGCGCGATCCGCGCGAGGGTCTCGCCCTCGCGGACGGTGTGGACGCGTGGCTTGTTCTTGTCGCGGGCGGCGGCCCCGGCGGGCAGGAGGAGCGTCGCGAGCATCGCGGCGAACAGAATGGTGCGGGAGCGCCTCACCTCGCCAGCGCCTCCGCTTCTGCGAGCGACGCGGCGCAGCGGAAGCCGAAGTGGTGGTATGGCCTGTTCGAAGGCACGTGGGCCCTGCGCCGGTAGGTCAGGGCGTGGCTGGCGGGCCAGTACCACGAGCCGCCGCGCACGACCCGGCGGCGGTGCCCCTTGCAGGGCTCGCGCCCCTGGCAGGGGCCTCGGGGCTCCTCGCCTCTGCAGTCGGCTCCGCAGGCGCCGTAGCTCTTGGAGTACCAGTCGAAGACCCACTCCTGGGCGTTCCCTGCCATGTCGAAGATGGCCCCGCGCTCCGCGGGCTTGCTGCCGATCTCGAAGGTGCGACCCCGATCGGGGTGCTGGCCCCGCTTCCGGACACCGCAGCTGCGGCCGCGGGAGTCCTTGATCACCGCCAGCTCGCAGGTGGCCGCCGAGTCGCCCCAGGGGTAAGGGCGACCGTCCTCACCTCGCGCGGCCTTCTCCCACTCGGCCTCCGTGGGGAGGTGCTTGCCCACGGCGGAGCAGTACTGCACCGCGTCGTGCCACGACACGCCGACCTTGGGCTGCTTCGGGCGGCTGAAGTCGCGGTACTTCGTCTTCACCTTTCGGCAGCGGCCGGAGCGCACGCAGGCGTCGTGCTCGGCCACCGTGACCTCGTGGGTGTCGACGTAGAAGGTCTGCAGCCACACCATGGCCTGGGGTCGCGAGTCTTCGGGGCCGTCGTCGCTGCCGCGGACGAAGCTCCCGCCGGGCACGCAGACCATGCCCTCGGGAGCGCTCCCGCAGGGCGCGGCCGCCAGAGGCGGAGCCGCCAGGACGAGCAGGAGCGGCAAGAGGAAGGACATCAGCGCCCGTCGACCGAGAAGTGCATGAAGTCGCGAGTGGCGCCCGTGATCCTGCCTCCCCACCTCCAGAAGCGCGTGAAGGCCGTGTGGGCGGGCCCGCCCTCGACGATCGTGGTGCGCTTGTTCCTCAACGGCTGCCAGCGGCCTCCCTGAGCCAGCTTGCAGCGCTTCGCCACCACCTCCGGCTCCAGCTTGCCGGCGGGGAGCCTGCAGCGGACGTAGAGGCCGTTCTGCCCGCGGTTCAGGTCCACCGCCACGCCGAACGCGTGGTTGCTCCACTCGCTGCGCTTGCCGTCGACCACCTTCCCGCGGGTGCGTCCCGGCCTGTAGCCCTCTATCTGGCGCACCCTGAAGGCGGACCTCGAGATCTCCCCGAGCGCAGAGCGCACCTTCTCCGCCCAGGCGTGGCAGACCCGCACCCTGGGAATGCCCTCGACCTCCACCCAGACCTGGTCCTCCTCGCAGACGGTGCAGCGCTCGTCCTTTGGGCAGCGCTCCTCGGCTGTGACCTCGGAGTAGGGCTTGCTGACCTTTTGGTGGTCTACGCTCTTCCGCTTGCCCACGTGCCACGCATAGGTGGAGTAGGTGCAGGTCTCCGGCGGCGTCCGAGCCTCGGCGGGAGACGTCACCAGCAGGAGGAGCAGGACCTCAAGGCTGCTCAACAGGCCGGTCCGCTGGAGTCGGCAGGCGGTCGATGACGGTGACTGGGATGTGCTCTTCATCTTTGACACGAGGCCGGGGCGCTATCTGTCTGACGCGCGTGACCCAGTCCTGCTTCAGCCAGGCGACGAAGCTCGTGAAGGTCTGGACATTGTAGCAGTAGTCCCCGTTGGTCTTCTTCGAAGCGTCGGTGCGCAGGACCACCGAGCGCGAGTCGAAGTGCTGGGCGTATATGTTCTGTCGGAATTGCTCGGAGTAGGACCAGTAGTGCTCGGCGTTCGAGAGGTAGAGCACCCGCAGCGGCACCCCCAGCTTCCTGGCCGCGTCGCCAAGCCCCACCATGCACCTGCTGTCGAGGAGGTTGCAGAGCATGGGCCTGACCCGCCCGGCGCGGACAAGCTCCCGCACGAATTCGTAGGTCTCGTCGTCGGTGATGAAGCTCGGCGTCTTCGCCTTCTTGAGCCGGTGGTGCAGCCTGCTCAGACGCCAGGTCACCCGCCCCTGGGCGCGCCTGTAGACGCGGACGATCATCTTCAGGTCGGGGTGGCCCACGAGCCTCGCCCGGAGCAGCTTCACCGCCTTTCGCCGGTTCTCCTTGAGCCAGAAGGCCCGAAACTCCTTCCTGTTCTCGGCCTCGCGGAAGAACACCATGTAGGCCTGGTGCAGCCAGCCGACCCAGGGGTCGTAGTCCGTCAGCCACACGAGCTCGGGCCGGGACCACCCGGCGAGCACGTAGATCTGGTCGGTCCCCACCCCGGCGAGGCCGCCGCCGAGGCCCTTGACGTGCGGCTCGAAGCTGTTGAGCGCGCGCTCGTCGCCCGCCAGGTAGTGCCTGCCCTCGAGGTCCTCACGGGTGGCGTGGAGCTTCTCCGGGACCTGGTCCTCGGGCGAGCCCAGGAAGAGGGCGCGCTGCTCGCCGGCGAGGGGCTCCACCTGCGAGGGCGCCGCCCTCGCCTGCAGCGGAGAGAGCACGGCGAGCGCGAGGACAAGGGCCAGGGCGTGTGTGAACGGACGAGACATGGGCGGCGAATGCTGCCACCGGGTGGCAGAGGTCGCAAGGTTGAAGCCGGCTCCACGAGAAGTACGAGCGGGACCGGCACCGATTCGTTGCCTCGCGGCGCTCTCGCAAACACCCTGATAGGCGTGGACGACCTCCTCACAGCCAGCCTTCGCGTTGTCGCGGCCTCGAACCGGGGAGGGGTGGAGGAGGCCGTCATCGGCGGTCTCGCTGCCCTCAGCGGCGCCGCGCCTTCCTCAGCTCCCCTCCGGCACCCTCCACACGGTGTCGATGACCGTGCCGTCGACCCACTTGATGACCGCCACCGGATCGTCCGAGAGGACCGGGCGGGCCGGCGTGCCGCAGAAACCCTCCACCTCCTCCTTGATCGCCTCGAGGGGGCGGATCGGGAGGTCCGAGCCGCGCAGGGCGTCGAGCAGGTCCTGACGGCGCGGGTTGATCGCGATGCCGCGCTCGGTGGCGACCACGTCGACGAGCTCGCCCGGGCCGGTGAGCGTGGTCACGCGGTCGACGATTACGGGGATGCGGTCGCGGAAGGAGGGCACGGCCAGGATGGTGCAGCCCGAGAAGAGGCAGTTCTGCCAGCCGCCGATGCCGTGGAGCAGCCGGCCGTCGCTGTGGGTGTTGACGTTGGCGTTGAAGTCGAGGTCCACCTCGGTGGCGCCGAGGACGGCGACGTCGACCATGCTGGCGAAGTTTCCCTTGCCGTGGAAGTTGTAGGACGTGAAGGGCGTCGTCGGCACGTGGCGGGGGTCCGAGGCGATGGAGGCCACGGCGTCGAGGTCGAAGGTCTGGCCGTCGAGGATGTAGTCGGTCAGGCCCTCCTCGAGCAGGCGCACGAGGAAGCGGGTCGAGCCGCCGCGAACGAAGCGGGACTTGACCCCCGCCTTCTTCATCATGTCGGCCAGGAATGGGATGAACGCGAGCGCCGTGCCGCCTGCCCCGGCCTGGAAGGAGAAGCCCTCCTTCATGATGCCGGCTTCCCGGATGAAGCGGGCGACGAGCTCGGCGATTCGGACGCGGTCGGGGCTGCGCGTGATCTGGGTGGTCCCCGAGACGATCTTCTTGGGGTCGCCGATGGAGGGGACCTCGACGACAGCGTCCACGTTGTTGCCCTGGAGCTGCCAGGGGATGCAGGGGAAGGGCACGAGGCCGTCGGTCACCACGATGACGTGGTCGGCGTAGATGGAGTCCGCGACCGCGAAGCCAAGAGAGCCGCAGGCCGAGCGTCCGTGGGCCCCGTTGGCGTTTCCGAAGGGGTCGGCGCAGGGGGCGGCGATGACGGCGATGTCTATGTGGACCTCTCCGTCCTGGATGGCCTGCCAGCGGCCCCCATGGGAGCGGAGCACGCCGAGCCCGCTCATCTTGCCCTCTGAGCAGTAGGCCCCGAGCGGGCCGTTCATGCTGCCCTCGATGTGGTGCACGACCCCCTCTTCCATCAGGTCGATGACGGGTGCGTGCACCGGGAAGGACGCGCTGGGGAACCACATGAGATCCCTGGCGCCGAGGCGCTCGGCCGCCTCGAGGGCCTCGAGGGCCACCGCGTCCCCGTTGCGGAGGTGGTGGTGGCTCGAGATGGTCATGCCGTCTCTGAGCCCGCACCTCTCCAGGGCCTCCTCGAGGGTCGCGACGCGCTTGTCGCCGCTCGCCGGGAAGTCCGCGCAGGAGCGGATGGGGACCGCCTGCTTGTTGCTCTCCGGCCGATAGGCATTCACGCCGGCATAAGGAACCTGGGCCTTGCCGTTCACCGCGGCCGGCACCAGGCGCCCGGCGGCGTTCTTCTTCAGCTCGTTTGCGCTGGCCATCTTCACGCCTCCTCGCTTTGGTCGGCGTCGACCAGGCCCATGGCGCGTGCCTGGGCGACGAGCTTCAAGGCACGGTTGACCACCGGCGGGTCCACCATCTTGGTGCCCAGGCTCACAACGCCGAGCCCCTTGGCCTCTGCCTTCTCGAAAGCCCTGACGATCTTGAGAGCCCGGTCGATCTCGGCCCGCGACGGCGCGAAGGCCTCGTGGATTATCGGGATCTGGCGCGGGTGCACGCAGCCCATGCCCTCGAAGCCCATGGCGCGAGAACGCCTGGCCCAGGCCGCGAGGCCTTCCGCGTCGCCGACGTCCCCGTAGACCGAGTCGATGGCCTGGACGCCGGCGGCGGTGGCGGCGTAGGCGATGCGGCTGCGCGCGTAGAGGGTCTCGTCGCCTTCGCGGGTCTTGGTCACGCCCAGATCGGCCGTCAGGTCCTCGAGCCCGAGGGTCAAGGCCGCCACGTGCTCGCTGGCGAAGGCGATGGCGTGGGCGTTCTCGACGCCGAGGGCGGACTCGATGATGGGCATCAGCCAGATCGGCCGGTCGAGGTCCAGGCCCTCCTGGATGCTCAGGACGCGGCGCTCCACCTCCATGACCTGCCCCGCCGTCTCGACCTTGGGGATCAGGATCATCTCGGGCTGGAGCGGCACGATGTCGTTGAGGTCCTCGAGGCCGAGGGGCAGCTGGTTGATGCGCACCATGCGCTCGGCGCCGCCGAAGTCCACCGCGGCGAGGGCGTTGCGCACCACGAGGCGCGCGCTGTCCTTCTCGTCCGGGTGCACCGAGTCCTCGAGGTCCAAGATCAGCCCGTCGGGCTCGTGCAGACCGGCGTTGATGAAGAACTTGGGCTGGCTGCCGGGGAGGTAGAGGCGCGAGCGGCGCAGCCGGTCTTTCGCGCTCGGCGGCGGCGGCGCCCCGCCCTCCGGCAGCGACCAGAGGCCGCGACCGAGCCCGGCCCTGCGCGCGGCCGCCTCGATGCGCGCGGCGATCACGTAGGGGAGCGCCCCCTTGTCGTCGAGGTGGAGCTCGCAGTGCTCGATCGCGAGGTCTCTCAGGACCTCTTCGGCCTGCTTTCGAATCGCCTCGCCGTAGTAGAGCGCTACGCGAGAGACCAGGTTGACGCGGACGCCGCCCTCGCTCCTCGGGACGAGGGCGGCGTAGAGATCCGAGCGGACGTCGTCGCCCCTCCGCCCGGCTTCGCCGCGCACAGAAACACCGGCTTTGCCGGCCACGGTTGAGCTGGCCTCGGAGGTTGTCATGGCGTTCTCCGTCCGCCCGGGGCGGCTATGGGGGTGCGCTTAGAGGTTTGCGATGACCGCGTCGGTGACCTGGTCGGTCGTCGCGGCGCCCTTGGCGATGGCGTCGGGCCCGCCGCGCAGGCGCTTCATGTCGTAGGTCTGGACGCTGGCCTCCTTGATGACGGCCGCCACGGCACCGCGTACCCGCTTGGCCATGTCCTCCTCGCCGACGTGGTCGAGCATCATGGCCGCGGAGAGGAACATCGCCATGGGGTTGACGATGGAGGGGTCGAGCTCCTCGTACTTCGGGGCCGAGCCGTGGGTCGGCTCGAAGACCGCGACCTCGTCGCCGATGTTGCCCGAGCAGGCAAAGCCGAGGCCGCCGACGAGACCGGCGAAGCCGTCGGAGATGATGTCGCCGAAGAGGTTTCCGGCCACGATCACGCCGTAGTCCTCGGGGTTCTTGGTCAGCCACATCATCTGGGCGTCGATGTTCGTCGACCAGAGCTGGATGTCCGAGAAGCTGCCGGAGACCTCCTTGGCGATCTCCTCCATCATGCCCGAGGTCTCGCGGAGCACGTTGGGCTTCTCGCAGACGGTCACGGACTTGTAGCCGTGCTTGCGCGCGTACTCGAAGGCGGCGGTGACGATGCGGGTGCAGTTGCGCCGCGTGAACATGCGCACCGAGACGGCCATCTCGGCCGGCGGCACGTCGGCGAAGGGCCCGAACTTCGGGTGGGTGGCGAAGCTCTTGAGCACCTCGGCGGAGGGGTCGGTCCACTCGAGGCCGCAGTAGAGGCCCTCGGTGTTCTGCCTGAAGATGACCGCGTTGACCGGGGGCTCCTCGAAGCCGCCGTCCGCCGTGCGCCGAATGAAGTTCAGGGGGTTGCCCGGGAAGGCGATGCAGGGGCGGATGCAGACGTCGAGGTTGAAGCGCTGGCGCATGCCGACGATCGGGCTGAAGTAGCTGAAGCCCTTGTCGCGCAGATCGGGGCGCAGCTCGGCGGCGGCCTGGGGCTTGGGCTTGGACGTGATGGCGCCGAAGAGCCCGAGCTTGTGCTCGGCGAGCAGCTCGACGGTGCGCTCGGGGAGGGCGTTGCCCTCGTTGATCCAGTAGTCCCAGCCGATGTCTCCGTGGACGTACTCGGCGTCGAAGCCCACCGCGTCGAGCACGCGGATGGACTCCTTGAGGACGGTCTTTCCAATTCCGTCGCCCGGCATGGCGACAACGGTACGAGTGGTCATGAGGATCTCCTCAAAGAAACTAGAGTATTGGAGTTCTGGTGGGGCTCAGGCCAGGCCGAGCTGCTTGCGTACGAGGTTCTCGACCCCGCCGGCAACCACGAGGGACTGCGGCACTGGGCCGAGGGGCGGGAAGGCGAAGGACTCTCCGCGCCAGGTGATCGTGCCGTCTCGGAAGCTCACATCGAGGATGTCTCCCGGGATGACGGTCTTCTCGCCTTCGGCGACAGCGAGCTCCGCACGTGCTCGGGCGACGAAGTCCGGGCAGGCGATGCAGAGGAAGCCGTTGTTGAAGGCGTTGCGGAGGTAGGTCTGAGAGAAGCTCGCGGCCACGACCATTGCGATGCCGCGGTGCTGCAGGGCCGTCACGGCCTGCTCGCGAGACGAGCCGGTGCC
>CAZQPP010000317.1:0-9828 GCA_964594295.1 uncultured Myxococcales bacterium | reverse complement strand
GTGCGACAGCGACGACGACAACGACGGCGTGCTCGACTCGCAGGACAACTGCCAGCTCACCAAGAACTCTGACCAGCTCGACACCGACGGTGACGGTGAAGGCAATGAGTGCGACGGCGACGACGACGGCGACGGGGTCGCGGACTCGGTCGACAACTGCCCCCTCGCGCACAACGCCGACCAGGCCGACCTCGACGGGGACGGCGCCGGCGACGCCTGCGACCCCGACGACGACGGGGACGGGACGCCGGACACGCTCGACTGCCGCCCGACGGAGGCGGCGATACACCCGGGCGCGACCGAGCTCTGCAACGGCGCCGACGAGGACTGCGACGGCTTGACGGACGACGGGCACCCCGACACCGACGGGGACGGAGCGGCCGACTGCATGGACGGCGACGACGACGGGGACGGGGTGACGGACGAGGCGGACAACTGCCCCCTCGTCGCCAACGCGGATCAGGCGGACCTCGACGGCGACGGGGTGGGGGACGTGTGCGCAGATGACGACGACGGCGACGGCGACCCTGACGCCACCGACTGCGCGCCCCATGATCCGGAGGTGCACCGCGGCGCGGTCGAGGTCTGCGACGGGAGGGACAACGACTGCAACCAGCTCGTCGACGACGGCGCGACCGACACCGACGCCGACGGTGAGGCCGACTGCACCGACGCCGACGACGACGGCGACGGGGTGGACGACCTCCGCGACAACTGCCCGCTCGTCACCAACCCCGAGCAGGGAGACCTCGACGCCGACGGGGCCGGCGACGCCTGCGACGCGGACGACGACGGCGACGGCGATCCCGACCGCGCCGACTGCGCCCCCGGGGACGCCTCCCGCTACACGGGCGCGACGGAGATCTGCAACGGGCTCGACGACGACTGCAGCGGCCGGGCCGACGACCCGGGGGCCCTCGGGTGCGCGCCGCGCTTCCGGGACTTCGACGGTGACGCCTTCGGAGCGGAGGACGAGGTCCTGTGCCTCTGCGGGCCCGAGGGCTACTTCCGCACGAGCGTCGGGGGAGACTGCAACGACTCGGTGGCCTCCATCCACCCGGGCGCGCCCGAGTCCTGCAACGGCGTGGACGACGACTGCGACGGCGCGCGCGACGGCGTGGACGCGGCGGGCTGCCGGCGACTCCATGCTGACCGTGACGGCGACGGCTACGGTCTCGAGGACGACGTGCTCTGCCTGTGCCGTGCGGACGGCGCCTACAAGACGCCGGTGGCCGGCGACTGCGACGACCACGACGCGGGCTCCTACCCGAAGGCTCCCGAGCTGTGCGACGGGCGTGACAACGACTGCGACGGCGAGGTCGACGAGGAGCACTCCATCGGATGCCGCATGCGCTACGCCGACCGCGACCAGGACGGTCACGGCGTCCCGACCGACGCACGATGCCTCTGCGCCGCCGACGGCGTGCACAAGAGCACGCTGCCCGACGACTGTGACGACGGCGACAGGGGCGTGCACGGCGCCGCGGAGGAGCGCTGCAACGGGCGCGACGACAACTGCGACGGCGACGTGGACGGGGCCGGCTCGCTGGGCTGCAGGGACTTCTACTTGGACGGCGACGGCGACGGGTGGGGGGCGCTCGTCGAGGCGAGCTGCCTCTGCTCGAGGCCCGCGGGCGGCGCGGCGGAGGTGAGCGGTGACTGCGACGACGCCGACGCGGCCGTGAACCCCGCCGCCCTCGAGGTCTGCGACGGCCGGGACTCGAACTGCGACGGGCAGATCGACGAGGGCTTCGACTCGGACGAGGACGGGCTGCCCGACTGCTCGGACACCGAGGAGTGCGACGGCGTGGACAACGACGGGGACGGCGAGGTCGACGAGGGCTTCGACTCCGATCTCGACGGGACGGCGGACTGCTTTGACACCGAGGAGTGCGACGGCAAGGACAACGACGGGGACGGGGAGGCGGACGAAGGCTTCCCCGACGAGGACGGCGACAAGATCGCCGACTGCGTGGACCGCTGCCCGGTGTACGTGGACCAGGCTTACTCGGGCGGTGGTGCGGACGGATCGGTGGCGGCGCCTCTGCCGGCGATACAGGCCGGGGTCGATCGTGCGGTGGTGCTCTCCTGCGGCCACGTGGTCGTGCGGCCGGGGACCTACGCCGAGCGCGTCGACGAAGGCGGCCACGGCATCCTCATCGAGTCATCGGGCGGGCCCGAGGCGACCCACATAGACGGGGGAGGGCAGGGCTCGGTGGTGAGCTTCCCCGAGAGCGGCGAGAGCGGCGCCGGGCTGGTGGGCTTCACGGTCACGGGCGGCACCGGCACGAGGTCGCAGGCCTCGTGGGGGACCTGGGACGACCGCGGTGGCAACAACAGCCGCAGCGGCGGCGGCGTCTTCATCTTGAGGAGCAGCCCGACCATCCGCGGCAACCGCATCCGCGGGAACCAGGTCTCAGGCCACGGCGGCGGCGTCTTCGCGCTCTTCTCGCCCTTCGCGGTCATCGAAGACAACACCATCTCCAACAACAGGGCCGCCGCGAGCAACATGGGCGGGGGAGGTGTCTATGCCTGGGGATCGCAGACGACCATGCGCCGCAACACGGTCCTCTCGAACAACGCCAACGGGAGCAGCGGAGACGGCGGCGGCATCATGAGCCACGGCAGCCAGGATCTGATCTACGGCAACCTCGTCGCCTACAACTCGGCCAGGAACAACGGCGCGGGTGTGCGCCTGAGCGGCACCGAGCACGGCTTCTCCTCCACCGCCATCTTCTTCAACAACGTCGTCGTCTTCAACAGAGGTCACGGCGTCATGGTCTCCCACAACAACTCCTCGGTCGTGGCCCAGAACACCATCGTCGGCAACGACACCGACGGCCTCTACCTCTTCATCTGCTGTGGCTCGGAGTTCGTCTCGCCGGTCGTCACGGGTAACGTCATCGCCTTCAACCAGCGGGGCGTGAACGACAACGCGGGGGTGCCCGTCACCTTCACCCACAACGACGTGTACGGGAACAACAGGAACTACGCCGGCCAGCTCGCGAGCCAGACCGGCGTCGCGGGCAACATCTCGGCGGACCCGCTCTTCGTCGCGTTCACGAAGGACGGAGACTACAAGAACGACGACCTCCGCCTCGGCGCCGGGAGCCCCTGCATAGACGCGGGCCCGGAGGTCGACCTCTACGGCATCGGGGCCGACTTCGACGGCAGCTCGCGGCCTGTGGATGGTGACGGAGACGGGCAGGCGCGGAACGACATGGGGGCGTACGAGCGGGGGGAGTGAGGACGAGGACGTCTTATGCGGCTGTTGGCGCATGAGCTATGATTCCCACCGACCAGCACGGGAGTCGGTGTTGTTCAAAGCAGTCGCCCTGCTCGTTCTCTGTGCTTCGGGACTCGCCGCATGCGGCTCGGAGGGCGACAAGGAGTGCCCCTACGAGGAGAACGGCATGGCCTGCTGGCACCAGAAGAGTGCCGAGCTGTGCGACCCTCTGTGGCCGGAGACGTGCGAGTCCGGAGAGTGCCTGACCGGGCTGCTCTCGGGGAGCTACCGCCCGGGCGGCTCGAACATGGCCTCGACGGAGTGGTCGACCCAGAACGCAATCTGCGCCGTGCCCTGCAAGATAGACGGCGACTGCTCGTCCGAGTCCTTCGACTTCGTGAACCGGGCGAGCTACGACGTGCAGTCCGAGGCTTGGAGCTGCGCCGAGACGGAGGAGGGCCGCTACTGCGCGGTGGAGACGACGGCGCCCCGGAGCGTGCCCCAGCCCGATCTCTGCGACGGCTGCGAGCCGCCATTCTGCTCGGGAAAGTGTGTGGGGTGCCCGCAGTGCCCCTGAGCGCTGTTGCGCTGCCGCCGCCCCGGCGGCTTTCGGAGGTAGAGATGAAGGTCAGACGACTGTCCCTGCTCGCGCTCGTGGCAGCCCTCGGGCTCGGCCTCGTGGCATGCAAGGCGGAGACCGAGACCGAGGCGCCGGCCGCGGAGGGCACGGGCGCCGCCTCCGAGCAGGACTCGGGCCCGACGCAGGATTCGCCCAAGGATCCCGGAGCGCCCGCGGCGTGGGAGGGGCCCGATCCGATCAAGGACAGGGCGGCGGAGGATGCCCCTACCTGGGTGTACTGGGGAGACAACCACGTGCACACGCGCTTCTCGCCCGACGCCTTCGCGGCGCTCATGCTCGCCGGCGAGCTCAAGTACCCGCGCGACGTCTTTGACGCCTGCCAGTACGCCCGCCACTGCGTCGACCTGGACTTCTTCGTCAGCTCCGACCACGCCGAGTTCCAGTCCAAGGACAACTGGGACAACATCCGCGAGCAGGTGCGCGAGTGCCAGGCGGACGTGCGGCCCGGGGAGGAGTTCGTCGCCTACGTCGGCTTCGAGTGGACCCAGGCGCCGAACGTGCCTGGGGACGCCGTCGCCAAACGTTATGGGCACAAGATCGTTCACTTCGAGGGCATCGAGGACGAGGAGACCACCCCGCGCCCCATCGGCGCCTCCGACGTCAGCGTCTTCCAGGACCGCTGCGACCCCGACGGCACCTGCGGGGACGACAGCTTCTACGGATCGTCTTTCGGCAGGGCCGTCACCGAGTCGGAGGGCGAGGAGGGAGAGCCGCGGGTGTACCCGGCCTCGGAGTTCGTAGAGCTCCTCTCCCTCGACGCGTGCGCCAGCGACGTGCCCGACGCCGACTCGGACTGCCTCGCCGTCGCCCACCGCCCCGAGGACCTCTTCAGGAAGCTCGACAAGTGGCGCAAGGGCGCCGAGGGCGTGCTGCGAAAGGTCGTGGTCGGTGCCCACGGGACAGCCTGGGGCCTCGGCGGCTTCGCCGAGTTCCTCCGCGACTACACCCAGGCCGACTACTGGCCCGAGTACGAGCGTTACTTCGAGGTCTTCTCGAAGCACGGCAGCTCCGAGGAGCACGTGGAGAAGGCCCCCGACTACGTGGTCTGGGAGAACAACGTGGCGACGAGCCGGGCCTGCGACCCGACCGAAGGCGACGAGAGCTGCCTCTGCAACGAGCGCCGGGGCAACTACGTGCCCTGCTGCCGTCGCTGCTACGAGCTCATCGACGAGCACTGCGACGCGGTGAGGCTCGGGGCCCTGGCCTGCAAGCGCGCCAAGGAGAAGGCCCTCGGCCCCGACGGCGCCCTCGCGTGCAACGCCATGGAGATCTTCGGCGGCGACGAGGGCGTGATCGACTGGCTGGACTGCGGCCAGTGCCCGAGCTGCTCCTTCGCGCCGGCGGCGGGATACGCTCCGCAGGGCTCGGTGCAGGCAGCCCTCGCGACCCCGCTGAGCTCGACCGCCCTGTACGAGGACAGGCCCTACTACGAGATGGCCTTCCTCGGGGCGACGGACACGCACCACGCGCGCCCGGGCTCGGTCCACGAGGAGCGCGAGTTCGCCGAGATCCCCGAGGGTCTGCTCGACGGCCTCATAACCGCCGCACGCAACCCGGTCATCCAGAGCTACAGCTTCTGGTACACGGGCGGCGTCACCGGTGTGCACGTGCCGACCGGCAACGAGGACCCGCTGCGCGAGGCCATCTTCGACGCCTTCGTGCGCCGCGAGATCTTCGCCACGAGCGGGCCGCGCATCAAGCTCTGGTTCGACCTCAAGGAAGACGAGACTACCCGCCACCCGATGGGATCGGTGCTCAAGGGCTTCGGGGCCGCGCCCACCTTCGAGGTGCGTGCCGTCGGCGCCCCGGTCGACCGGGAGGACTGCGAGCTGACGGCGATGGCCGGCTACGTCGAGGACCCACCGACCTTCGCCGAGGAGACCTGCCGCGGGTGGTGTTACGTGCCGCACGAGCAGAAGCGCCACCCCATCGTGCGCCTCGAGGTCGTGCGAATCCGTCGCAACCCCCTCCCCGACGGCGAGGTCGCGAGCCTCGTGGAGGACCCCTGGCAGAGCTTCGACTGCGAGGCCGAAGACGGCAGCCTCGGCCTCGACGACTGCAAGACCACCTTCACGGACCCGGAGTACCCGCAGCTCACAGAGGACGTGGTCTACTACGCTCGCGCTCTGCAAGAGGAGAGCGAGCAGGTCAACGTAGATCCCCTGCGCTGCACGCGCGACGAGTCGGGCACCTGCCTCGAGAGCAAGCCCTGCCCCGGTGAGCGCGGCTCCGAAGACGAGTGCAAGTCGGCCGCGAACGAGCGCGCCTGGTCCTCCCCCGTCTACCTCTACCACCCGTGACCGCCACCCCCGCCGAGCAGCGGCGTCGCGCCGGCTCGTGGTTCTTCCCCCTGACCATGGCCTGCGGGATCGCGCTGATGGTCGCCGGCCTCTCGTCGGTCGGCGATCCCGGTCTGCCCGAAGGGGCCGTGCTGCGCGTGGGAGACGTGAGCCTCGGCGCCGAGGAGATCTTGAGGCGGGCGGGGGCGGGCTCCGAGAAGACGGCCGCCCGCGCCATCGAGGAGGTCATCGTCGACGAGGCCATCTTCCAGCGGGGCGTGGCCCTCGGCCTGGTCTCGAGCGACGTGATCGTCAGGCGCCGGGTGGTGGAGGCGGTCCGGACCCTGGTGACGGCGGAAGAGGCGGCCCGGGAGCCCAGCGAGGAGGAGCTGCGCGCATACCACGAGCGCTACTCCAAGCTCTTCGTCGGTGAGCCGAGCTACCGTGTCTCGGAGCTCGTGCTCGCCCCCGGCCGTGGAGAAGACCCGCGCCGCGTGCGCGAGACCATCCTGAGCCGCCTGGCGGCGGGAGAGGGCTGGGGATCGCTGCGCGCCAGACATGGAGATGTATCATTCGCCCACCTCGACGCAGCTCGACCTCATGCCGAGCCCGATCTCCTCGTCGCGAGGGGCCAGGCCTTCGTACGCGCCATGAAAGCCACCCCGGCAGCGAATGTCTCTCCGCCCGTGCCGGGACCCGGGGGCCTGCACCTTGTCCGGGTGGATGCCGTCCTTCGCGGCAAGGCCCTTCCCTTCGAGGAGGCGCGCTCGGCCGTGCTCGCCCGCTGGCGCCGCAGGGTCTCCCTCGAGGCATTCGCGCGCTACGTCGAAGAGGTGTGCCGTGAGGCGGAGGTCCTGCTTGCGCCAGACGCCGAGGCGAGGGTGAGGCGGGCGCTGGAGGGACGCGTTGGCGCGGCGTCTCAATAGGCTGTCTGAGCCACCGGCTGAGAGCTTCGCGCGGAGGCGCAGAGACGCAGAGGTGAAGGCGTGGCGGGTCGCGGGCTTCCTCGTCCTCGGCATTGTCGCGGCGGTGCTCGCCCTGCTGGGAACGCCGAACCTGGTCGAGGCGCACACGCGCTCCTTCTCGACCTCGTCGTGGCGCTTCGAGGGCGCGGAAGGCACCGTGCGTTTCGAGCTGCAGGTGACCAACCTCGCCGAGACCATCGTCGGGAGAGGGCTCGAGACCGGCTCCATCGGGCCGGCTCAGCTGGCGCAGATGCGGCGCGGGGCGCGGGAGCGCGTCCTTCGAGGCGTCTCGGTCGTCCAAAACGGTGAGCGCTGCGACCTGCACGTGCGGCCGGAGCCCGCCCGGCTCGTGGACCGCTTCGCCGTCGTCGGGGCGCGGGTGGTTTGCCCGGCGCCGCCGGAGAGCGAGGGGGCCCGTCTCAGGATCGACCTGCTGCCGGAGCTCGGAGCGCAGCACACCCACCTGGTGCGCCTGCGCGCGGGCGCGGCGTCGCTGGACAGAGCGCTCGGCGGTGGGTATCCGACGCTCGAGGTCGGGCCCCGAGCGCACGCCGGCGGCAGCTCGGCGCTCTCGTTCTTGTGGCTGGGCGTAGTGCACATCGGCACCGGGGTCGACCATGTGCTCTTCCTCATCACCCTGCTCTTCGCGGTGTGGCTCACCAGCTCCGGCGCCAGGGGTCTCTTCCGAGACCTCCTCGTGACCGCGACCGCCTTCACCGCCGGCCACTCGGTCACCCTCGCCCTCGCCGTGACCGGCGTCGCCCGCCCCGCCGGCGAGGTCGTCGAGCTGCTCATCGCCGCCTCCATCGCCGTGCTCGCCGTGGAGGTGCTCGCCGCGACGGAGGAGGGGCCCGTCTCCAGGGTCGGCGGGCTGCTCCTGCTCGCGGCCCTCCCGCTCCTCGCCCTCGCCGGCTGGATGCGCGTGCCCGTGCCGGCGCTGCTCGGTCTCGCGCTCTTCGCCGCGGCCTACCTCGAGTGGGTGCGGTGCAGCCCGCGGCCGGCCCGCCTGCGCTGCGCCGTGGCCGGGGTCTTCGGCCTCGTGCACGGCTTCGGCTTCGCGGGCGTGCTCTTGGACCTCGATCTCTCCGGCCTCGACCTCGCCGTGGCGCTCCTGTGCTTCAACCTCGGCGTGGAGCTCGGCCAGGCGCTGCTCCTCGGTCTGCTCGCGGTCGCGGTCTGGACCGTGCACGGGACGCGCTACAGGCTGGTGCTCTCGCGGGGGGCGGCCTCTGCCACGTTCATGGCCGCGTGCTGGTGGATGGGTGCGCGGGGCTGAGGGCCGGGGCCTGATCCAAATGTCAGCTCGGCGTCTGCGCGTTGACACCGATGTCATGATCGCAGAGCGCGCGTGTGCGGGGAGGCGTAGGGTATTTCGTGTATCGTTGCGGGGGCTTGTGAGTGTCACCCTGGAGACGCGCGCCGTGGCCCGGGACTTGCTACATTAGGCGCTTGGAGCGACGCGAAGGAGGTCTTTCAGCGATGATGAAACACACTATGGGGAGGCTCCTGGCCGCGGCCCTGGTGCCCTTTTTGGGCTCTGCATGCGCCTACATAGGCAACCAGGACGCGAACCTGGCGGCAGCCCAGCTCGAACCGGTGGCCTTGAGCGGGCACCTGATGCTGCTCGATCGCGCGCGGGACCGGATCCTGGTCCCGGAGACGAAGGGAGACAAGGTCAGCTCGACCTCCCTCGACGGTGACGCCTCCGTGGTGGCGGCCCACCCGGGCGGAGAGGCGATGGTGCTCCTCCACGGTGACCAGGAGGTGCTCGAGCTCATGGCCGAGCCCGGCAAGAGCGGGAAGAGCTACCGCTATGACCTGAAGAGCGCCTTCAGCGCCATGGTCCTGACCCCCGACGGGGAGCGCGCAATCGTCTACCACGACCCGGCGGCGAGCTCGTCGCGCTCGGCGCTCGGCGCCACCAACGCCGGTGAGATGGCGGTGGTCGACCTGACGAGGCAGGAAACGAGCGAGAACCCGAAGAGGCGAACGATCCACGCCGGCACGGCTGGCATCCTGGGCGTCGACCTCGCCCCGGTCCTGGAGGACAGCGCCGCCGGCAAGCTGCGCCTGGCGCTGCTGCGTCTCTCCGGGCGCCTCGCGATCCTGGACCTCGACCACCCCGGGTGGGACGAGACCCTGGTGCTGCTCTCGCCGGGCGGCGTCGCCGACGTGAGGGTGCGGCAGGTCCGCTTCGAGGCCGCGACCCGGCCCGGCGGCGAGCTCGTCGCCCACGTGCTGCTCAACGGGAGCGGGGACCTGCACGTGCTGACCATCACCCCGCTGACCCAGGGCCAGGAGGGCAGGGTGCCCGTCGCCGTGAGCATCAACGCCCACGCGGTGGGGGTGCGGCCCGTCGACGTCTGGCCCTTTGCCGCGGGCCAGGAGCAGCGCCCCAAGGCCCTCGTCGCGTCCGAGGGACGTTACGAGCTGCACCTCGTCGACCTCGAGAACGGCCTCTCCGAGGTCAAGGGAATCTCTTCGAGCCCCACGGCCCTGCTCCACTTCGAGGAGGGCTCGGCCGACCACCCGGGCCCGACCGTGGCGGCCCTCACCAGCGGCAGGGACCTGATCCTGGGCTCTCTGCCCGAGCTGGCCGACGGCGGCGTCGCCAAGCTCCGCACCACGCGCCTGAGCGCGGCCCCGAGCCGCCTCGTCGAGTGCCCGGGCACCAGCCTGCTGCTCGCGACCTACGCCGGCCTGCCCGACGCCGCCTTC
>CAZQPP010000316.1:0-9870 GCA_964594295.1 uncultured Myxococcales bacterium | reverse complement strand
AGTAGCCCGAGCCGTTCCGACCCGCGAATGAGCCGTCCGAGATAGCGATGAGAGCGGCTTCGTGGACGCTGCCACGCCTGGCCCCCAAACCGATGGTGAATATCGGAACTCCATTCTCCGCAGCCGGTGCTATCGCCACGTTCGGCTTGCACCACGGCGAGCACACCGAGTCGTTGTCCACTCCGTCAGAGAGGAGGACCAAAGCCCGCTGACCGCTGCGCCCCGCAGCCATCTCTATGCCCGTCAAGAGGGCGTCGTACATGGACGTGCTTCCGCCGTCGGCGCACGCCTCGATGGCCGCGAACAGGGTCTGCTTGTCGTTCGTGAACTCACACTGGACCTGGACCGCGGACCCGAAGTTGACGACCGCGGCGGCATCCTCGGGCTTGAGCTCCTCCACGAAGAGCTTGGCCGCGACCTTGGCCATGCCCAAGGGCGAGCTCGATCCGGTCGGGCTGCCCATGCTGCCGCTCGAGTCGATCAGGAGCCCCGCGCTGATGGCCTCAGACGATCCTTCTACTGTGTACACGGAGTCCACCGTGACGGCAGAGCTCATGCCCCCGACCGTCTCGCGTAGCATGAAGTTGCCCGCAGTAAGCCTCTGCAGGGGCTTGCCGTGCTCGGTCTCCACCTTGGCGAAGAGCTTGATCTTCCTTGACCGGGGAGTGGTGTCGATCTGCGTGATCGTGACCAGCACTTCCTCGGTGTTGGTGTCGAGCGGGTCCTTGAAGGCTGGGTCGTCGCAGATGCCGTCTTCGTCGACATCGCCGTCGCAGTCGTTGTCACAGCCATCACACGACTCGGGATGGCAGCTGTGGGGCTCGAAGGCCTCGAAGAGCCCTACCTCCTCGATAACCTTGAAGATCGGGTAGTCGCTGAGATGGTAGAGCTTCACGTACCGTCCGTCGTACTCTTCCATCCCAGCGGCTTCGAATGTCAGCTCTCGCGTCTCTTCGGGGTAGCGCGGGTCGTAGATCTTGATGGAACGGTCGGTGTAAGCGATCGCGAGGACGCCGTGACGACAGGTGTCGTCGTTGCACGTGTCGCTGCTCAAGCCGAGGAGCTGCGGCTTGCCGGTCCGAAACATGGCGCCTCGGATCGACCAGTACTGTTGCCAGTCTTCGTCCTCGGCCTCGTCGAGCGTGTCGAAGCGGTGGAGGATGGACACCCACAACGTGTGGAAGTGCAGGAACAGGTCGCACGTCAAGGCAAGCCCGTCTTCGCAAAGCAGCTGGCTTCTCTCGATGACCTCCGAGCGAACGAGGCTCTGCGGATCAAAACAGAAGCTACAGTAGCGCCCCATCAGGTCCACGTCCGTTTTGTGCTCGAAGAACCAGCTCGCGTAGCCTGCGAAGGCTATGCCGGCGCCGTTCGCGCAGTTCTCCGGGTGGCCGATGTCTGCGAAGCCGAAGCCATCCCGCTCCGGATCGAAGCCGGTGTCGAATGCGTCGTCAGACACAAGGTAGGCTGCGCGGAACTCTGAGAAGTGCCAGAGCGAGGCGCTGACGGTGCCTTCCTCCTCATCCACCGCGTACGTTGGCAGGGCCGTCCAAGCCACCTCCTCGCTCTCCCGAGACAGGACTGAGACGTAGCGGGCGCCCTCGTCGGCTGGGAACCAGGGCAACGAGAGCGTCGCGGGCCTCTCGAGCTCCAGGCCGCCGGGCTCGATGCGGACGTGACCGCCGGCGACCTCATAGCCGTCGCCGGCCGTGCTCTCCTCGTCCGCGGCCAGGCTCATGGTCAGCTCTACCGGCGCGGATAAGGCTCCCATGGGTACGTCCAGAACGGCCCGGGCATCAGGATGGGTCGGGACACCGAGGGCAAGCTCGAGCGTCCCTCCTTTGCGGCCGATCGTGGACGCGGCCGCCTCCGAGGCTTGGCTCTGGCACATCTTGGGATCGAAAGCCTCGAAGAGCCCCATCTCCTCGATAACCTTGAAGATCGGGTAGTCGCCAAGATGGTAGAGCTTCACGTATCGTCCGTCGTACTCTTCCATCCCAAGGCCGACGAATGCCAGCTCTCGCGTCTCTTCGGGGTAGCTCGGATCGTAGATCTTGATGGAGTGAGGGGTGTAAGCGATCGCCAGGACGCTGTGATGACAGGTGTCGTCGTTGCAAGCGTCGTCGCTCGTGCCGAGGAGCAGGAGCTGCGGCTTGGCAGTCCGAAACATGGCGCTCCGGATCGACCAGTACTGTTGCCAGTCACTGTCCTCGGCCTCGTCGAGCGCGTCGAAGCCGCGGAGGATGGACACCCACGATGGGTAGAAGCGCAGAAAGAGGCCACACGTCAGGGCGAGCCCGTCTTCGCAGAGCAGGCGGCTCCTCTCGATGACCTCCGAGCGAACGAGGCTTCGCGGATCCAAACAGGAGCTGCAGTAGCGCCGCTTCAAGCCCGCGTCGGGCTTGTGCTCGAACAACCAGCTCGCGTAAGCCGCGAAGGCGATGCTGGCGCCGTCCGGGCAGTCCTGTGGGTGGCCGATGTTGTGGCCGATGTCGGCGAAGCCGAAGCCATCCCGCTCTGGGTCGAAGGCAGTGTCGAAGGTGTACTCGGACACGAGGTAGGCTGGGCGGTACTCCGACAAGTGCCAGAGCGAGGCGCTGACGGTGCGCTCCTCCTTGTCCACCACGGAGGTTGGCATGGGAGTCCAAGCCACCTCCGCGTTTTCGCGAGTCAGGACTGAGACATAGCGGGCGCCCTCGTCGGCTGGGGCAAAGGGCAACGACAGCGTCGCGGGCCTCTCGAGCTCCAGCCCGCCGGGCTCGATGCGGACGTGCCTGCCGGCGATCTCATAGCCGTCGCCGACCGTGGCCTTCTCGGCCGCGACCAGGATCATCGTCAGCTCTACCGGCGACGAGAGGGCTCCCTCGGGCACGTCCAGGGCGACCTTCTCGCCAGGGAAGCTGGGGACGCTGGGAGCAAGCTCGATCCTTCCTCCCTTGGGGCCGATCGTGGACGTGACCGCCTGAGCTTGGGCGTTGGTCGACTGGGCGCCGTTGCCGGAGCCGTCCGCTCGCTCTCGATCGGGTAGATCGGGGGAACAGCCCGCGAGCATGAGCGAGACCGCGCACGCAGAGGCGATCGTCAGTCGGGCGGCGCTGAAGCTCGTGGTTTTGCTCTCGGCGAGGGCCGGCGAAATTGCCTTCGAGCTTCTGTGAGGGCCGACCAGGGATGCTCGAAACACGGCTACCTCCGCAGAGCACGAGAAGGACACCCTGGGTGCCTCATGACAAACTGCCTTCCTACGTGTGTCGCAGCGTCCATGCGCAGAGAAATGATACCAGGCACGCCCGTGGATCTCAACGCAAACGCGAGCTAGATCGCCCCGCAAACTGGCGTCTGCGGGGTGATTCCTGGTGGGCGCCCTACAGATCGTAGTAGCGAGCTACCTCCCAGGGGTGTGGCACCCGCCTCATCTCCTCGATGTCATTCGTCTTGGCCGTGATCCACTGCTCGATGAGGATGTCGGGGAAGACAGAGTCCTTCTTCAGGTACTCCATGTCGGCCTTGAGGCAGTCGAGAGCGCGCTCCAGCGAGGTCGGGAGCGATCTGATCTTCTCCAGCTCGGAGGCCGGCAGCTCGTAGAGGTTGGCCTCGTAGGGCCCGAAGCCCAGCTTCGTGGGGTCGAGCTCCCGCCGGATGCCGTCGAGGCCCGCCATCACCATCGCGGCGTAGGCGAGGTAGGGGTTGCAGGTGGCGTCGATGGCGCGGAACTCGCAGCGCCGCTCCTGCGGGTCGGTGACATAGCCCGGGATGCGGATCGCCGCCGAGCGGTTGCCCTCGGCGAAGACGACCTTCACCGGCGCCTCGAAGCCGGGCACGAGGCGCCGGTAGGAGTTGCTGGTCGGGTTGGTGAAGGCGGCCAGAGAGGACACGTGGTCGAGGATGCCGCCGATGTAGGACAGCGCCGTCCGGCTCAGCTTGTAGAGGCCCTCGTCGTCGTGAAAGACGTTCCTGCCCTGCTTCGTCAGGAACTGGTGCACGTGCATGCCGTTGCCGGCCTCGCCCGGGATCAGCTTGGGCAGGAAGCTCGCGATCTTGCCGTGCCTGAGGGCGACGCGCTGGCAGATGTTCTTGGCGAGCACGGTCGCGTCGGCCATGAACTGCACCGGCAGGAAGCGAAACTCGATCTCCACCTGGGAGGCGCCGACCTCGTGGTGGTGGTACTTGACCTCCATTCCCAGCTTCTGGAAGGCGGAGACGATCTCGTTGCGGAGCGAGAAGAGGTGGTCGCTGGGCTGGGCCCGGAAGTAGCCGCGCTTCCGGGCGATGCGGTAGACCTCCTCACCGCTCGGTGGGTTGGCTATCTCGCTGCTCTCGAGGCGGTAGGAGGTCTCACGCTCGGTCAGCTTGCTGTAGAGCTGGTCGATGACGTTGAACTCGAGCTCGACGCCCACCGTGACCGCGTCCGCGACGCCCTCCTTCTCCAGAGCGGCGATGGCGCGATCGACGATGCCGCGCATGTCCTGGTGGAAGGTCTCGCGGCCCCCGAGCTCGAGGATGTCGCAGAAGAAGTACAGGACCTTCGACTCGGGCTCGACCGGGTCCTCGAAGCCAAACGCGAGGTCGGGCATGAGCAGCATGTCCGACCTCTCGACCCCGGCGAAGCCGAGGTTCGAGGCGTCGAAGCCGAGACCTTCGTTCATCAGCTTGGGGCCGAGGTTCTGCGCCGGGATGGTGACATTGCGCAGGCGGCCGGCTATGTCGACGGCGCAGAGCGCGATGAACTCGATTTCGCGCTCGGACACGTATTTCTGAACGTCGCGGACGTTTTCGAAGGAGAGCACGGATCAACCTCCAAGAGTACGCCCCCATCATAGATCACAGTAGGGCGCCCGAAGCGAGCCTTTGTGGCTCCTCAAAGACGAACACCCACGTGCAACGCACGGCCGGGCGAGCCGGTGAGGCCTCGGCGAGGTCTAGAAGAGCAACCCGACCTTCAGCTCCGCCCCGCCTCGGGAGCTCCGGATGACCGCCTCGGGCCCGTAGACGTTGTAGTGGAGCTGCAGCACCAAGCGGACGGGCTCGATTGTGTACGACCGCGCCGATCTCGAGCCCGCCTTCGACAACGCCCGCGAGAACGACATGCTCAGCGTGCGGCTCCGGCTCTTCATGCAGCTCTGACTCACCCCCTGCTGGGGCTCCTCCCGCCTCCCAGACCTGCGAAGGCGGCCAGGCTCGCGGCGAGGAGTACCCCCAACGTCGAATACCCGAACGTCAACACGACGACACTGCCCGCCGTAGCGCCCAGCAACCCACCGAGGCCGTCCAGCGCAATCACGCGGGCTTCCGCCCGGTCACCGATGTCCGTTGCCTGCTGCACGGCGACCAGGAACGGCAGCCCGAGCGGCAGCGCGCAGATCGTCGTCAGCAGCAAGGTGGAGGCGGACGCCCATGCGGCCGGCCAGCCAGCGAGCCAGGTTGGCAGGCCAGGTGCGATGAAGGTGTAGACGAGCAGGCTCGAGGCGCCGGCAATGCCCACGGTCAGCTGCCGGGGATCGCGCCGGTAGAAGAAGAGGGCGCCGAGGCCGGCGCCGCCGAGCACGGCGGCGACAGCGGCCGCCATGGCCAGACCCGGCAGGCCGAGCGCGCTTTGAACGTGATACACTGCCATGATCTGATAGGCGAGGGCGGCGGCGCCCGCGATCGTCGCCGACAGCTGACATCGAAGCATGCCGCTCGTGCGGCGTTCCGAAGCGAGCAGGAGCAGTATCAACAGGGTGCAGGCGAGGGCGAGTAGCTGGTTCTGGAAGACGAACGGCGTTCCCGACTCGAAGAAGAAGGGGCGGTCGTCGGTGACCGGGCGATAGGGGGCTCTCGGCGGCTCGACCTTCGCCGTGACCGCTCCGTGCGCCGCAGCGAGCTGCTGCAGGGCGTCGTCCTTCGCGATCTCCCGGACGACGAAGAGGTGGCGGAACGGATTCCGAGGCTCGCCGGCGAGCCTGAAGTGACTGACCTGGTATTCCTTCGGCACGACCTGCCGGAGAAACTGCGACGTCGCCCGCGCCAGAGCCTCGGTGTTCTGAATGACCGTCAGCACACCGCCCGGCCTGAGCTTCCGAAGGTACAGCAGCACCGCCTCTTCGGTCAGGATTCGCGCGTCCACGTGGTGTCTGGCCCGGGCCGCGGCGGGTGAGGTCTGGATCAGCGTAATGTTGATGTGGGCGTAGCTCTTGTGGCTCCGCTGCACGAAGCGTCGCGCGTCATCCTCGAACACCGTGACCGCGCCGCGCGTCAGGATGTTGCCCGCGAAGGCTTCAAGATCTCGTGCGAAACGGAGCGTCGCCGGGTTGATCTCGACAACGGCGACGTCGTCGGCGCCAGACTGCAGCGCAAGGGCGACATCGAAACCGGCGCCCGCGCCGAGCAGCGCCACCGGTCCCTCCGGCGCGGCGGCGAAGGCGAGGCGCTTCATCTTCGCGAGGGACTCGAGCTCCGGGTCCGAGAAGCTCGGCGACCGACCATCCCACGCGACGGACCGCGTCACGAACATGCCGTCGGTGAACACGTAGCGAACGTCCTCCCGCGAGGTCCGGATGAGATCGGTCTGCGCCCAGCTCGAAGGCGCGGGAGTGTGCCGGACCAGGGACTCCTCCCGCACCAGCTGCTTCAGGTGCGTGTCGACTCCGTGGTCGCCGAGGACGTCGAGCGGGCTGGCGCTCAGGATCGCGGGCCCCGCCAGGGTCATCCCCAACACGGCGGCGACGAGCTCCAGCACGTAGAGCTGCACCCTCCCCCGCCATTCGCCCAGACGGTACCAGGTGACCGCCGAGAGCGCGCCGAAGGCTGCGAAGGGGAGAGCGAAGCTGGCGCTGTACCAGGCGGCGTCGAAGCGGTTCAGCAGGGGCCACAGCAGGAAGGAGAGAGCGAGCTGCGAGGCCAGCAGGCGCCAGGGTCGCAGCCTGTCGACACGGCGCCGCGCGATCAGCGCACCGAGCCCGATGCCGGCCAGGCAGAGGGCCAGCACCAGGTAGGCAAGATCGAAGTAGTAGTAGACGGAAGCGGCCCGCGTCAGCAGGAACTCCCAGGCCGTGATCGCCAGCGACGCGAGCGTCAGGCAGGCGATGAGGGTGGCTTTCTGGTTCACGTGAGCTTGCTACACCCTGCCGCTGTCGACATCAGCTCTCGATGGTGTCCGTTCGCGGCTCGAGGTGTCAACGGGGCAGGGCCGACACCAACTCCAGCGCGCCGCTAGCTCTTGCGCCTGCCCTTCATTGTCAGGTCCACCGTGCAGGGATCCGCGGCGATCTTGGGACAGCTGTCGGTCTTCGAGCTCCAGTCCGACACCTCCACGGCGACCTTGAGATCGAGGTTGTCCGAGTCGACGACGGTGAGGTCGACGTCCATCTTCATGTCCACGTGGCAGTCGCCGTAGATGGTCTCGTCGATGATCAGATCGGTTTGGATCGAGCCGCGGGCCTTCATCTTGTTCGGGCCGTCCTTCTCGAGAGTGACCGACATCTCGCTGAAGGGCTCCTCGAGCTTGATAGTGAATGTCGACGGCAGGCTCTCGTAAGCCGGAATCTCGGTTGGGTACTGCAGGTCGTAGGGCTTGTCGGTCCCCGTGGGCATGAACAGGATCCCCGCCGCCCCGTCGAGGCAGCCGTCCCCCACCTGGTGAACGGTGAGCTGGAAGGTGCCTCCCGGGAACGTCGCACCCGTAGCCCCGCTCGTGTTGTCAGTCGCGGTCGCCGCCCCGTCGGCCGCCGCGCGGCCTGCGGCGTCCTCAGCGGCGGGCTCCGACGAGCTGCTGCAAGACGCGACCCCAATGATGACGACCGCCGCTGCGACGACAAGCCGATTCGTCACGCGCATTCCAGGCCTCCAGCTTCTTCACTCGCAGCATTGTGCCCTCCGGCGGTGCGGCGGTAAAGCGCGGGGCGCGCGCGCGTCAAAGCGACGTGGGTCGGATGACGCACTCAAGCGTTCGCGTCAAAGCAATGTGGGAGGGATGACGCACGGCTTGGCACAGTCGCGCCAAGCCACCGGAATCGCGGCGGTTGCGAATCGCAGATCGTGAGATTCGCAAGAACGTCCCCACCAGTGGAAACTTGAAAATCGTGCGTGTACCGGTCATTATTCAAGAATGAGCTCTGGTCATGTACCCCGTGTGCGGCATCGATCTCGCGCGGCGGAGCTTCTCGCCGAGTTCCCCGTGGTGGGCGTCCTGGGAGCGCGTCAGGTTGGAAAGACCACGCTCGCGCGCATGATCCGCAGGGAGTGGGAGGGGGCGTCACACTGGTTCGACCTCGAGGACCCGGGCGACCGGCGACGTCTCGACGAGCCCATGCTCGCGCTCAAAGACCTCGAGGGGCTCGTGGTCATCGACGAGATCCAACGCAGCCCGGGGCTCTTCGAGGTGCTCCGCGTGCTGGTGGACCGGCGCTCTACCTCCGACCATACGCGTTTCCTGGTTCTCGGCAGCGCCTCACCCGAGCTCCTCCGACAGGGCTCCGAGACCCTCGCCGGAAGGATCGCCTACCACGTGCTCGAAGGCTTCCACCTCGACGAGGTCGGGGTCGCCTCACGAGACGGTCTCTGGCTCCGAGGAGGCTTTCCACGTGCCTTTCTGGCGGCGGACGAGCGCGCGAGCCTGCGCTGGCGTCACCAATTTGCAGACACCTTCTTGCAGCGCGATCTTCCCCAGCTCGGCATCACCATCCCCAGCGAGACCCTGCGCCGCTTCTGGACGATGCTGGCGCACTACCACGGACAGATCTGGAACGCCTCGGAGTTTGCACGGGCCTTCGGCATCGCCGCGACGACGGTGCGGCGCTACCTTGACCTGCTTGCGTCGGCCTACGTCGTCAGGCTGATGCAGCCATGGCGCGAGAACCTGCGCAAGCGACAGGTGCGGGCGCCGAAGGTCTACCTGGCAGACAGCGGCCTGCTGCACTCTCTCCTCGGCCTGCGCAACAGGGAGGAGCTCGATGCACACGTCAAGGTCGGGGCCTCCTGGGAGGGCTTCGTCCTCGGCGAGATCGTGCACCACCTCGGCGCTCGTACCGGCGAGTGCTTTTTCTGGGCGACCCACGCCGGCGCCGAGCTCGACCTGCTCGTCATTCGGGGGAACCAGCGACGGGGCTTCGAGGTCAAGCGCACGATGGCTCCGCGGAGGACGCGCTCGATGCTCGTCGCCCTCGAGGACCTTCGGCTCGACTCACTCGACGTCATTCATGCCGGCGAGCACATCTTCCCCATGGGCGATCGATTGCGAGCGCTTCCCCTGGCGAGGCTTCACGAGGGAGTAGCGCCGCTCTCCTGAGGTGCCAGGGAGAGACGACGTTAGGGTGGCTTTCAGCCCTTGGCGGGCGCCTCGCGTCGGCTGGGCTACTCCTCGACGGGCCGCGTGGAGTAGCGGAAGTAGAGGACGATGTCCTCGATGATGGGGCGCTGCTCTTCTTTGAGGCCTTCGCCGAGGAGCCAGGTGTTGTCGGTGGCGGCGCCGGCGATGGTGAGCGGGATGACGAGCTTCCAGTCGGCGGAGGCGAGGCTGCGGTCGCGGGCGAAGTAGCGCCAGCAGCCGGGGTCTTCTGCGAGGTCGCCGGCGGACTCGGGCTGGTTCAGGCAGGCGTTGAGCGGGGTCGAGCGGGTCACGAAGCTCGGCGGGGCGTCCTGCTCGGCCAGGGCGTTCTGGGGGGCGTAGCCTACGGTGAATCGGCGGATCGGGTAGTCGATGACCGGGACGGAGCCGAGCTCCTCTTGCACCGACTCGGGGCGGCAGGAGCGCAGGAAGTCGATGGCGCCGCGGACGAGCTCGTAGCGCAGGAAGCGGTCGCCGTCGCCCAGGTTCTTGCCCTCGATGTTGACGGCCACGTTGCCGCCGTGGACCGTGGCGTTGCCCTCACCTGCCACGAGGAGGTGGTTGCAGGA
>CAZQPP010000315.1:0-9922 GCA_964594295.1 uncultured Myxococcales bacterium | reverse complement strand
ACCGCGAAGCCGATGCCGTTGGTCCAGGTGTGGGGGCTGTACTTCAGGCCGGCCTCGCGGACCATCTGGATGATCTTCCAGCACTCGGTGATGCCGCCCACGAGCACGGCGTCGGGCTGGTAGATGTCGAGGCACCCCCGCTTCAGCATCACCCCGAACTCGGGGAGCCCCTGGTTGTTGAGCTCGCCTCCGGAGATGGGCACCTCGACCGCGGCCCTGAGCTTCGCGAGGTCGTCGTAGGCGTCATTGGCCAGCGGCTCCTCTACCCACGAGTAGTTGAGCTCGGCCGCCTTCTCGCAGAAGGCCGTCGCGCGCTTCAGGTCCCAGAGCGGAGCGTCGCCGATGACCGCCACGCGCCAGCCCTGGTTCGCGTCGACGCCGAGGATCGCCTCGTCGCTCACGGCCTTCCTGGTCTGCTCGATCTGCGCGACGTCCTCCTCGAGGGTCTTGGCGTGCACGCGCAGCTTGACCGCGTCGAAGCCCTCCGCGAGGCGCGAGGCCACCTCGGCGGCACGCTCCGGCCCGCTCCTGAGCTCTCCGGTGGAGGCATAGAGGCGCACCTTCACCCGCCCGGTCCCCGGGGAGATCAGCTCGTAGACCGGCTTGCCCGCGGCCTTGCCCATGATGTCCCAGCAAGCGGGCTCCAACCAGCCGATGCGCCACCCGAGGTAGCTCATCTCCCTCAAGCGCTGGCGAATGGAGGGGATGTCGTCGGCACGCTCCCCGAGCAGGTAGGGGCCGAGGAGGGCGCCGAGGCCCTCGCGCTCCCTGCCCATGCAGGTCGTGGCGGACCACCCTTCGACGCCGGAGTCGGTCCGCAGGCGCACGAGGTCGAAGCGGTTCTCGGTCTGGGTGAAGCCCGGTATCCACGAGGGCTTGAAGGGAGCGGGGAGAGGGACGGCGACGTGCCAGAGGTCGATGCGCGTGATCTTCATGGGGCGCGAGGGTAACAGCGGCACCACGCGGCGGCCACCGATCGAGCGCCCATCCTTGATCCTTTGCCAACCATGCCGTCGCCCTTCGGCGCTCCTTGGGGAACGGCTTCGACGCGCGGGTCTGCCCCGAGCGCGGGAAAGAGGTCGCCCTCAAGGTGCTCTACCCCGACGCTGAAGAGCGCACCGAGTCGGTGAGGCGCTTTCACCTCGAGGGGCGGGTACTCGCGGTCCGGGAAAGCCGCCCGCGCGAGGGTCGTCTTCCCCGACTGGCGCGGTCCGGTCAGGCTGATCACCGGGCAGCCACGAGGTGGTCCGCCACGAGCTCGTGGATGGGCTTCACCTCGACGCCCAGCTCGTGCTGTCGGGTGAGCTCCTTGATCTGCGAGTTGCAGTTGAAGCAGTTGGTCACCACCGTGTCGGCGCCGGTCTCGAGGATCTGCCGCGCCTTGACCCGGCCCGCGGTGAGGCGCGTCTTGCCGTACTCGCCCGAGGCGCTGAGACCACCGCCGCCGCCGCAGCAGAACGCCTGGGCGGCGCCGGGGCGCATCTCCGTGAAGCTCGTCGCCAGCAGGTTGATGATGCGCCGCGGCTCCTCGATGACGCCGCCGCTGCGGCCGAGGTTGCACGGGTCGTGGTAGGTCAGGGTGCCCTTCTCGGCGCCGGCCTCGACGCTGATCTTCCCGTCGCGGAGGAGCTCGTCGATCTGCTCGGCCATGGAGACGACGTCGAAGGGGAAGCGCCTCCCGAGGACGCGCTCCGCGTCCCAGCGCAGGACCTTGTAGCCGTGGCCGCACGGTGAGAGCACGACGCGGCGAACGCCGAGGCGCTCCGCCGTGGCCGCGAAGCGCTCGATGATCTGACGCATCCGGTCTTCGTCGCCGCCGTAGTATGCGTAGTTCACCACGTCGAAGTGCTCGGAGCTGAAGGTGAACGACAGGCCGGCGCGCAGGAAGATCTTGGCCGCGGCCATGACCGCGAAGGGGAAGTCCCTGAGCTCCAGCGGGTGGGGGATGTAGAGGATCTCGGCGCCTTCGAGGTCGACCGGGATGGTGACGTCGTGGCCCTCGAAGATCTCCTCGTCTTCGAGCTCCTCGCTCAGCCACTCGAGGTTCTCCACCACGTCCTCGTCCTCGAGGGCGAGGTAGTTGCCGGTCTTCACCGCCGTCTTTGCCGGCCGATCGAGGCCCTGCGGCGTCTTGCCGATGCGCGCGAAGGCCGCGCGAGCCTGGCCGAGCACCTGGCCGGTGTTGATGCCCATGGGGCACGACAGCGCGCACCGGCCGCAAAGGCTGCAATTCTCGTAGGCGGCCTCGTGGAGCGCCATGCTCTGCTCTTGATCGGCGCTGCCGCCGCGACGGAGCTCGACGAGCTTGTCGAGCTTGGCCACCGGGATGAGGTCGCGGTCGCCGGTGGCGATGTAGTAGTGGCAGGCCTCGGCGCACATCGCGCAGTGCACGCAGGCGTCGATCATCGCCTGGCTCTCGCGCGTGAGGCCCTCGTCGAGGTGGGTGATGAAGGCAGCGCGCTCCGGCTCCTCGAAGGTCACCGGGAGCGACGGCCCTTCCCCGTCCTTCGCGAAGGCCTCCTCGCCGTCGCGGATTGGCGCGCCGGGAGCCATGGCTCCGAAGACCTTCCGCGCCCCGGGCGGTAGACGCCCAGCTTGCCCATGTGCTAGCCGTGGTAGAAGCGCGCGATGAAGAAGGTCACCATGTGGCGCAGCTTGCCGAGGGGCGCGTAGACCAACAGCGCCGCCGCCGCCACGTCGAAGGCCGCCGCGGGCGCCGTGCCGAGCGACCAGAGGCCGGCCGCGGCGCAGAAGATCGCGGTGAGGGCGGCGGCGAGGTAGTCGTCGAGCCTGCTCAGGCGTCTCATGCTCGGCGAGACCACGCGCCGCACGAGCAGCACGCCGGCGACGGCGCCGAGGCCGAGCGCGGCGCCGCCCGGCGCCAGCCACCACGCCGGCGGTTCTTCGCCGGCGAGGAGCCGTACCGCGACGGTCGCGAGGGCGGCCGCGATGCCCACGTGCATGAGGACGCCGATCCAGAAGACCGCCGGGTGGAGGCGCCCACTCTCCTTGTTCCACGGCAGCATGCCGAGGCCGAACGCGTAGACGGCGCCGTAGAGAGCGCTCCCCCGCGGCCGGACCGCGTCGGGAAGAGCCGGCCGCGATCTGATCCTCAGAGCACGCCAGAGGAGCCCTGATGCGCTGAAGACGAGCGCGGCGACGAGCAACCAAGCGGATCCCTGCATGTTCTCCTCGATGTTCCGGTGGAGTCCTCAGTCTCGGCCCAGATCTCGCACGCAGCGCGCGCCGTAGCCCTGCCAATGGCCGTGGGGTGCGTCCCCGCGCCGGGCGGCGGAGCGCATGTACTCACCGCCGCTGTAGAAGCAGCCGCCTCGCACAACTCGCTCCTCGCCCGCTGGGTCCAGCCAGGCCGAGCCGTCGTCGGGGCTTTCGTGGTAGCTGGCGTGGTACCAGTCCTCGCACCACTCCCAGACGTTCCCGCCCATGTCCACGGCGCCTACGGCCGAACCGCCCTTCGGCTTGGAGCCCACGGGCCAGGTCCCTCCCTCGCCGCAGCCCCAACCGCCGTTGGCGTTGAGGACGGCGTAGTCGCACATCTCCCCGTCCGCGCCCTCTCCCCAGGGATACGTTTGGTGCACGGGGCCGGTGGCGGCAAGCTCCCACTCGGCCTCGGTGGGCAGGCGGCCGCCGGGCACGGCCCAGGCACAGAAGCCGCGCGCCTGGCTCCAGCTCAACCCGTTCTGCGGGTGGTCGCTGCGGCTGTTGAGGGAACGGTTCAGACCCCAGGCGGTCGGGTCGTCTTCCACGAAGGGAGCCGAGCACTTGAGCTCCAGCTCGCACGCCTCGTAGCCCATCACCGGGATCTCGTACTTGGCGATGAGGAAGCCCTCGGCGACGCTCACAGTGTGCACGGGCCTCTCGTTGCCCTGGCTCCCCTGCTCCGACTCCGCTGCCCCCATCTGAAAGCTCGCGGGCGGCACGTAGATCCAGGCGTCGTAGGCCCTGGTGGGGTCCGCGCTGGCGTACTCGCAGTGCGCTCTGGCGTTGCAGGCGACGTTGTAGCCCTCGACCTCCGGGCAGCACACCCCGCCGCAGGAGACGCCGCTGCCACAGGGCTCGCAGCCGGGAGGTCGCCGGGCCAGCAGGGCCACCTCGTCGGGGGTCAGGGCGCGGTTGTAGACCCGCGCGTCGTCGACGAGGCCGTCATAGTGGCGGCCGCCCTCGAAGCCGCCGAACTCGCGGCCGAGGTACAGGGGCTCCGCAGATGCATAGAGCAAGCTCCCAGGCGCGATGGAGCCCTCACTCGCGAGCACGCCGTCGACGTAGAGGAGATAGACGCCGGCGTCGGAGTCCCAGGTGCCGGTGACATGCACCCAGGCATTGTCCGGCACCGGCTCGGTGGGGCTGATGCCAACCGGACCCCACGGGCTGGGATGGCTCCCCACGCCACCAAAACCCAAGAGTCCGTCGTTCAGGCCGAGCGCGATGCCGCCTCCGGTATCCGACCTCGGCTTGGCCATGAACACCTGGTAGCTCGGGCCCCCGCTGCCCGGCTTGATCCAGGCCGAGTAGGTGAGCCGCTGCCTCAGGTCGAGCCCGGCGTTCGAGGGGATGGACACGTAGTGCTTCGACGCGGCGCTGACCGACAGGGCCGAGCCGCACACGCCGTCGTCCACCCGCGACGCGCCGTTGTGGAAGGAGCCGTCGTTGCCCTGCTCCGAGCTGTCGCTCACGACCGAGCCCGAGCCTTCGAAGTCCCAGCGACCGACCAGCCCGCTCAGCTCGTCGGCGCCCGCGCAGGCCTCCGCCGCCGGATCCCACGCCTGGTCCTCGGCGCACGCGGCGCTCGAGTCGCAGCCGTTGGCGGGGTGCCAGCAGGAGCCGTCGTCGCACAGGTCGTCGGTGCAGGCGTTGCCGTCGTCGCAATCGGACGCGCCCTCGCACTCCGGAGCGGCGGGCAGGGTGCGCACGGCCCGGAAGCCGTAGTTCCAGTCGGCGGAGCTCGCCGGCGCCGAGCTCCGGTAGGCGGAGCGGTTCATGGACGCCTGGTGGCTCCACGAGCCGCCGCGGTGGACCGGATTGCCGGCTGCCGGCCCGGTAGGATCGACGTCGGGGCTCGGACGCGTCGCGTAATAGCCCATGTCAAGACGGTCCCAGACCCACTCGGCGACGTTCCCCGACATGTCGTAGAGACCCCAGCGGTTGGGCTCCTTGCCCGCGACCGGCTGGGGTGCGCAGTATGGGCTCGCCGCGCCCCAGTCATGGCATGGGTTCGCCTCCGCCGAGGGGGCGTCCGAGGCGCTGTTGCCCCGATACCAGCCGATGGCGTCCAGGGCCGGGTCGAGGGGAGAGTCGGCGATGTAGGTGATGTCGCCGCTGTGGAACGCGGTCTCGGTGCCGGCGCGGGCCATGTACTCCCACTCGGCCTCGGTCGGCAGGCGGTAGCCCTCGCAGCTCTGCGGCTTGCCGTCGCCGGTGGTGAGCGCCGCGCCGGTGCAGGTCATGCCCGCGCCCGCCGGCGTGTCGTCGCAGCCGCTCAGGGTGTAGCAGGGCTCGAGGTCCTCGGCCTCGGACCTGGCGTTGCACCACGCCATGGCCTCGTACCATGTCGCTCCCCAGGCGGGGCAGTCGTCGCCGCAGTGGGCGAATCGCTGGTGCTCCATCACCGCGTTCCAGTCGGCCACCGTCACCTCGGTGGTCTTCGCCAGCATCGGCCGGGTGATGTGAACCTCCCGCTGCGGCGCCTCGGCGTCCTTGTGGCCCAGCTCATCAGCGGGCGAGCCCATGGTGAAGCTGCCGGCCGGAATCGGCACGAAGCCCTCGGGCGTGCAGTCCTCCGGGCAGCTCTCGAGGTCCTCGGGGGCATCGCAGCTGCCGTCGCCGCAGGTCACCTGGCAAGCTCTCGCCAGCAACGCCACCTCGCCGGCGGTCAGCGCGCGGTCGTAGATGCGGGCGTCGTCGACGAGGCCGTCGAAGGTGCCCGCGTCACCGAACTCGAAGCCGATGCGCAGGGGTACGTCGCTGTTGGGGAGCCGCCCTCCCTTGGCGTCGACGAGGGCTCTGTCGAGGTGGCCGTTGACGTAGACCTTCCACTCCCCCGCCGAGGTGTCCCAGGTCCCGGCGATGTGGGTCCACGTGTTCGCCTCGATCTTCGTCGTGCCGATGGCGCCGGTGTTGAAGGGGCCGCCGCCGGAGAGGTGCCCGTTTCCCATCATCGATGCGACGCCGAGGTGAACGCGCAGGGCCAAGCCGGAGTTGGACTCGGTCGAGGGCTTCGCCATGACGGTTTGATAGGCCGCCGTGTCTGCGGCCTTGATCCACGCCGCCAGCGTGACGCGCTCGGCCGGGTCCAGCACAGCGGTCGAGGGGATCTCCACGTACTGGTTCGAAGCGCTCTCCAACGACAGCGAAGAGCCGCCGCAGACCGAGTCCGAGGAGCGCGAGGCCCCATTCTTCGGCGCGCCGTCGTGGCCGTTGCCGGTGCCGTCATTGACCGTCGTCCCCGTGCCTTCGAAGTCCCACCTCCCGACGAGGCCGCTCAGCTCGCCGGCTACGGCACAGTCGCCCGCCACCGGATCCCAGGCCGTGCCGGCGGCGCACGGAACGCACGCGCCGTCGGAGCACGTGCCATTGGCGCCGTCGCCGTCCCGGCACCCCCGACCGCTCATCGGCACCGGGTCGTGGGTACATCCGGTCCCCGGGTCGCAGCCGTCGACCGTGCACTCGTTCTGGTCGTCGCAGTCGGCTCCCACGCAGGCCCCCACGCAGCCGACCCGCGACTCGAAGAGCAGCGCCACCTCGTCGGCGCTCAAGGCGCGGCCGTACATGCGGACATCGTCGATGAGCCCGTCGAAGGTCTGCGCGGCCCCGAACTCGTAGCCGATTCGCAGCGGCCCGGAGCCCCTGTCGAGCTGCCCTCCCCTGGCGTCGACAGTGGTGACGTCGAGGACGCCGTTGACGTAGACCCTCCACTCGCCCGTCGAGCTGTCCCAGCTCCCGGCGACGTGGGTCCAGGTGTTCGCGTCAACCTCCATCGTGCCGCCGGCGCCGGTGTTGAAGGGGCCGACGTTGTAGACGGTCCCGGTCCCGCCGACGGTCGCGACGCCGTTGTGCACGCGCAGGGCGAAGCTGTTGCTCGACTCGCTCGTCTGCTTGGCGATCACCGCGCGATTGGGCGTGGGGTCCGTCGGCTTCACCCAGGCCGCAAGAGTGAAGCGCTCCGTGCGCTCGAGCGAAGGCGCGGTGGGGATCTCGACGTACTGCCGCGAGGTGGTGTCCAGGGACAGGGAGTGGTTGCCGCAGACCGAGTCGCCGGAGCGTAACGCCCCGTTGATCAAGGAGCCGTCGTGCCCGGAGCCGGAGCCGTCTCGGGGGGCGAAGTCTCCTCCCTCCTCGAAGTCCCAGTGCCCGACGAGGCCGCTCAGCTCGTCTACGCCCGCGCAGGCTTTGGCGACGGGATCCCACACCTCCAGGTCGCCGCAGTACAGGCAACCGCCGTCCGTACACCTCCCGCGCTGCCCCGCCGGGCCGTAGCAGATCTCGCCGTCCATCTCCGCGGTGCTGTGGGCGCAGCCCGTCTTGCCCTCGGTGGCGACGCACCAGTCCAGCGTGCAGGGGGCCTGGTCGTCGCAACGATTGGGGCGGTGGTGGCAGGCGGAGTCCCTGCACTCGTCGAGGGTGCACGCGTTCGCGTCGTCGCACTCACCCTCCGACTCGCAGGGCGGCGCGCTCAGCTCCGACCTTACGGGGCGGAAGCCGATGTAATACCGGGTCTGGTCCATGAAGACGTCGCGCTGTGCCGCGCGGCAGCTCGCCGCTCCGGCGAACCACGAGCCGCCCCGGACGACCCTTCGCTGGCCCGTCTGCGGCCCGAGGGGGTCGACGTCCGGGTCCGGCCGGCCGTGGTAGTAGTCGGAGCCGTAGAGGTCCCACACCAGCTCGCCGACGTTGCCGATCATGTCGTGCAGGCCCCAGGCGTTCGCCTCCTTGGCGCCCACCGGCTGCGTCCCGCATGCCCAGGGGTGGTCCTGCCACCACAGGCAGTTCACGCCGTCCTCGTGGTCCACCTCGCTGTTGCCGCCATACCAGGCGATCTCGTCCAGGTTCGGGTCCGGCGCAGCCTTGCCAAGCTCCTCGACGGGCCCGTTGTACGAGGCCGTCGCGCTCCCCGCCCGGGCGGCGTGCTCCCACTCCGCCTCGGTGGGCAGGCGGTAGCCCTCGCAGAGCAGCGGGTTGCCGTCAGGAGCCTTCACGGTGACGTCCGTACACTCCACGCCCTGGTGCGGCTGGCTCCCGCCACAGCCGGCAATCTCGTAGCACTCCTCCAAGCCTTCGGCGCGGGACCTGGCGTTGCACCAGGCGAGGGCCTGCGTCCAGTACACCGACTCCACCGGACAGTCATCGCCGCAGGCGTCGAAGTAGGAGGGATTCCTATGCGCGCCGAGGAGAGCCTTCCACTCACCCTGTGTCACCTCGGTCGCCTTCATCCAGTACCCGCGCGTCATGGAGACCCTTCGCAGCGGCCCCTCGTCGGGAGCGCGCCCCGGCTCGTCCTCCGGCGAGCCCATGACGAGCTCTCCGGGCGGCACGTAGACGAAGCCGTCGAGGCCGCAGTCCCGGGGGCAGGCGGCCTGGCTCTCGTCGAAGCTGCAGTCGCCGTCACCGCACACCGAGTCCGGCACGCACTCGCTCCCGTTGCACACGCCGCTGCCCGCACCGCCGCCGGCGTCGCAGGGCTGCCCGCCCGGAGGCGTGGCCTCGTGGGCGCAGTGGTGGGTGACCGGGTCGCAGGTGTCGGTAGTACAGGGGTTGGCGTCGAAGCAGTCCGAGGCGATCTCGCAGCAGCCGGTGGCGACCGCGACGCCGTAGGTGCACGCCCCGGCGGCGCCGCACGTGTCGGTGGTGCAGTCGTTGCCGTCGTCGCATGAGCCGCAGGTGCCGTCGCAGCCGTCGGTGCCGCACTCCCTGCCGTCGCAGTCGGGGCAGCACACCTCGCGGCAGGTGCCGTCCGCGCGGCACAGCCAGGGCTCGGGCCCGTCGCAGCCCTCGCACACCCCGCAGACGCCTCCGCAGCCGTCGGGGCCGCAGGGCTTGGCCTCGCAGCTGGGCTGGCAGGGATCGCAGGCTCCCTCGGTGCAGGTCTCGCCGAGGGCGCAGGTGCCGCATTCGCCGCCGCAGCCGTCGGGACCGCAGGCCTTGCCCTCGCAGGCCGGCTCGCAGGCGAGGAGCACGCAGACTCCCGCGCGGCAGCCGGAGGTCTCGCCGCAGGTGCCGCAGCTGCCTCCGCAGCCGTCCGCGCCGCACTCGCGCGCGCCACATGAGCTCACGCAGGTCTCGTCGCAGGCGTCGCCGATCCCGTCGTCATCGAGGTCCTCCTGCCCCTGGTTCGAGACCGTCGGGCAGTTGTCCGCGCCGTCGAGGAGGCCGTCGCCGTCGGTGTCGGGCTGGGTGGGGTCGAGCCCTCTGAGGGGCTCGTCGAGGTCCGGGTAGCCGTCCCGGTCGCAGTCGCCGGGCTCGGGGCACACCTCGGCCACGCCCGCGCATTCCGAGTCGCCCTCGGCGCAGCAGTCCGAGGGGCAGCGCGCCTTGTCCTCATCGAGGTGCTCGCAGGGGCTGCACACCCCGTCGCCGCAGTAGCCGCAGTCCCCGGGGCAGCCCTGGTGTCCCTCACCCGCCTCGCAGGCGCAGTCGCCGCAGGCCGCCGTGCAGTCGACCTCGCAGCTCTCGACGCTCTCACCGGGCTCGCAGACCTGGTTGCCGCAGACGTTGCGGTCGCAGTCGTGGGCGCAGGAGAAGGGGCTCTCGCCGCGCTCGCAGGTGCCGTCGCCGCATGCGGAGCCGCAGTCCTCCGGGCACGAGTCCGGGGACTCGCCGCAGGCGTAGCCGAGGCAGTAGCCGTCGCCGCAGCCGGCGCCGCCGGGGCTGCGGCAGCAGTCCTCGGGGCAGCTGAGTGGGCTCTCGC
>CAZQPP010000314.1:0-9928 GCA_964594295.1 uncultured Myxococcales bacterium | reverse complement strand
CAATCGATCTACACCGGCCTGCACCGAGCTACATCGAGCTAGAGCCCTTGCAGGAAAGGCCGCGAGACCACAGGCGATTCGTGGGTTTCCCCTGCAATGCCAAGGGCTTGCCGAAGCGCGCACTTCTGAGGCTGTCATATTAGGGGCCGAACCTGACGTTTCGAGGCGCCGCGTAGTCGAACTCAAGATCCCTGACTCGCACTGGCTGGCGCCTCAATTCGCGGCTTGGCTTGGGCCGTTAGAACCCCACTGTCAGAAGCTGCTCAAGTGGAGCCGGTTGAGTTCGTGCTCCATGTCGACGTTCCGGTCATGCCGCAGGAATTCGCTCCCCGATCTGTACGCGCGACTTCAGATGTCCCGCCCCTCCGCACACACACGCAGGGTAGGCTGTTTCCTCGTAGACGAAGTAAGGCCTATAGAGAGACTCCGGCGAATCGAGGCGCCATTCGCGGGGCTACCACCGAGGGTAAGAGGGTCGCAGCCGAGCGCGCAAGAGAGGCGGAAGCTCCCGGCGCCGTCAGAGCGCCGCAGCCACCACGATATCGATGCTCAGCTTCTTCGGGCGGCCGCTCCCCTCGTGGACGGCGACGCCAACACGGTGGCGGCCGGGGAAGCGAAGACGTGGTCGAGGGTGAAGCGGCCGGCACCGGGGGCGAGCCCGGCGTCGGGGCGCGTCCCTGTTGCACGCGCCCGGGTGCGTGAGTAGGCTTCCGCCCCAGGAGGGCTCGCATGCAACGCGTCTTCGTGATCGGCAGCCTGGTTGCGCTCCTCGGGGCGGCGGCGGCTTGCAGTGCGGAGGGCAGGAGTGGATCCGCGGTGGACCCAGGCAACATCTGGGCTGTCTCCGACAGGGGCGCCGGCGGCCCTCCTGCGCGCCCCGCCGGGCGCACGGACGCCGCCCGCGGCGACCGGGGGCACAGCCCCGTCGACGATGGTGCGGACGGCGGGGACACGGCCTTCTTTGGCCCACTCTTCGGGCGTCCCTGCGAGGGCCACGAGGACTGCGGTCAAGGATGGTGCGTGGACGGCCCCGACGGCCACGTCTGCACGTCGGAGTGCGTCGACAACTGCCCCGAGGGGTGGAGCTGCCGCGGGGAATCCCTGTTCGGCGGGGCCGACCAGATCTCGGTCTGCGTGCCGAAGGTCGCCAAGGTCTGCGAGCCCTGCTCGCGCCGGAGCGACTGTGGTGGGATCCCCGAGTGCGCGCTGCCGGCCGGCGCCACGAGCTCGGAGGAGGGAGGGATCTGCCTGCACGGCTGTGAAGCGCTGGGGGCGCCGTGCCCGGGCGGGTTCGTGTGCAGCCTCCTGCCCCTCCTGCCGGCGCTCGAGCCGGTGTGGGTCTGCGCCCCCGAGGAGGCGGCGGGCTGCTGCGCGGCGGCCATCGAGGGCACCGAGGCGGTCTGCACGCGCCACAACGAGCACGGCGCCTGCCTCGGCGCGCGCGTGTGCCGCGGGGTGGATGGCTGGGGTCCCTGCACGGCCCGGTTGCCGGCGGCCGAGGTTTGCGACCGGATGGACAACGACTGCGACGGGGAGAGCGACGAGGGCCTCGGCGCGCTTTGCTCTTGTGGTGACGGCGCGTGCACCGGGCCGGCGGCGGGCGAGGATGCGCTGACATGTCCGGTGGACTGCGCCGGGCCGGGCGACGGCGTGTGCTCGCCGGGCGAGAGCCCAGCGCAGGTGCCCGAGGACTGCTGCGGGGGCGGGTGCGGAGATGGCCGTTGCCTGGGTTACGGCTGTGGGGAGGGCCCGGCCTCCTGCCCCGAGGACTGCGGCACCGCGTGCGGGAACGGGACCTGTGACAAGGGAGAGAGCCCGCGCTCCTGCAAGGCCGACTGCCAGCGCCAGTTGTGCGGCAACGGAGCCTGCGAGCCCACAGACGGCGGCCCCCAGGAGTGCCCCGGCGACTGCGGCCCGGCGTGCGGGAACTGCATCTGCGAGGGCAGCGAGGACTTCCTGCGCTGCCCCATCGACTGCGGCTACTGCGGAGACGGTGTCTGCAGCATGTGCGGCCACCTCGACGAGCCCTTGCGCTGCCCCGAGGACTGCGCGGCGGCCCAGGAGATCTGCAACGGCGCCGACGACGACGGGGACGGAGAGACCGACGAGGGCACCTGTGACGACGGCGATGTGTGCACGCGGGACCTGTGCGAGGCAGAGAGCGGCCGTTGCACCTACCCGCAGGCCGACGATGGCGCCCCCTGCGACGACGACGACGCTTGCACAGAGGGCGACGCCTGCGAGGGCGGGGCCTGCGCGGGCACCTCGAAGATCGACTGCGACGACGGCAACGACTGCACCGACGACGGGTGCAGCCCTACCGCGGGCTGCACACACGCGCCCAACGACGCCCAATGCAATGATGACGACAGGTGCACCGCCGGCGATGCCTGTCAGGCGGGGATCTGCGTGGGCGGTCCGGCCTTCGACTGCGACGACGAAGACCCGTGCACCGACGACGCCTGCGACCCGGCGACTGGATGCACACACTCCGACCCGTACCCCGAGTGTGCGTTCCCGTGCAAGGGCGGTGAGCCTTGCGAGCTCAGAAACGACCTCGGGGTTTGCGCGGGGGTCACCGAATGCGTGGGCGGCGAGCCTGTCTGCAACGCCAGAGAGCCGAGCGCCGAGACCTGCAACGGGCGCGACGACGACTGCGACGCAGCCACCGACGAGGACGTGCCGGCCGAGCCCTGCGTGGTCGAGAACCAGTTCGGCTCCTGTGCGGGGATGACGGACTGCGTGCTCGGCGGGACCGTCTGTCCCGCGCCCGAGCCCGAGACCGAGGCCTGCGACGGGCGGGACAACGACTGCGACGGTGAGACCGACGAGGGCTACCTGGACACCGACCGCGACGGCCGAGCCGACTGCGCCGACCTCGACGACGACGAGGACCAGGTGCCCGACGGCGGCGACAACTGCCCCCTAGAGCCGAACCCCGGGCAAGAGGACTTCGACGACGACGACTTCGGCGACGTCTGCGACTTGGACGACGACGACGACGGCTCGCTCGACGAAGAGGACTGCGCACCCCTCGACCCCGGCAACGCACCCGGCCTTATCGAGGTCTGCGACCAACGGGACAATAACTGCGACGGGCGCGCCGACGAGGGCCTGTGCGACGACGGCAACCCGTGCACCGACGACGGCTGCGACGCCGATGGTAGCTGCGGCTACGAGTTCAACACCCTGCCTTGCGAGGACGGCTCGTTGTGCACTGAAGACGACCGGTGCGAGAACGGCCGGTGCCAGGGCGGCGACGATCTCGACTGCGACGACGGCAACCCGTGCACGGACGACACGTGCGACCCCAGCTCGGGGTGCTCGCACAAGCACAACACGAAGTCATGCGACGACGGCGACCCATGCACGGAGCCCGACGCCTGCTCGGGGGGAGAGTGCGCCGGCGGCCCGCCCAAGGATTGCTCTGACGGCGACGCCTGCAACGGGCTCGAGACCTGTCACCCGGGGACCGGCGGCGGCTGCCGCCCGGGGACGCCCCCGTCCTGCGACGCCTACCCGAACAGTCGCTGCGACACCGATCTCGGCTGTGTGTGCGATCCGGTCGACTGCGCCTGGCTCGAGGTCGAGTGCGGCAGCGCCCCCGACAGGTGCGGCGCTCTCCTCGAGTGCGGCGACTGCCCCACCGAGGACCTGACCTGCGCCGCCGGCAGGTGCCTGGAGGTGGACGGCTCCCCGTGCGAGAGCCGGGCGGAGTGCGCCTCGGGCTTGTGCGTGGACGGCTTCTGCTGCGCCACCGCGTGCACCGGTCGCTGCCGTCGGTGCGACATCGCCGGCACCTTCGGGCAGTGCGACGACACGCCGGCGGGGATCGACCCCGACGACGACTGCGAGGGCGCGAGCGTCTGCGACGGAGCGCGGGGGTGCATGTGCGTGCCGGACTGCGGGAGCCGGGAGTGCGGAGACAACGGCTGCGGCGGGAGTTGCGGCGACTGCGAGGAGACGAGGATCTGCGAAGACGGCACCTGCAGGTGCAGGCCCAAGGCCCAGGTTCTGTGTGACGGCGATATGCTGTACTGGTACGACGGATGCGGCGGGCGGGGCGACAAGATCGCCGACTGCCCCCATGGTTGCGACGGCTCCTCCTGCCAGGGCTGCCCGCCAGCCTGCGTGGGGAAGGAGTGCGGCCCGGACGGCTGCGGCGGGACATGTGGCACCTGCACCAAGGGGGTGTGCCTTTCGCAGGGGGTCTGCGGCTGCAGGGACGGGTGGGAATGCGGACCCGCGGAGATCTGCCACGAGGCGGCGTGCGGGCCAGCCTATGGGAGAGCGTACCGGATCACAATCTACGAGGCGGAGATCTCTGACAAGAAGCCTGGCACAGATGAGGACTGGGACCCGTTTTGGGACGGCTACAACCCTTGGGGCGGTTTGCCGGACCCGAAACTGCGCTTCAAGCACGGCACCTTCGAGACCACGACGTCGACCGCGTCCAACACCAATCGGCCCAGATGGAACGAGCACGTAGACATGCTCTTGGAGGAGTCTGATGTGCTTGTCTTCGACGTCTGGGACGACGACGATGTCGACGAGCACATCGGCGGTTTCTCCTCGACGGTCCGCATCCGCTGGCTGAAGAACGAGGCGGTGGAGCTGATTCCGACCGACCCCGACTACGGCCTCCAAAGCCTGACCCTCTTCTTCGAAGCCGCCCCCGCTAGCTGTCCGAGCGGGAACGGGAAATACTGCGGCGAGTCGATCGGGAAGACGACCGGCACGCTGTACAACTGCTCCAATGGGAGCTGGTCCGTGCAGCAGGTCTGTCCTGGCACCTGCCACGTCGCCGCGCCTGGCTACGCCGATTACTGTGACTGAACGCCCCCGCATCGCTTGCTGTCGACAGTCTTCACCCAAATCGTTCCCCATGCACAGACGCTCGCGGCAGCGACGTCCCACACAGAGACTATGCTGTCGACGGCCTCTTGCTGCCGTTCATCTCGAATGAGGCGTAACGCGCGATCCTCGCGCACGTCTGCTGAGGTCTGCCTAGCCGGCCCGTGCGGCGGCAGCACGTCGGGCGGACGGTCGAGGACAGCTCGCGGGGGGAGGCCGCAGCCCGGCCGGGACCCCCGTGATCCCCGAGCCCCCCCCCGCGCGGCTGATGGACCATGCGGAGGCAGTGAGACAGCGATCGCGATCGGAGGATGGCCCTCGACAATGCCTCGACCACCGGGGCGCCCGACCGCAAGATGGCCGCCGGCCCCACGGAAGACCGGGCTTCCCCTTCGACTTCAAGCGCCAGTACGCCCGGTAGCCGTCTCGACGCCGGCGAAGCCCGATAGCGGGCTTCAAGAGCACCCACGCGATCTTCCAACCGGACCAGTGCCGGGAGAGCCAGATTCAGAGGATCCGATCTCGGCGTCAGAGTCTGGGGCGCTTGACCTGTCGTCGGTAGACAATGAACTGCTGGCGGAGCACCGCGCTCTCCGCCAGAAGATCGGTCCGAGAGCGGGTGGCCGCACGGACGGTCGAGACGATGATTCGGAGGGCTCGAAGCATTGGGGCGTCGTCGCATCAGCGGACCGGATCGTCAACGGCCATGCCGCGGATGGGGTTTTCGCGGAGCACGGGACCAGTCCCAGTGCTCCGGTCTCATGGATTCGGGCTCCTGCTTCCTCGGCCACCAGGGAGCGAGGCCGGAGCATAGACCACTTGCCGGGCGCCCTCCAGTGATCGAGCCCGCGGCAGTGGGAAGGATGGCGAGCCTGGGCCTGCGGGCACCAGCGCACCATGATAGGGTGTCGGCCTTCTGGAGACCGTGGAGGGAAGCCATGAAGGCGCTCCAACTGACCGTCGTCCTAGCCGTCTGTCTGGCCGCCTCGTGCGGCTCCAAAGAGCCAGCCGACAGTGGCTGTACGCCGGGAGAGACAAAGACGTGCGCGTGTGTCGGGGGAGCGTCCGGCGCTCAGACCTGCACCCCCGGCGGGGAGTCCTTCGGACTCTGTGCATGTCCTGACGCCGGTGGGTCCGCGACCGCGGACACAGCTTCCGAACCCCTGCCCGATGAGGGGGACGACACGGGCCAGCAGGACGTGGCCGCCACGACCGACCCAGGGGCAGTGGCCGACCCGGGGATGGACGGCGGCCAAGCCGGCGACACGGGGGAAGGATGCACGTGTGGGGATGGGACCTGTGAGCCGAGCTGCGAAGAAACCCTCGAGAGCTGCCCGCGCGACTGCGCCACGTGCGGGGACGGCATCTGCTCCCCGGGCGAAGACCCCCGCTCCTGCGCTGAGGACTGCTGCGGCGGTTGCGGCGACGGTCGATGCATGGGTTACGCATGCGGAGAGGGACCGGACAACTGTGGCGCAGACTGCGGGACCTCCTGCGGCAACGGGACCTGCGACAAGGGCGAGGCCCCCGACTCCTGCCCAGACGACTGCGCGCGTTTCGTCTGCGGCAACGGCGTGTGCGAGCCCGGCGACGGCGGCCCCGAAGGGTGCCCGGCGGACTGCGGCATCGCTTGCGGCAACTGCAAGTGCGAGGGCGGCGAGGACTTCGTGGCGTGCCCCATAGACTGCGGCTACTGCGGCGACGGGATCTGCAGCCCTTGCGCGCAGCTTGGCGAAGAGACCGGTAAGTGCGTCGCGGACTGCGGCGGTGCTGTGGCCGAGCCCGCGCCGGACGCCGGAGGAGGCACAAGCGATGAAGGCAGCCCGAGCGAGCCGGTGCTCGTCGTCGATCTTCGTTACGACGGCACGCGCCCGATCGGGACCGTCGAGGTTTTCCTGTACGGGCAGCAGGCCCAGAGCATGGTCAGATGCGCGAACCTCGTTCCCGGCTTCCTCCCGCCGGCGGCCCACACGATGAGCGTCGTCAGGACGGAGCCCCCGATCGCCCATACCGTGACCTTCACTAACTTCCCCGGCCTGGAAACCAACTCGCCCCAGGACTACACGCTCGTCGCCGTCGGCTACGAGGGGCAGGACGCCCAGACGGGGCCACCTGTCGCGTGGGACTGCATAGACGGGACCGGCGAGCGGAAGGTGAGCGTCAGCTTCGGGCAGAGCACGACTGTTTCGATGGTCCTGGCCGACCTACGACGCCTGCTATGCCCCAGCGGCTCCAGCCAGTGCCACTACGAGCTCGACAGCTTCTTCGACATGCCTTCACTCGTGCCCGACAGCGCGGAGGCGCCGGTCAACACGGTCCTCGACTTCTTCGACGAGCCCCCGGCTTCTCTGCTGTCGATGATCTGCACGTTCGACAACACGGCGCTCGAAGATCTCTGCGGCCTCATGTCTTCGGACCCAAACGCGCCCTGCACCGACCAGTCGGCGGGCTGCTTCACGGCCTTGGGCACCATCGCCTTCGACCTCCTCGACTCGTCAGTCGCGGGCCTCATCGAGGACAATCTCCCCGGCGCCTTCGGCCTGGGTCGGGACGTCCGCAACGTGCTCGAGCAGCTCGACCTGCAGGCGACGCTCACCTTCAAGTCCGAGCCCGACGCCGAGGGTTTCATAGCGCAGGACAAGACCCTGATGGAGTGGCACACCCTGCGCTACCGCTGGACCTACGGCGCCTTGGAGGGCGGTGCGAGCTGCCCGGTGGACGACAATGACTGCGGTTGGCGAAGCTACAACCTCAAGAGCCTGCTTGGCCTCGACAACGTGTTGACCTCCCAGTTCAGCGGCCGGTTGGACGGTGAACCCGCTCTCAGCGTCGAGCCCTTCCCCCTCGACCTGAAGTACGCAGCGCTCATCAACTCCGTCCTGGAGAAGTTCGTCCTTCCCCTGCTGACCGGGGACCCGAACACGACGACCTACGAGGCCTTCATCGGCTCCCTCGCCGGCGGCCAGGGCTGCATGCTGAGCGACGACTTCTCCCGTTGCTGCGAGAACTTCGGCGAAGCAGTCTCCGACAACTCGCTCCACCAGGACGTGATCAGAGTCGGCTGCAACGCCCTCGTCGGCCTGGCCGGCGAGTTCCTGAGAACACAGCTCGTCGGCCTGTCCGTGGGCACGGGCGCCGCCCTCACCCTGAGCACACAGGCCCCTTGCCGGATGTTCGACAACGACGCCAACGCGGTCTTCGACCAGCTCGGCCTGCAGGTCTCAAAGCCCCAGGACAAGCGCTGCATCTGGCACGTCGAGCTCGCCCCCGGGGTCGAAGGTGAGGCGAGGTTCTTCGGTTGTCGGGGCGTGCCCTGCTCTCATTAGGCGAACTCGGCAACGCACCGTCCCCAAACCCCGCTCCTCTCCCGGCCCTACCCAGGCTGGATCTCGAAGAACCGCTTTTCGGTCCGATCGGCTGAACGACACGAGGTCTCTCTTGCAGGCTCTTCCGACACACGCGCCGCCCTTGCTCCTCCTGCTGGGGCTGGTCGCAGCCGCCCCTGGGTGCCGGGATGATCCCGGCAGCTTCAGCATCCGTTTCCTGTGGGAGCAGGCGCCCGAGGAGCCCGTCTGGATCTGGGCGCGGGCGGAGAAGCGCCCGGACCCACTCAAGCCCGGACCCATCCTCGCTTCAGCGGGGCCGTCCCTGCTCGAGCCGGGTGGCCGGGTCTCCCTCGAGATGGGGCAGATCCCCAACGGCACCGATCGGGTCGTCGTCGTCGAGGTCCGAGACAAGGCGGATGTGAGCTCGCCGATCCGCTACTATGGCATCAGCAAGCCCTTCAGCGTCGAGCCAGGCGTCCACAATGTCGTCGAGGTCTCCCTGCGCCTTCGGCTCCCGGAAGCAAAGGGTGGTCTGCTGCTCCTGATCGACGGGGCGCCGGCATCGGTGCTCGACCGGCAGGCCTTCCGTCGACTCACCCTCCAAATCCGCGCGCAGGGAGCTGTCAAGGCCTACGTGGCCAACGAGCCCTCCTTCGACGAGGGCGCTTGCGAGCTCTCGACCCAGGAAGACAGGCCCGCCGTGGTCTGCCAGGGCGGCGATGCCTCCTTCGAGGCCACGTGCAAGGACTCCTCCACCGGCGGCGAGACATGGCGCGTGTGCGAGATCACCGAGTGGGATCCCGTGTGGCACCTCGGCGGCAACGGAAGCTCGGTCCCGGACGGACGCTACACGGTCTACCTCAAGCTGCGCGACGCGGCCGGGTACGCGTCCGAGGTCCTGACCGGGTCCGTTGCGCTTGACACCAAGACTCCCTTCCTCGTGGAGGAGCCACTCTTCCGGCTGGGCGACGCCGGACTCCCCTTCGAGTCTCCCCCGGAGGGGGTCTGGACCAATCGCGAGCGCGCCGCGAGCGTATCCTTCGTCCTGTCCGAGCCGGCCGGGACCGCACCCGAGATCTCCTACGGCCAGCTCACCCATGTCCTCGACGGTGATACCTGGACCCCCGAGGAAACGGCCTTCTCCGCGACCCTCGCCCCCCCCAAGGAAGGGGGCGCCGTGGAGCTGACGCTGCGTGTGCAGGACGCCGCTGGAAACGCGGCGACCCTGCCCCTGGGCACCATCCACTACGACTACGAACCGCCGGCTCCCCTGGAAGGCGCCCGCCAGGACCGGATCAGGCTGTTGAGGGCTCCGTGGGGCTCGCACCTCACCGAGGGCGCGGCCGCGACGGAGCTTCGCGGCTGCCCCGCTCCTCCAGGTGCGGTCGTTTGGGCCTGGTGCGAGGGCGTCAAAGAGCCGGCCTTTGACGAGGGCTCGACCATCGCCATCCTCGAGGTGGCCGAAGACGGCAAAACCCTGGCTTGCTCCGAGCATGTGCTCGTGGAGGCCACAGCCGGCGCGGCCGCGGAGCCCACACGGGTCAAGCTACCGGGGGACTGGCCGGCCATCTGTGTGCGCGAGGTCGATCGAGCCGGGAACGCCACCGCCGCGGCGCTCGTGCAGAACGCCATCTGGGTGGCGGCGCCCACGGTCGACCCGGACAGGGTCCTTTCAGCAAACCCACACCTCCTGTGGAGGGTCCCCGATCTGCGCGCCAAAGCCACCCCGGACGCCGTCGCGGTGACCG
>CAZQPP010000313.1:0-9934 GCA_964594295.1 uncultured Myxococcales bacterium | reverse complement strand
ACTTCTGGGGGGACTACACGGGCGAGGACAGCGACGGAGACGGCCTCGGCGACACGCCATACGAGATCGCGAAGGACCAGGAGGACCCCCTGCCGCTGGCCGGCGTCCAGACCATGTGGCGCCTCGACCACGACCAGGGAGACCGCGTCTCCCCCGAGACGACCGTCAACTTCACCATGCGCCTCGCCAACCGCGGCGAGGAGGCCCCGGAGACGGCCCCGGCCACGGTCAACATCGGCATCCCCAAGGCCTTGTGGCTCGTGGAGCCCCTGCCCGCCAACAGCGGCGCCGAATACGACCCGGAGCTGCGCACCATCACCTGGAACGTGGACGTGCCCCGCGACACCGAGAAGACCCTGGACTTCAGCGCGAAGATCCCGAGCTGCGACGAGCTCTTCATCGTCGAGGCCAGGCACCGGGGCCAGGGCTGGCCGGAGAACATCGAGGTGCTCTCGTCGGGGCGCCTCAACGACGTCCCCAAGACGCACACCGCCACCATGCGCCTCACGCGCCCGGACCTGCGCATCGCCGGCATCGAGGTGACCCAGGCGGCTCAGGACATGAGCAACTCGGTCCCGCTGGTCATGAACAAGAAGACCGTGATCCGGACCTACATCGAGTCGATCCCGCCGCCCGGCGTCGCCGAGTGCGACGTCAGGGGCGTCGGCATCCGCCTCGAGGCCCCCGAGGGCCTGATCACGACCTACCGCGGCCCCATGACCGCCACCGCCCGCGGGCGCATGGGAGAGCAACGCCCGCAGTCCTTCGACCGCCGGCGCGGGGAGAGCCTCGAGCTCCTCGCCGGCGCGGGCCAGCTCCACGAGGAGGGGCACAAGACCATCGCCATTCGCGTCAACCCCGACTGCAGCGTCCCGGAGGAGGAGTGCCTCGAGGAGGGAGGGCCCGAGGACCCGACCTACTGGCTCTCGGCGCGCCCCCTCTTCTTGGAGGAGCCGCCGCTGAAGATCGAGATCCACAGGGTGAGCTGGACCAGCCTGACGCGCTGGACGGCGGCCCGCGGCACCCACGCCGACGGGCGCATGATCAAGGAGATCGTGGAGGCGGCCTACCCGGTCCCCTACCTCATCGTGAACTACCGCGAGTCCGGTCCCTACTACGTGGGTGGAAACACCGAAGGCGATCCCGCGGTGCCCAACGCGAACGCGGCCACCGACATCGCCGGCAAGCTCTACAACCAGTGGAGACGCGAGCAGTGGTTCGGGCCCAGCAAGCTCGACTGGGTGGTCTACGGCTACGTCGGCGACAGCACGCTCAGCGCCTCGAAGCAGCCCGCCGGCGGGAGCCAGGCCGCCCCCGGGAAGCCGGCCGCTGCCGGCGGCACGCGCATCGACAACGGATCGCAGACCGCCATCCACGAGCTCGGCCACGTCTTCGGGAGCTGGCACGTCGACGGGAAGCCCAACGCCACGCCCGACGCGGACGACTGCGTGGAGCCCGGGCCGGTCGAGGGAGACCGCTACGACGAGGGCCGAATCTCCCCGACCCTCGACCCCTGGGATCCCACCGCGGTCGGCGGCTACCGGCTCAGCGACGGCAAGACCTACCCCGTCGACACCTGGGACGTGATGACCTACTGCCCGCGCCGCAAGCGCTGGATGAGCCCGCAGCTCCTGGAGCGCATCCGCTACGTGCACCCGATCACCAACGGCGTGGCCGGGCCCTGGCGCATGCCCTCGAGCCCGCCGGTGCCGACCCCCTACGTCGCCGTGTCGGGCTGGGCGAACCTGGACACCGGTGAGGCCGCGTTCAAGACCGTCGAGACCGTGGAGCAGATCCCGCAGCCGGTGCCCCCGTCACCCGGCGACTACTCCATCGACCTCGTGCGTGACGACGGCAGCAAGACCAGCACGCCCCTCGACATCATCAAGCTCGCCGACGACGGCGAGGCCGGGGCACCCATCGGGACCTTCTACGGGGAGCTCCCCTTCCCGCCGGGCGTCGTGCGGCTGGAGCTCTCGAAGGGAGGCGAGGTGCTCGCCGAGCGCACGCTCTCGGCCAGCGCGCCGACCCTCGAGTGGGTGACGCCCGCCGGCGGTGAGAGCGCCACCGAGCCCTTCGACGCGACGTGGAGCGCCTCCGACGCGGATGACGACACCTTGAGCTACGCGCTCATGTACAGCGCCGACGACGGCGCGAGCTGGACAGGGCTCACGAGCGGCCTGAGCGACACCCTCTTCGAGGTCGACCCCTCGCTGCTGCCGGGCAGCGACACGGCGCGCCTGATGGTCATCGCCAACGACGGCGTACACTCCGAGAGGGCGGTCTCCGAGGCCTTCGCGGTGCCGGGAAACGCGCCCGAGATCCACTTCGTGCTGCCGGACCCCGAGGCTGAAGATGGCGGGCTCGAGCCTGTCCGCGCCGGCTGGGCCACGGACCTGATCGTCGACGTCTGGGACCGGGAGGACGGCACGCTCTCCGGCGACTCGGTGATCTGGGAGGACGACGAGGGCGCGGAGCTCGGCCGCGGGCTCGAGCTCCCCGGTGTGGTCTTCGACGCCGGCGCGAGCGCCGTCACGGTCCGCGCGACCGACTCCGACGGCAACGAGTCCTCTTCGCGCGTGGAGATCGAGGCCGAGCTGCCGCCGCGCAGGGTCGAGGTGGCTCTCGGACCCAACACGCCCTCGGGAGATGTCTCGGCAGCCCCCGGCGACAAGCAGGTGGTCCTGGCCCAGGTCGTGGTCGAGGCGAGCGAAGGCGAGGACCTCGTGCTCGAGGGCCTGGAGCTCGAGGCATCCGGCAGCGGCGACGACCTCTCCGACATCGAGCGCGTCTGGATCTACGACGACCGCTACGCCAACGGCGAGGCCACCTCCGCCGAGGTGCCCCTCGGGCGCGGAGTCTTCGCGGCCGACGACAGCGTCGCCACGATCACCCTCACCGACCCCCTGCGCCTCGTGCCGGGGCAGCCGAGGACGCTGCTCGTGGCCTACGACTTCCGCCCGCTCCGCACAGGGCAGGCCGGGCCTCTCGAGCCTCCTTTCAAGCTCGCGTGGGCGCTCTCGGGCCTGCTCGTGGCCTTGCTGTGCATCCGGCGAAAGCGCAGCGGTGAAACCCTCGGGCTGATCATGCTGGCGGCGGTGCTGGCGTGCTCCCCTGCTTCGTCCTCGGACGAGGCCGACCCCGGCCAGACGGACAGCGGAGCGCAGATCGACGTGCTGCTGGACGGCGGCGCCGATCCAGGGGTCGCGAGCGACCCCGGCGGAGCAAACGACCCAGGAGTCGCGAGTGACCCCGGCGCCGCGGTCGATCCAGGCAGCACGAACGATCCTGGAGGCGTGAGCGACCCGGGAGGCGTGGACGATCCCGGCGGCGAAGAGGACCCCGGCGGCGAAGAGGACCCCGGCGCGGCGGTCGATCCCGGCGGCACACCCGACCCGGGCGCCGAGGACCAGGGCGGCGGCACCCCTCCGAGCGGGACCTACTCCTTCAGCCTGACGGGCCTCACGGTGCGAGCGGCCTACGACCTGACCCCCGCCGAGATCACCGGCCTACCCGTAGAGAGCGCCACAGCCACGCTTCCATAGGCTGCGCGAGGAGCCGCCAATGAGCCACGAAGACCCCCGGATCACCCTGCGCCTCTCGCTCAGCGACAGCATGCCCGACGAGTACGCGCCGATCCGCCTGCCGGACACCGCAGATCTCGAGATCGAAGGCGCGGGCCCCGAGCTCATAGACCAGCTCAAGGTCGACTTCAGGGTCGAGCTGCGACCGGGCCACCACGACCTCCCGGTCACGCGCCGCGAGCCGCTGCGGGTGGACGTGGCCGAGGGCTGCACGGCGCGCGGCTGGCTCTGCGCGAAGCGCCCCGCCGGGCAGCCCGACGCGCCGGCGGAGGTGACCGGGGGAGAGCTCGTCTTCGAGCCCCCCGTCGAGCTGAGCAACGTCGCGCCGACCCTCGCCCGCCTGCCGACCCTCTTCACGGACCGCGCGATGACGGAGGTGCGCGACCGGGCCGAGCGCAGCTCCGCGGGCCGGGCGGCCGTCTCGCTGCTCGGCGACGCCCTGCGCCGGGCCAGAAACACCATCGAGACGGTCCTCGAGGAGCACCCCGACACCCGCCGGACGGTGGAGCGCCTCGTCGACAGGGCGCGCGCGGGGGCCGACGAGATCGGCCACATCCGGCTCGCCCACGTCACCTTCAGGCCGGGCCGCCACGGCGAGCTCGAGCTTCGCTTCAGCGGCGAGAACAGGCCCTTCTCCCAGGTGCCCATCCCCTTCGCCGAGGTGCGCCTGTCGAGGCTCATCCTGCCGTCGCCCCGACTCTCCCTGGCCGGCCTGCTCTCCGGAGACCCCCTCGAGACCGCCAGGCTGCACTGGGACAAGATCCCACAGCGGGAGCTGGCTACGGCCCTCGCCGGGGCCTTGAGCGAGGCGAGCGCGACGGTGGCCTTGGAGGCCGAGACCCCCGAGATCGAGCTGGAGACCGAGCTGGCGGATCGCACGCTGGTCACGGCGGCCGTCTCGCCGCCGGGCCCTGTCGGTGTGAAGGCCCGAACGCGGCTCACCTCGAAGGGCGCCCGCTTCCGCCTCGAGATCAAAGACCTCGAGGTCGAGCTCGCCGGAGGGCGCCTGGCCGGTTGGGGCAAGCTCGGCGTCGACGTGCGCGACTGCGACGAGCACGAGGGCGCTGTGCGCAGGCTGGTGGACGCCGCCTTCGAGCGCCGCGCCCCCGAGGAGGTCGACCTCACGTGGAGCGGCAGGCTGCGCTCGAAGAGGAAGCTCGGGCGCCTCGAGCTCGGGATCGCCCACCGTCACCCCCGCCTCGCCGGGGGCCTGAGCGCCCGCCTCTGTGTCTCGGGCGCCAAGCTCGACCTGCGGGCGGGCGAGGAGCTGTCGGCCAAGCTCGCAGGGGAGGTCCACCTCGAGCCGAGCAGCCTGCTCGAGGACGGCCCGGCCCGCTTCGCCCCGACGGGCGACGGGAGCTTCGCGGCCAGCTGCCGCTGGTCCGAGGCCGAGGGAGGATCCGTGGAGGCGGAGGGTGAGGGGACCTTCGCGCTCGCCGTCGACAGCCGCGTCGAGGAGTTCCCGGAGCTCTCCATCCACGAAGGGGACCTGCACGCGGGGGCCGCCGGCAAGCTCGCCTTCGAGGCCCGCGCCGCCTTGGAGGAGGTCGGCACGCCCCGGGCGCGCCTCGACCTGAGCGGCAGCGCCGCGCGCATCGACGTGGAGAGGGCTCGCCTGACGGTCGACGAGGTCGACGCGGAGCTGCCGGCCGGCGCCCGGCTCTCGCTCAGCGCGGCCGAGGTGTGGCTCGGGGTCGACGGGCTCGGCCGCACCCGCCTCGACTTCGGCTGGGACCTGAACGGCCGGTCGCCGGTGCTGACGCGCGGCGGCGTCTCGGTGGAGCCCCTCGTCGACGCCCTGCTGCACCTCGAGGGCACCCTCAACATCAGCCAGAGCGGCGGCCTGCGCGTCACGGGCCCGCGCCGCGGCATGTACGACGCGCACTACCTCAACGCCCTGCTGAACCCCCAGGAGGAGCTCGAGCGCCTGCTGGAGCTGCTGTCCGACCACGAGGCCCAGGACCGGGTGGCCGACACGGCGAAGCTCATAGCACCCGACGCGGCCGGGCTGGTCGACGGGCTGCTGGAGGTCGCCCGTCGAGCCGAGGCGGCCCTCGACGCCCTCGAGGTGGAGACCATCGGCGACTTCCTGCCCGCCGAGACCCTCGCGCGCTTCTTCTCGCGCCTGCTCAACGAGGACGACAGCCTGACCGAGCGGACCTACCCGCTGGTCAAGAGGGTCACCGACGGGCGCGGCCTCGACCTGACCGCGACCAAGCGCCTGCTGACCGACGTGCTCGGCGACCACGACTACCAGTTCGAGGTCGACCGCGGGCTGCGCCTCGCGAAGCTCCTGATGTCCCCCGCCGAGCCCCTCGCGCCGAGGCGCCCGGTCGAGCTCGCTCCCCTCGCCGAGCGCCCCGAGCACCTCGAGCGCTTCGAGGGCGTGCCGGACGCCGCCACGATCTACGACATCGCCAGGCGCCGCGGCCCCCTCGATCCCGAAGCCTCCGAGCGCATCGTGCGGGTGGCGCCCTACCTCAGGCTGGAGCAGCTCGAGCACCTGCTGCGGCGCAGGTCCGGGCGCTTCGTGCCCGCCGACAGGGCCCGCCTCGACTACGTGCGCCAGCTCAAGCGACGCGCCAACCTCGTCGCGGCCGGCCACGGCGGGCTCACCTACTTCCCCCAGGCCCTCGCCATCGCCATCTTCTTGGGCGACGCGGTCGTGGTCGACCGGGGAGAGAGGCGCCGGCTCTCGAATCGCCCGCCGCTCGCAGACCAGCTCGTCGACGGCGTGCTCGGCCCGGCGGACGTCGCCGTGCTCCTGCACGCGGGCCTGACCCCGCTGCTGCAGGGGCGCACCGTGCAGCTCAACCAGAGGCTGCTGCTCGACGCAATCCTGGCTCGGCCCCCGCATTTCCTCCTGCAGACCTTCGCCGAGCTAGGGGGCGCCAGCCCGCGCATCCTCGCCAGCGTGCTGCTCGCCCTGCTCGAGATCGACCAGGACCGCCTGCGCGAGCCCATCGACCTCGTTGACGAGATCTCCAAGCGCCTCGACGTGCGCCTGCCCCGGCGGGCGGAGTACATGGCCGGCGGGCGCTGGGCGAAGTACAGCTACTTCGAGGCCCTCACCCGGGCCGCCGAGCTCGTGCTCGACCGCGTGGAGCCTTACCTCGCGCTCAAGGAGCGCCTGCAGGTGCGGCGAGCGACGATCGACTCGAGCCCCGCGATCCCGCGCTCCCTGTCGCGCACCGAGACCGCGGCCAAGAAGGCCGTCTCGAAGGCCGACGAGCTCGCCTCGAAGCTGGCCTGGCCGGACCCGCCGGCGCGGGCGCGCCGCTCCGCGACCACCGCCTACAAGAGGGCCTTCGAGCGCTGCGCCAGGCTCGTCGAGCGCGCCCCGCGGGCCTTCGCCATGCCCTGGCTCAAGGACTTCTGGGGCCGCAACTACGAGGCGCTGATCGTCTTGTCGGTCGTGCGCAACGTGCAAGAGGACGTCGACCGGGTCCGCCCGTGGCTGGCCGCCCGCGTAGGGCGCTGGGACTTCGATCACGAGCAGGAGCTGCTCGACGCGGTCGTCGACGCGCTCTACTTCGAGGCGGAGGACCGCGAGAGGCTCAAGGCGGACCCCCTCGTCAGGCTGCTGATCGACCCACCCGAGGCGCCCCTCGACTTCACCATCGTGAGCGCCATGGGGGTGATCACCGAGGGGGAGAAGGGCGCCGAGCTCAAAGACGCCTACGCCCGGCTTCGCGAGCGCCGCGGGGTCAGGACCATCCGCGCCAACACCAAGACCTTCCGCTCCCTCGAGCACAACGCCGCGGCCATCGTGCGGGCGGCCCGCAGGGCCAAGACCCCGTGGGGCTACATCGGCTACAGCCAGGGCTGCGCGAACGGCCTGCGCGCCGAGGCGCGCCTCCTCGGCGGCCCGCCCGAGGAGCAGGCCCTCGCGGTGCGGCTGGTGTGCCGAAACCTGCTCTTCAGCGCCGCAAACGGCTCGGCCCACGGGACCTGCGGCAACATCAAGTTCCTGCGCGCCATGAACCAGGCCGACAGGTTCTTGAGCCACTACCAGGCCTTCTTCTCCGACCGCGCGATCGGCCTGGCGCTTCGCGTCGTCAGGCTGGCCCTCGGCTCGCAACCCTGGGTGCTGTCGATGCGCGGCGCCCAGTCGCTGGCCCACGAGGGCGTCGAGGCCCTGTTCCGCGACGGCCAGTTCCGCGCCGAAGCGCCGACCTCCATCTGCCGGGGCGTGGTGCGCGAGGAGACCCTGCCGGAGGGCCTCGAGTGGCTCTCGAACCTGCTCAGCGCACAGCTCGAGAGCGATCTTCATGACACCCAGGTGGAGATCTCGGAGTCGGTCGGACACCCCGTGTGGGTAAAGAACGACCAGACCGAGATCCTGCGCGAGGTCGACATGGGCTGCCTGCTCCAGGCCACGCACCACTGGTCGCCGCTCACCTACGAGATCAAGATGCTGACGACCGAGCGAGACCGAGATCTCGCGGTCTACGACGCGCCCAAGGACAGGCACGTCTTCCCCTGGGTCGACGTCAACGCGCGCTTCGGCGTGATCCGCCCTCGCGGCTGAGCCCCAAGAGGAGCACGAGCGAATGCTGCCTAGAATCGCGCTGAGCGCCGGCGACCCGGCCGGCATCGGCCCCGAGATCACGCTCGCCGCCGCGGCCGACCCGGGAGTGCGCGCGGTGTGCCGGCCGGTCGTGGTGGGCGATCCGGCCGTCCTCGAGCGCTGCGCCCGCGCCCTGGACCGTCCGCTGCCCGAGGACGTGCCTGTCGTCGCCGCGGGCGTGGGCGAAGACTTCACGCCGGGCGAGGTCTCCGCGGGAGCGGGACGCGCGGCCGCGGCGATCGTGCTGCGTGCCTGCGAGCTCGGCGCGAGCGGGGAGGTGGACGCCATCGCGACGGGGCCCATCCACAAAGGGGCGTTGCGCGCGGCAGGCGTGCCGCACATCGGCCACACGGAGATCCTCGGTCACTTCTTCGGCGTCGCCGAGCCCCTGACCGTGTTCATCACCGAGAAGATGAGGATCTTCTTCTTCTCCCGCCACCTCTCGCTGCGCGACGCCATCGACGCGATCTCCGAGAGCGCCGTGGCGGGCTTCGTCACCCGCGTGCACGAGGAGCTGCTGGCTCTCGGCTTCGCCACGCCGCGCATCGGCCTCGCCGCCCTCAACCCCCACGCCGGCGACGGCGCTCAGTTCGGCGACGAGGAGATCCTCCACCTCCTGCCGGCGGCCGCGCGCTGCCGGGCGGCGGGCGTGGAGGTCACAGATCCCCTGCCCGCCGACACCATCTTCCACCTCGCCCTCGAGGGCCGCTTCGACGGCGTCGTGTCGCTCTACCACGACCAGGGCCACATCGCCGCCAAGACCCGCGACTTCCACGGCACGGTGAGCGCCACCCTGGGCCTGCCCGCGCTGCGGACCTCGGTGGACCACGGCACGGCCCACGACATCGCCTGGCAGGGCAAGGCCGACCCGCGCGGCATGATCGCGGCTGCTCGTGTGGCCGCAGAGCTGATTCAGGTCAGGGTTCCCGCCACGTAGTGTGGCGGCGCGCCATGTCACGAGCTGTCGTTCCCCAGCACCACCGGCACCGGCGTGCCCGAAGAGTACTGTCAGGAGAACGCCATCAAGGGGGCCATAGGCACCAACTTCTGCCCGCCCGGCGGCTGCTGGATGGGTGAGAGGTTGTTGGAGCCCACCGACGCGTACCAGCACGCGGTGATGCGGGTGTTCGTGAGGTAGCCGCCTTCCCCGAGCGGCCCCGTTTCTCGACCGAGCTCCGGCAGTAGCCTGTTGGGCTACCGCGTCTCGAAGATCTCCCGAAGCCCGTAGAGCACGGCGCCGTCGGCGTCCGTGGTCCGGATGAGCTGGCGGCGCAGGTTGGCGAGGCCCAGGTCGACGGAGGCCTCGAACAAGAGGACGCTCTCGTCATCCTGGTCCGGGCGCCGCACCTCCATGAGGTTCGCCTCGTGTAGACGCCCTCCGGCCAGGGTGATGGTCTCGGAGGCGTAGCGCGACGCATACCAGTCGATCAGCCTGCCGAGCAGGGTCTTCGGGTAGGCGGAGTGGGACACGAAGTCGACGAAGGCGTAGCCGCCCTCGCCGGGCCTCGCGAGGGCCACGTAGTCGTAGGAGAAGGCGAAGGCGGAGTCTCGAAGGTTCGCGGCGATGCCGTGCTCCAGCTCACCGTGCAGCCCTGACAGCGCCACGACCTCTCCCTTGCCGACGCGCACCTGCCCGGTGCTGCCGCTCAGCTCGTAGGGGCGCCAGCGCAGGCCAGGGATCTCCTTGATGTCCAAGAAGTTGTAGCGCTTGCCGAGCTGGTATGGGGCGAAGCGCACGAGGTCGACCGACACCGAGATCTCCACCTCCGCATCTGCGCCG
>CAZQPP010000312.1:0-9975 GCA_964594295.1 uncultured Myxococcales bacterium | reverse complement strand
GCTTGCCGTCGACGCCGAAGAAGCTCCTCTTCACCTCGTTGCCGCGCTCGTCGTAGCGGGCCTTCCATCCGGCGACACCGTCCTCGTGGAGCGTGAGCCCGCCGTCGACGTCGAGGTAGCTCAGCTCCACCTTGTTGCCGCGCTCGTCGTAGCGGGAGCGCCAGCCCGCGACACCGTCCTGGTGGACGGTGGGCTTGCCGTCGACGCCGAAGAAGCTCCTCTTCACCTCGTTGCCGCGCTCGTCGTATCGGGAGCGCCAGCCCGCGACACCGTCCTCGAGGAGCGTGAGCTCGCCGTCGACGCCGAAGAAGCTCCGCTCCACCTCGTTCCCGCGCTCGTCGAAGCGGGCCTTCCACCCGGCGTTGCCGTCCTTGTGGAGGGCCGGCTCGCCCCCGGCGCCGAAGAAGCTCCGCTCCACCTCGTTCCCGCGCTCGTCGAAGCGGGCCTTCCATCCGGAGACGCCGCCCTTGTGGAGCGTGGGCTCGCCGCCGACGTCGAGGTAGGTCCTCTCCACCTCGTTGCCGCGCTCGTCGTGGGTGGAGCGCCACCCTGCGACGCCATCACTTTGGAGCGCCGGCCTGCCGTCGGTGCCGAGGAAGCTCCGCTGCACCTCTTGCCCCTTGGCGTCGTAGCGGGACCGCTCCCCCGCGACGCCCTGCTTGTCCGCGACCGGCTCCGAGCCCACGCCGAGGTAGTCCTTCCTCGTCGCGTATCCGCGCTCATCCCTCTCCACGCGGACCGTCGCGACGCCGTCCTCGTTCGGGGTCCGTTCGCCGTGCGCCCCGAGGAACGCGATCTCGGTGGTAGCGCCGTGCTCGTCGTGCTGCGCTTCCCAGCCGGCGTAGCCGTCCTTGCGCAAGGTCGGCCGCCCCTCCGGGTCGAGGTAGCTCCCCCTGACGGCGTTGCCGTGCTCGTCGAAACGGAAGAGGCCGGTCGCGTAGCCCTCCTGGCAAGGTATCGGCTCCCCGTCGGCCCCGAAGTAGGCCCGGCGCCTCACGTTCCCCTCCCCGTCGCGCTCCAGCGTCAGGCCCGCCACTCCGCGCTTGTTCGGCTGCGGGTTGCCGGAGAGCGAGAGGTAGTCCTCGCGAACGACCATGCCCCGCTCGTCCCGCCGGATACGGCGGCCGAAGATCCCTCCCTCGAGGGGGCGCCGGGCGCCGGCCACGTTCAGGTAGTGGACTTCCACCGCGCGGCCCTGCTCGTCGAGCACGAGGCGCGCTCCCACCACCTGGCTCTCACCCTCCTTGCGAGGTCGGTCGGCCCGGTCCTTGTACCAGATCAGCGCGTGGCTGCGGTCCGGGAAGACGTACTCCCACCGCTTCCGCAGCACTCCCACGTGGTCGAGGCCGTCGACCCTCAAGGCCCGGCCCTGCTCGTCGAAGACCGGTATCCACTGCGAAACCAGGGCGTGCTCGCCTGCCTCTCCAGGCCCGATCGACTCCTCCGTCGGCAGGAGCGCGTCAAGGTCCAGCACGGTACCGAGCCCGTTGATCCGTTGCACCTTCACGACCAGCCCCTCACGCCGCTCGAAGCGGTAGCTCGACGAGCGCCGCGACGCCTGCGCGGCCGTGATGGGGACGGTGCACACGGGCGCGCCCCAATGCCGCACGAGGACCGCGCAGTAGTCCACCGAGCCCGCGTGGTAGGACCAGATCTCCCGGCCCCCGGCCGCCAGCGCCGCCAGCACGAGCAAGAGCGCCGCGACCCGCAACGGGTGCCGGCGGGCGGAGCGCAGCGCCCTCCTCGCGCGCCCGCCCGCTCTCGCGCGGCTCCAACCCTCCACCGCGAAGCGCCGCAGGTCCTCGGCCAGCTCCGCCGCGCTCGAGTAGCGCTCCTCCCGGTCCCTCGCCGTCGCGACGGCGATGATCTCGGCCAGCGCCTGCGGCAGCGCCGGGTCCGCCTTCCGCGGCGACACCGGCCGCTCCTCGGCCACCTGCTGGAGCAGGCGATCCTCGCTCCGGCCGTCGAAGAAGGGGGTCGCCGTGGCGATCTCGTACAAGGTCGCCCCGAGCCCGTAGACGTCGGTGCGGCAGTCGAGCTCCGAGCCCTTGCTCCGGAGCTGCTCCGGAGCCATGTAGCGGAGCGTGCCCAGGATCTCCGAGCCCGTGCGCGTCAGCGCCCTTGTGGCGTCGTCCAGCCACGCCAGGCCCAGGTCCATGACCACCAGGCGGCTCCCGTCGGCGCTCAGGATCAGGTTGGAGGGCTTGACGTCGCGGTGCAGCGCGCCTTGCTCGTGCAGCGCGTGGAGGCCGTCCGCGGCGCCCGCGAAGATCTCGGCGACGTGGCGGTAGAAGTCCCCGCCGGCCGGCGCCTTGGGAGGGGCCGGCGCGCGGGCCCCGGAGGACGGGTCCCCGTCCTCCGGGGCCGGGTCCCGTGCTCTCCCCGGGGGCTCGCTCGCACACCGCACCGCCGACGAGATGTGCCCCGAGCGCAGCCCCACCCCGCTGCCGCGCCAGGCGCGCAGCACCCGCTGCGTGCTCGCGAGGTCGACGCCGTCGACGTACTCCATGGTGAAGTGCGGGCGCTCGCAGGAGAGGTCGGCGCTGAGCACCTTGACCACGTTCGGGTGGTCGCAGCGGCCGAGGGCGTACACCTCCCGGGCGAAGCGCGCGAGGGCCCTCGGCTCCGAGGCCAGCTCCGGGGTCAGGACCTTGAGCGCCACCTCCCGTCCCAGGCTGTCCTGGAAGGCCCGGTAGACGACGCCCATGGCACCGCGCCCGAGCTCATTGACCACACGGAGCTCTCCCAGGGTGGCCCCGGGAGACACCTCGACCACCGGCAGCTCCTCCGCGCGTCGGTCGCCGGTCTGGTGCGACAGCGCCTCGTACTCGTCCGCGCCGAGCTCCGCCCCGCGGGCGCGCGAGAGGAAGGCCTGGAGCACCGCGGCGACGTCGAGGTCCCGGGCCTCCTCGCCGGTGAGGTAGTCGAGGTAGGCGGTCCGAGTGACGCGCTCGACGGCCCCGCCCGGGCCACGCCGGCGCCTGACCACGGCGCCGTTCAAGAAGAGGACGCGCTCGTCTACGTGCTCGCCGGCCTCGAGGTAGGCGACCACGGGGTCCAGGCGCAGGCACGTCCCCCCCTCGACGAAGGCCACGCCCCCGAGCGGGACCTCGTCCCCGAAGGGCCGCGGCGCCTCCCCCTGCCACGGCCGCGCGCCCAGGCCCGAGAGCTCGAACCAGCCTTTCTCGCGACGGACGCCGAGCTGCGCTCTTCCCCAGAGGAGCCCCGAGTCGAAGACCTCCGCGAAGGCCGCGAGCCAGAGAGCGGCCATGCGCTCGCAGAAGGCCGGCGCCGGCTGGGAGACCTTGACCGTGTGGTTGCGGTAGGCGACGAGCAGCCCGAGGAAGCCTTCGAGGCCGCGCTCCCGCGCGTCACGCACGGTCCTGGCGTCCACCACTCCTTCATCCGAGGCGGCCTCCGCGAGGGCAAAGACCTCGGGCCAACGCTGGCGCTCGGAGAAACGCCCGATCACGCCGCCGAGCAGCGGCGCCGAGCCTTCACCGGGAGCGGAAGGCGCCCGTGCGTCCACCTCGGCGTCGGATGCCCTCGCCATCGCGAGCCAGTGGCCGGCCAGGGGGTGCACGAGGTCGTCGAGGACCGAGGCGCCCGCCCCCGCCTTCGTCCCCGACTGGACCCAGAGCCCGACACGCGAGGCCGCGCAGAGCTTCAAGGCGGCCTCGACGAGGTAGTAGGTCAGGTGATGGCGGTCGACGGCCGACTTGGCGTTGAGTGCCCGTACGACGAGCTGCGCCAGCGGAAGCGGAAGCGCACCGATGGACTCATGCAATCCCATGGCTCCTTCTCGCCGTTGCGGTCGGCGCCGGTGATGGTGCCAGCGTGGGGAGGGTGCGGCAAGCGGCTCGAATACGGCGCTTCGCTTGCGAAACGCCTGCCCCGCCAAGAAAAGCGAGCTGGCGCACGTTGCCCTTCCACGCGCGCTCAAGGTCGAAGACGACCTTTCCGTGGTGTTCGGATGTCAAGACCGTCCCCTCTCTCCCGGTCGGTCCCCTCTCTCCCGGTCGTTGCACGCGTTGGCCACGTTGCTTTAGGCTGGCCCACCAACGGAGGTGTTCTTGCCGGCTCCGAGCCTCACCGACGTCCGTGAGTCGCTACACGCCCAGCTCTGCGAGGAGTTGGCGTCGGCCGACCCGAGCGTCGCGGCCGGCGCCGCAAGGCAGCTGGGGAAGCTCCTGATGCCCGACGCCTTCGACGCGCTCCAATCCGCGCTGGCTCATGAAGACGACGCCGCGGTTCTGGGCGCCGCGAGCGCGCTCGCCGAAGCCGGGAGCGACACAGCGATCGCCGCCCTGGCGCGTCTACTCTCATCCCCGGACCCCGAAACCCGCAAGGGCGCGCTGAGAGCCACGGAGCACCTCGAGAGGGCGCCGCTCGTCGACGCGCTCTTCGACCTCCAGGCGACAGAGACCGACTGGCACGTGCGGGTGGACGCGCTCACGGCGCTGGCGGAGGCGGGCGATGCCCGCATCATCGAGATCGTGAAGCCCTGGCTCGAGCCGGGACTCGGACGTCGTCTCACGATTCTCCCTCGACGGATGCGCCGGTTCGTGCGGCGACTGCTCCAGCGGCGACACGAGCACCTCGCCGATCCGACCAACTGGTGGATACCCCGAAGCGTCATCTGGGCACTGAGCAGGCTCGGCACGCCTGAAGCGTGGCAGCTTGCCCTGTCGACGTGCGGACACCCCGACGCCAAAACTCGGCGAGCGCTGGCCGAAGCGCTCGAACGCAATCCCGACGCAGGCACACCGCTGCACGTGATACGGCTTCTGGCCGACCCGGACGAGCAAGTCCGAATCGCCGCTTGCGGGGCGGCGGCCGCCCGCCCGGGTGCAGGGCTCGCGCCGGCGCTCCTGGACCTGATGGAGGCCGACGCCCAAAGTGCCGATTTGGCCCAGCAAGCCGCCGCGAACCATGTCGTCCCCGAGCACGCCCCGCGTGTTCGCCAGATACTGCGTGAGTCGGCACACGCGCGTACGCGCTCCGCGGCCGCGCAGCTTCTGGGCCGGTGTGGCCAGGACGAGGAATCCAAGAGCGCGCTCGTGGATGCCCTCCGAGATACTTGCTCGGACGTGGCCACCGAGGCGGCGCGCGCCCTGGGCGTCCTGGGGGGACCACGCGCCGCGGAAGCGTTGGTCGAGACGATGCTCTGCAGCGATCGTTGGGATCTGCAGTACGCGCTGCGAGAAGCGCTCGCCCGGTGTGCGGACGGCCGGGCGCTCGACCGGACGAGACGTGTGCTGGACCCAAGCGATCCACGGTCGCAGACGCCGAGCGCGACCCCTGCGGCACGCGCCAGCGCGGCGGCCGTGCTCGGCGAGGCACTCGATCGTGGCGCCATCCCGTCGCTCATCGGAGCGCTCGCCGACCCCTCGCCCCTCGTGCGGGAGTCAGCGGCACAGGCGCTGGCAGAGCTGGCGGCGGAGGAGGCGGTCGATGCGCTGACCGGACTGCTTCAGGACGAGGAGAAGAGAGTCCGGGTAGGCGCCGCCTATGCCCTCGGCCGGCTCGCCGGCCCCGCGACCGCTCCAGCGCTGATCGAGGCCCTGAGCACCTTGGACGACGAGGACGTCCCGCCTGCTGTCGCGTACTACGTCACCGTGCCCTGGTATTGCGTACCGACCTGGGATCTGCACTTCGCCGTGGGCGTCGCGCTGCGGGAGATCGGCTCACCCGACACAGTGGCTCTGCTCGTGGACTACGCCCGGCGGTGCTCGGTCCCGCGCGAGGCGCGGTGGCTGGCCGTCGTCCTGCTGGGACGCCTCGGCTGGGAGGAGGCCCTACCCGAGTTGGAGCTGCTCCTCGAGCACCCGGACGAGGTCCTCGGCGCCCACGCGGCCTTTGGCCTGGGGTTGACACGGCTGCCAGGTGCGCTCGCGCCGATTCGCATCGCACTCGAGTCGGCTCGACCCGGCACGCGCAACATGGCCGTGCGCGGCCTCACGGTTCACGGCGGCCTCGACGCCGTCCCCGACCTGGTCGCCCGCCTGATGGAGGACGCTGAAGAGACCATCCGGGTCAACGCTGCCCTCGCTATCGAACACGTGGCCGGGTGGCGCGCGCTGTCAGTCCTCGAGGCGTGGTGTGCGCGACGTACCGACCTACAGGCGCGCAACGCCCTCAACGCCATCTGTCGAGCACAGGAGATTCTCTCGGCGCCGGGCGCAGCGCCGGCCTCGAGCGCCGTCGAGGCCGGGGCTCACGTGGCGGCGATCCACTCCACGCGGATCGCACCGTCCGAGCGGGCGGAGCTCCACGCCTACGTGTATCAGGACGACGGTTGGTCGCGCGTCCTGGAGGACGCGAAGGAGTTCATGGCCACGCTCGCGGCGCCTTCCGCCAGACACACCCGGTTGTCGGCGCTGGTCCGCCCCGGCACGGAGGTCACTCTGGTCCCCCAATCGGACGACTTCGACTTCGAGCCCGCGTCGTCGACCGCTCGTTTCGACTCCGACTTCGCGCGCTTCGACTTCTGCTTCACGGCGCGATCCGGCCTCCGCGGCGATGGACTGGCTCGGATCAGCGTGCAGGTATGCGGCATCGAGGTCGGCAGCATCGGGCTGCTGGCCACGGTCGCCGAAGCCCGGGACGAGGAGACGAGCGGCTTCTTCGGAGCTGCCACGGGCGCCTTTCACGAGCTGGTCTTCGTGTCCTACTCGCGCCTCGACCGGAAGGTCGCGTGGATGTACGCGAGCGCGAAGCGAGCGCTGGGCAGCAAGATGTTCGTCGACACCCACTCGATTCGGGCGGGCGAGGACTGGCGAAGGGAGCTGCGGGAGGCTATCGACCAGGCGGACTCCTTCCAGCTGTTCTGGTCGGAGAGCAGCGCTCGATCACGAAACGTGGAGGAGGAATGGAGACACGCGCTCGAACGCCTCGAGCGTGAGCCCCCCCCCGACAGATTCGTGCGTCCGTACTACTGGACCGACCCGATGCCCGCGCCGCCCACAGAGCTGGAGCATCTCCACTTTCAACGGCTGCGTCTCGACGCCTGACCAGGCTCCGAATCCAACGTGCGAAGGGGCTCCCGATCTCGGGGACCGGAGCCGAAGCGGGGGTGCGGATTAGCGAGCCGACTTCGCATCGAACGAAGTCGGAGACCGAGTCGGCATCGACGAGAAAGCGCGCGTGCGAGGTCAGGTACTTTGTCGAGGAACGACCTGTTCCACAGCCGAGTAGAGATACGGCGATCGTGTTGGCTGGAGGCCCACCAAGATCGGCTTCCCGCAACGCCTCACACTGCTCGAGCATTCTGACAGCTTCGCCGCCGCGCGCGAGACCTGGCGGAGGCAAGAGGACGAGAAGCCGATCGATGAGACCGAGCCAACAGGCGATGGTAATCGGGCTTGTGTAAGCCTATCCTCGCGCCCCGTGGCGGGGCGAGGCAACGTGCGTCAAAGCAACGCGTGCGTCAAAGCAACGTGGATCGGATGACTCGGGGCGAATCGCAGATCGCAAAAGGAACGCTCCCGTGAGCTTCCCGCCAAACACCCCCACGCGGACTCCGAGCTTCTGCGGTAGGCTCTCGCACCATGGCCCACGTCCCAGCAGAGAGCCGCAGCGCCGAGATCGTCATCAAGCGCTCGCGCTTCATGGCGACTGTGCACCTGGTCTCGTCGCCGCAGGAGGCGCGTGAGATCATCAAACAGGTTCGCGCCGAGCACCCATCGGCGAACCACGTGGTACACGCCTTCATCACCGGCGACGCGCGCTCGGTCTTCGGCCTCTCTGACGACGGCGAGCCGGGCGGCACGGCCGGGAGGCCGGCGCTCGAGGTGCTCAAGGGCAGCGGGCTGACCGATGTGCTGGTCACCATCGTGCGCTACTTCGGGGGGACGAAGCTGGGCACAGGCGGGTTGGTGCAGGCCTACACCGCCGCAGTGCAGGAGACCCTGCGGGGCCTGGCCACGAAAGAGAAGGTAGCGCTATGCGAAGCCCGCGTGGCCTTTCCCTACCCTCTCTTCGAGCGCTTCAAGCTCCTGCTGGAGGAGCATGAGGGCGAGGTGGTCGGAGAGGAGTTTGGCGCCGAGGTCGCACTTCAGATTCGGGTGCCAGAGCGCTGCACCGAGGCGCTCGACACGCGCCTGGCCGACCTGAGCGCGGGCAGGGTGAAGGCGCGCTGGGAGGTGGTGGAGGCGCCGGACTGAGCCCCAAATCAGGTCCAACACAGGTGCCTGACACCTATCAACTTCATTGTCTTGGCCGGAAGCGACGCGGGACAGGCGTGAGGGACGAACGTGAGGAACGTACGGACAGGCGTCCGGCGAGGAGAAAAGTGTCGTGCGACTGGAGGGAAGGCGGCCTCCCGCGGCCTCCCCGCTCAGGGCAGGTGATCGAGGAGCTGCTCGAGCGAGCCCTCGCGGATCACGAGGTCGCAGTGCTCGACGAGGGCCTCGGAGCGCGGGTGGTTGGCGATCGCGAAGCCGACGGCCCTGGCGGCGTCGATGTCGTTCACGTCATCGCCGACGAAGGCAACGTGCTTCAGCGGCACGGAGGCGTCGCGCGCCAGCTCCTCGATCGCCACCGCCTTGCCGTTGAAGTCGAAGGGGGTGGCCTCCCAACCGCTGATCGAGCCGTCTTCGGCGAAGAAGAGATGGTTGGAGAAGACCCGCTCGAAGGGGTGATCGGGCAGAACGGTCTCGACGAGGATGTCAATCGTGCCTGACACCGCCGCGAGGCGATACCCCCGCCGCCCGAGCTCCCGCAGGGTCTCGCTGACCCCCTCGCGGAGCTCGAACTCCCCGAGCGCCTCGACGATCTGGGCCCGAGTGGCGTCGGCACGTTGCCAGTCCTCCACATCGAGGCGCACCCAGTCGGCGTAAGAGAGCCGGCCGTCAATGTGCTCCTTCATGCGTCGCCGGTTGACCTCGATCGGCGTCCCGAAGCGCTGGCAGAGGTGCTGCCAGACCACCTTGCCGGTGGGATGGACGATGAGCGTGCCGTCAATGTCGAAGACGACCATATCGATCGCGCGCGCCAACGTTACCTCCTTCGGGGGCGACCATAGGTACTACGCAAGACGTGGCGGGCAAACCCAAGGCAAAGGCAGCGATCCCAGGTTGCCTGTCCGAACACCCCGGGCATGGCCGGGCGCAGGCGCTGCAAGGCAAGCCACGCCAGCCTCAGAGGACTCCCTGTCATCAACGTGGGACGAGCCTCTCGCGCGTCAGGGAGCTACCACCCGGCGCACGCCGCGTTCGGTGAGCCAACGCCCAATGCGGGGAGCGATGTCGCCCTGGGCGACGACGCGATCTCCGTCGACGGCGGCCCCGCAGCCGAGGGCCTTGCGAAGCGCCGAGGCGACCGCCGCGAGCCGCTCGGAGTCAAGCTCGAGGCCCTCCACGGCGGTCACCGTCTTCCCACCGCGGCCTTTGCGCGTGCGCCGCAGCACGGCCTTGGCGACGCCGCTAAGGTCCAGCGGCTCGGTGTCCTTCTTCGCCTCGGGGGCCGCGGGCCGGCCGATCGCCGCAGGAGGCGGCGCCTCAATACCCGCCGCCCGCATCAGATCCCCAAGGGTGGTCCGCTCGCGCTCCGGGTCTTCGAGCGGTCGCCGCTGCATCTTGCGTCCCATCTCAGCTCCCCTTCACGCTGCCTGCACACGCCGGCAAGGCGCTGACGGGGAGGCAGCGCTTCTGCCCATCAGCCGGCGCTTTGAACAAGGTGTGGCCAATCCGCTCGTCGTCCATGACGCCATGGTGCGCGCGCCGGCGCGCCGAAGCAACGATCTCGACCTGGGCCACGATTCGATCGACGTGGGACGGGCCGCGGCTCCCACAACAGCGGAAGCCGGGACCAGGACCGGTACCAGGCGGGTCTGTGCAACGTTTCTGCGCCTCGTGCATTGTGGAGGGTGAGCAGCGATTCTCGCACCAGGCCGATGATGGACTCCCGCCGCAGACTATAGCTGGTGTGCATCCTGAAACTCGCGTTTCAGGATGCAGCGATTAGCGGTTAGCG
>CAZQPP010000311.1:7433-9986 GCA_964594295.1 uncultured Myxococcales bacterium | reverse complement strand
AGGCACGGATGTTCACGTCGCCGAAGCTCCAGAGCAGGCTTTCAGGGCGGGAACTTATTATGGCTAGCAGACTGCGGCGCAATTCGAGAGCGTAGCAATATCGGTCGCTTATGGGCCTGCTGCTGCCAGAATTGACGGCACCCGCCTGAGATGGCGAGTTGTGGGTGTCTGCACCACAAACCACCACTCAGCCGGGGCCGCAGAAGACGCTGCCCGAAGTCGACGGTGTCGGCAAGCGCTCCGGCGATGGAGCCAGCAATGCCGCGCAAGTTGTTCGCCCAGACATCGTTCTTCTCGCCGGAGTTCGCCGACCCTGGTTGTTTGGAGGAGGGAAGCGTTGGGTGGGTGTTGCGTTCGTACCCGGAGATGATCTTCCCGGCTTGGCTCTTCGGTTACTGGAGCGGCGCAGGGAGACGAGGCCGCAAGGCGTGGCCAGCGTCCGTGCTGGCAACGGCGATGATCTTGGCGAGCAGGGAGGGTGGCATGTCGCGGCGAGCAATGACTCGTCGGCTGCGCCGCGACACATCCTGGCGTGCAGCCTGTGGGCTGGAGATCGGAGGGGAGTCGCCCGACGAAGCGACCTTCCGGAGATTCGAGCGGTACCTGCAGGCGCGAGACCCGGCTTCTGGGGTTTCGCGCGTGCTGCTGCTCCACGAGCACATCGTGCGACTCTGCGTTGGCAACGGCGTCGTCGCTCAGCAGGCGAAGTGGGCGATGGACAGCACGCCGATGTGGTGCTTCGGTGCGGTGCAGGGAACGTTTCGGCTGCTTGGAGACGGGTTGAGAAGTCTCTGCCGTCAGTGGGCTCGGCTGACCGGCCAAACCATCGAGCAACTCGCGCAGGACTGGGAGCTGCCGCTCTTGCTCGCGAAGAGCACCAAGGCGCATTTCCGAATCGACTGGCACGATGCCGAGCAACGCGCGGCCAGCACCGATGCCTTGGCCGAGGCGGTGCTACGGACGGTGGAGCGCATCCGCCGTCGGCTGGGGGAGGTCCGCTGGAACAAGCGCAAGGGTCTGCTACGCCTCTGCCGGTCGCTCTTGAAGGTCCTCCGCGACGAACTCGAGACAGATGAGAAGGGTCGATTGGTCGTTGCGCACCGAGTCGCAAGGGACCGCCTCGTCAGCATCACAGACCCGCAAGCTCGTTCGAGCCGGAAGTCGAAGAGCCAAGTGTACAAGGGCTTCAAGGTCCACGTGCTTGGGGATCTGCTCAGCGGGCTCATCGCATCGGTATCGGTAACGCCGGCGAACGTGGGTGACGGCTGGGTGGGGCTCCGACTTGTCCGACGCGCACGGCAGCTCTGTGCGGAGCTCACGCAAGTGCTCGGGGACACAGCCTACGGTGGGGCGGAGCTACATGTTGTCGCCAGGGACTGCGACGGCGTCGAAGTGCTTGCACCTCCCCAGCCGATCAAGCGGACTTCCGAGCTCTTCGGTCTCCATGACTTCGCCATCGACACGAAAACGGGTTCCGCTTCGTGCCCGGCCGGCGTGACCGTCCAACTCGGAAGAAGCCGCAAGAACAGGTTCTTCCGATGGACGAAGGCGACCTGCAGCGCCTGCCTGCTCCGCGAGAAGTGCGTCTCCTCACGCGTCGTCAGCAAGACCCTGGTCCTCCACCCCTACCACGAGGAGGTACAGAAGCTTCGCGCTCGTTGGGACAACGAGGAGTTTCGCGAGCGCTACCGCACGCGAAGCCAGGTCGAACGTCTGGTCAATGAATGTGTGCGGCGAGGTTGCCGACGTGCCCGGGCCTGGGGAGTGCGAGCAGCCTTGATGCAAGCCCATGTCGCTGCCCTCGGCACCAACCTCGCCCTGCTCGCCAAGACACTCGCCGCCGACGGGGCCTGCGCGCGGGCCGCGTAGCAGACAAACAACCGCTCCCTCTCACCGACGGGGCCTCAGAGAGGAGCGAGTCCGCCTACGGGGCCTCGAATGCGCCGTTCGGCTCGGCCGAGCTCCGCACTCCGCCCTCGTGTGGGCCACGAGCAAACCGTCGCGGCGCGCATTGCAGCCACTCCTCGACGCAACGCTCAGCTCACTGGTCAGCGCGCCACCCCTCTCCCCGAACGGCGCTGTTCGCAAAGACGAGCTTTGCCGCAGGCTGCTAGCCGCTCCAGCGGCGGCTCGGCGAGTTCGTGGGCAAGGGCGCCTTGTACCGGCAGCGAGTTGCGGTAGACTCCCTCGGGGCACGATCGGCGGGAGGTGCCTGAGCGATGTCCACGTCGCGAAACACACATCGCATCATCCGCCAGATGATGCCCACGCCCATCGCCGAGGCGTGGCACCGCGTGCAGCTGGCCCGCGATGGCGTCGAGCGGGTGAAGCGCCTCACCGACTGCCTCGACGTGACCCTGCGCCTGGCCTCCGGCCTGGTGCTCGCCGACTACGTTCGCGGCCCAAAGAGCGCCACGGTGGAGCAACACCTGAAGGGGCTGCGCAGGCCCAGCCTCGGGCACTACTGGGCGACGTTGCGCGACGGGACCCGTCACTCCGCTGCGCGGGGCGCGCAGCATTCGCCGTTCTTCCCCGAAGCCCAGCGTTGGCTCT
>CAZQPP010000311.1:0-7423 GCA_964594295.1 uncultured Myxococcales bacterium | reverse complement strand
CACAGCAAGCCGACCAGGACCTTCGGCCGGCTCACCAAGCTGGTCGAGCTGCGAAACCAGGACGTGCACGGGCATGCACCGCCGCCGGCGGGCGTGGTCGCGCGCGTGCAGGAGATCTCCGAGCTGCTCACCGAGTGCCTGGGCGAGGCGAGGTGGTTGTGCGACTACCGCATCATACGGGTCAGCGATCAACGCACGACGCGCCAGCACCGTGAAGGGAGGGTGATGCACTACAAGGGGATTCGCCCGGAGGCGCCGCAGAGCGCCTGCTGGAGCCCGGATCTCTATGACGGCGCGCTGTACGCCGTCAGCCCGGACGGCGCTCGGCTGCTCGATCTCTCTCCCTTCTTCGGCGCGCACCGCCCGAAAGGGCTCCACGAGCACCGGCTCCTGGTCTTTCTGAGCGCCAACGTCGACGCGGCGGGCCACGCGTCGGTGACCCTTCGCGACGACGAGACCGGCGTCGAGCAACGAACGCTGCCGTACATCGGCGGCCAGCAGGTCTCGTTGAGCACGTGGCTCGACCGGCGAGGGGAGATCGAGGCGAGCATTCACAACGACCTCCCCGAGGACCTCCGAGACCTGGGCGCCGAGCCCGTCGTCGATCCCGGCGACTCCTATCGGATCCTCGGAGAGCTCGGCTCCGGCGGCATGGCCACCGTGTACGCGGCCGAGGACCGCCGCCTCGGCCGCAGGGTCGCGCTCAAGGTGCTCAACGGCGCCCACGCCTCCGACGTGCGCCTCTCCGAGCGCTTCCGCCGCGAAGGCAGGACCATGGCGAGGCTCGACCACGACCACGTGCTCAAGGTCCTCGACGTCCACACGCTCCCGGACGGAAGACCCTCCATCGTGATGCCGCTCGTCGAGGGGGGCACGCTGCGCGAGCGGCTCGAGTCCTCCGGCCCGCAATCCGCCGCCGCCGTGCTCTCGTGGGCGACCCAGGTGCTCGGCGCGCTCGACTACCTGCACCGGCAGGGGATCTGTCACCGCGACGTCAAGCCCTCGAACCTCCTGCTCGACTCGGACGATGACGTGCTCCTCGCCGATTTCGGGGTCGCCGCGGACGACGCCAATGCCCAGCAGCTGACGCAGACACACGAGCGTGTCGGTTCCCTGCCCTACATGGCGCCGGAGCTGGTACGCGGCAGGGCGCGTCCCTCCCTGGAGACCGATCTGTACAGCCTCGGCGTCACGCTTCACGAGCTGTCGACGGGCGCCATTCCCGAGGAGCCGGGAGACGGCATCGGGGGCAAGCTTGGGGAGCTGGTGCGGGTGCTCTGCGGCGCCGACGCGGCTCGGAGGGAGGAGTGCCGCGCCATCCTCGCGTCTCGAGACGCGCCAAGCCAGCCGAAGGCCGACGCCGGATCGGAGCCGCGCGAGGCGCGGGCCGCGAGCGAAGCAGGCGACACGCCCCGGCCGCACCGGAAGCAGGACAGGGAGGAGGTGCAGAACCCGGCTCCCGACTCTGGGGAGGTATCGAGGGAGGGCACTCGGTGGAAAGAGGTCATGGGGCAGTTCTTGTGGCTGCTTTTCGGTTCTTCCGTCTTGATGCTCCTGCTGGCGGTGATCCCAGGGGGATGGGCGTGGCCTCTGCTGCAGGTACCGATCGCGTGGCTTGTGGCACGGCTCCTCTTCCGGCGCATGAGCGCGCGAGGTGCGGGCAAGGTCAAGACCGCATTGCTCTCCGTCTGTGCCGGCTGTGCGCAGGCAACGGTCGCGGCTGTCGTCCGTATTTGGCTTGGGCCGGGCGGGACGGCCGAGGAAACGATTGCAGCCATGCTGGTCATCGGTTTGCTCGGAGGCCTCCTCCTCGGGCTCACAATCGCGCGGGTCGTCTTCGGAGCCTCTGACAGGGGTCGCTGGTAGGAAACCTCCCGACCGAGTAGGTCCTGTTGCAGCGGCCGCCGGTGCACTGTAGGGGGACGGTTCGTGAAAGCGTGAATGATCCACGCCTTCACGAGCCGTCCCCCGGAGTTCTTCACGCTTTCACGAACCGTCCCCTTGAGCCCGCGTTGGCGGTGGTGGGGCAGTTGTCGGAGATGTCGGCCACGCCGTCACCGTCGTCGTCGGTGTCGCAGGCGTCGCCCTTGCCGTCGCCGTCGGTGTCGAGCTGGTCGGCGTTTGCGACCAGGAGGCAGTTGTCCTCCACGTTGCTGACGCCGTCGCCGTCATCGTCGGGCGCGGAGGCGGTCGCCATGCCAAACCAGTCGCTACCGTTGCAGAGGTAGAGCTTCTGGTCGGCGGTGTTGAAGTACACGTAGCCCCGGTTGGCGGTGCTGCACGCAGCGGGGGCCGTCGCGGCGTTCTCGAGGCGCATGCCGAGCGCCTCGTTGCCGCCGAGGGCGATCCCGTCATTGAAAACGGGCTGTGCGCTGAAGGTGACGACTCAGGTGACGGTGTCGCCGGTGGCATTCACGAAGGCCGCGCTCACGTCGCTGCCGAGCTGGCTCAGCCCGACCGCCGAGTCGGCCAGATCGCTCGTCCCCACGCATCCCGAGCAGGCCAGATCGGCAGACGTCGTCGCGCTGTCCGCCGACACGGCGGAGGTCGCCCGGCGGGTTCTCAAGGCGTAGGGCGTGGACCCAAGCTGCCGGCGCGTAAGCTCGTCGCCGCCGTCGACGCTGATGCCGACGTAGACGCCGGCGTTACTGTCGAAGAGCGTGGACGGGATCGGCGCGAGTGAGCCGACGAGCACCTTGAAGCGACCCGAAGTCACGGTCACCGACGGCAGGGTCTCGGTGTAGAGCGCGCTGCTCGCCGTTCTGGTGGCGTAGAGCCGAACGACCAGCGATACCGTGCCGGTGACCGCCTCGCCCCCGTTGCTCCGGAGCATGCCCTGCAGGTTCAGCAGGTCGGGCACGTCGGCGGCTTGCGCGGGTCCCGGCGTCAGGAGGAGGAGAAGAGCAACTGCGAGACAACGGGCATGACGGATCGGCATGAGCACCCAACGCGAGGCGAGTCCTCCGTAGGTTCGGCTCCTACTCCCGATCCTTTAACGCGCGAGGGCCCCGACGGCCGCTGGGGCTCCGATGACCCACGTCGCTTCGGAGGGTGCGGCGCGAGCCCGAGGGCGGTGGATTCCTTCTTGGGCTGAGGCGGGAGCTGAGGCAGGCTTGCTGTGCCCGGTGACCGGTGAGAAAGTGGATTGTCACCCGAAGCCTAGGCGTTGTAGTCCGCTAGTGAAGTCATGACCCGTCTGCTGCACTTGATCTGGCCGGCTGTCCTGGGCTTGGCTGCCTGCGTAGCTTCGCCCGACTTCATCGAGGGTGAGGCAGGAGGAGACCTGCCGGCGGTCACCGCGGACGGGGCGGAGGAGCTGGACACCGGGGACGCGGATCCAGGCGTTGAGGACCCGGGCGGCCGCGATGTCGTCGTGGACTCTCCCGCACTGGACCCGGGGCCGGAAGACGAGGACCGGAAGGACCCGGGAGCCGATCCGGATGCCGAGGACAAGGACGGGGACGATCTGGTGTCGGACCCCGGTGAGCAGGATGCGAGTGGCGAGGATGCTCCCGTCGATCCCGGGGCTGTCGACCCGGGTCCCGGTGCGGATGACGTAGGAGACGACGTGCCCGAGGACGTGGCTGAAGACGTTGCAGACGCGAGCGACACCCCCGTGGCCGAAGATGCACCCGAGACGAGCGAAGACGCACCCGACGAAAGCGGCGCCACCGAGACGGCAGACGCTGGACCGGTCGACACCGATGGCGACGGCGTGCCCGACGACGGCACCGGCCCCGACGAGGCGCGCCCGTGCCGCGGAAGGCAAGTCGAGGGCTGCGACGACAACTGCCCGGACAAGCCCAACAAGAACCAATACGACCTCGACGGTGACGGCATCGGTGATGCTTGCGATGAGAGCTTCACCTGCGTGGGCGACATCGTCTTGCAAGACGAGTTCGAGGACGACTACGACGGGACGGTCTGGAAAGGTCCGCCGCCCGGCGCGGGATCCGACGCGGTAACCGTGCACGACGGGCACCTCGACCTTCGTGGCGGTAGGCTGGGCCAGGGGGTGTTCGAGCACACATACATGGCGCCTCGGCTCTCGGCGGAGGCGCGCTGGGTCGGAGCCGTGCGATGGCGTACAACGTCGCCGAACCAAGGAGGCCTCGGCTTCGTAGCCGCGCTTCTCGACGGTCAGGTGGGCCTCAGCCAGACAGCCGGGGGCGATGTCTACGCATGGGTGCGGCCGAACTCTTCGACGGCGCTGCTCACCCACGACATGGACGACCTCGATCTCAGGGAGTGGGTCGACACCAGAATAGAGATCGGGGGCGGCGAGGCCCGCATCTACATGAACGGTGCGCTCGCGATCACCATCGACGATAACCTGCCCTTTGGAAAAGGCCTGGCGCTGCTATTCGACCGGCCCGGCGGTCCACAGAATCCGGGTCTGCTCGTGGAGCGCGCCATCTGGTGCATCGACGACGGCGACGCCATCGCCGCGGACGGCGACGGCTCCGGAAAGGTGGGCGATGCTCCGTGCAGAGGCGGAGCCGTCGAGGGTTGCGATGACAACTGCGTCGGCCTGCCCAACCCGGCCCAGGAAGACATCGACTCGGACGGAGTGGGGGACGCATGTGATCCTTGTCCCACCGGCTGCGACGACGGCCTCGACTGCACCGATGACTCCTGCGTGACCTCATCGGGCACCTGTGCGCATGAGCACGTCTCGGGCTGCCTCATCGAGGGTGTGTGCCGGGAATCCGGAGAGGAGCACCCCGACGACTCCTGCCGTGTCTGCAAGCCTGAGGAGAATCGGCAGGATTGGTTCGACCTGCCCGACTGCCCTTGAGCGCCCTCGACTTTGACAGGGAGAGATCCAGTATAGATCTCTGTCCCAGCACCCCGCCGGCGATTCCTTGAGCGAGCCCGACCAGGATCGATACTGCCCCATCTGCGAGCAGCACACCGATGCCCGGATCTGCCCGCAGGATGGGGTGCCGACGGTGCGCAGCGCCGCGCTCGAAGAACGTGAGGACCCGGCGGTCGGCAAGCTCTTCTCCGAGCGCTACCGCATCGACGCGCTGCTCGGTCAGGGCGGCTTCGGCAAGGTCTACATGGCCACCCAGCTCTCGATGCAGCGCAAGGTGGCCCTGAAGACCCTGCAGCCGGAGCTGGCTCAGGACAAGACGCAGCTCAAGCGCTTCTACCAGGAGGCTCGAGCGGCCAGCGCCATCAGCAGCCCCCACGTGGTTCGGGTCTACGACTTCGGAGTCGACGAGGACTCAGGCGCGCCCTTCATCGCCATGGAGCTTCTCGAGGGGCGCACGCTCAGCGACGTCATCGTGGGCGAGGCGCCCATGGAGCCGCAGCGTGCGGCGGGCATCGCCAGGCAGGTGGCCGAGGCGCTGTCGGAGGCGGGAAAGCGTGGCATCGTTCACCGCGATCTCAAGCCCGACAACGTCTTCTTGGAGGCCACCGAGACCAGACGCGACCTCGTTCGGGTCGTGGACTTTGGGATTGCCAAGCTCACCGGAGATTCCGGAAAAGGCGATAGGCTCACGATCACGGGCACCACGGTGGGTACGCCCGCCTACATGTCCCCCGAGCAGGTCAGAGGCGAAACGGTCGACATTCGCTCCGACCTGTACGCGCTCGGCTGCATCTTCTTCGAGCTGCTGACCGGCAGGCCGCCATTCGAGGGCGATGATCGCTTCGCGCTCATGATGGAGCGCATCAACCGGCCGGCTCCACCGCCGCCCGATCCCTTGCCCTCGGGCCAGCCGCTCCCCAAACCGCTGCACCGGCTGCATGCAGCGTTGCTGAGCCGGGAGGTGGACCTGCGCCCGAGCTCCGCGACCCCTGTCCTCGCCATCCTCGATGCCGTCGAGCACGGGCGCAGGGTGGACGCCGCGGCGCTCATCGAGGCGAGCTGGTCCGGAGGCACCCAGCCCTTCGTCGCCGCCGAAGGGGCGGAGGCTCCGCTGACAAAGACCGAGAGCCTCCTCCCGAGCTCTCGGAAGCCGTCGGGCTTCGAACCCACGAGGCGTGCGTTGCCGTCGGGCTCGGGCAACGCGCAGAGCGTGTCGCCGTCCAGCGAGACCGCGGGCTCGTTCGATGGCGTGTCCGGCCTCGTGCCCGGCCCGGAGGACGAGAGACCCCCGGTTGGGGTCGGCGTGGAACCCCGGCACGACTCCGCGGCCGTCGCGCCTACCTTGGAGCGGGCCCTGGATCTGGACTCGGGGCTCGAACCATCGCCACATCCGGGCATCGACACCATCGCGGCTGCGGCGGGCATGGCCCCAGAGGCACAGACGCTCCTCGAGGACAACCCCGAAACGAAGAAGAGCAACCGCGGCGCGTTCCCGATCGTAGCGGTGATGCTCCCTGTCGCGGCGCTAGCGCTCGCGGCGATGGTGATCCTTGGAGAAGATGAGCCGGAGCCGGCGGTCGAGCTCGAGGGAGCGGCGGCGCCGAGCCCGAGCCAGGGTCGCTCCGAATTCTCGACCACGCGAAAGCCGATGACGCCGGGGCAACTGGTGGCGTCCGATAGGGGGCAGGCATCGCCAGCACCGGCCACCCCGCTTTCAGCCGTAGCGGCGTCCGACTCCGGCTTGGCCCGCTCAGGTGAAGGGCAGGCCCCGAGCGGCGGGGCAGGCGCTGTGTCCGAGGCAAGGACCGAGACCGACTCCGGGGCTGCCGCAACCGCAGAGGCCGACAACGGCGCAGCGTCCGCGCCTTCCGAGCCCGAGCCTGCCCCGACCTGGGCCAGGGTGCGCATTGACTCCACGCCGCCCGGCGCGCGCGTCATGCGGGGGGCGGTCGAGATCTGCACCACTCCCTGCGATGAGCCCATGGCATCATCGAACGAGGCGGTGACGCTGCAGGTCGTGCACGAGGGTTTCCGCCCGGCATCCCTCGAGCTGATCTTGCCGTCCGGGGCCGAGCTGCGGCGCAAGGTTCATCTTGTGAAGCTCAAGCCGACCGCCCGCCCCAAGCGACGCACGTCGCCGGCTCCTTCGAGGCGCCTGCGCACGATCCGCGGCAAAGACGCGCCCGACGAGAAGCCGGCGCGCAAGCTGCGCCGCATCCGGATTGACGATGAGGAGGCCCCGTGAGTTTCCTTTTGCGCGTCGCGCTGCTTGCGCTCCTTCTGGCTGGGGCCGCCACCGAGTCTCCGGCAGCGAGCACGCCTTCCGAGGCTGCCGAGCCCGAGGTCATGCTCCCCGATCTACCGGAGCGACGCCGGCTCGCTTCCGGCGAGAAGGCTCAAGTCGAGGAGGCCTACGAGCGCTCGGCGAAGAGCTACGAGGCCGGCGACCTCGAAGGCGCCCTGCGCGGAGCCGACGAGGTCTTCGAGCTGCTCCCGAACGCGAGCACGGCCCTCATGAGAGCAGAGATCCTCGCCGAGATGGGCCGGAGCTGTGACGCCACCGCCATGCTCCTCGTCGCGCGGGACCTCGATCCGCGGCCCGCA
>CAZQPP010000310.1:0-9999 GCA_964594295.1 uncultured Myxococcales bacterium | reverse complement strand
GGTGTGGGGCTGTCAAGGGCCCGAGGCACGGGAGTTGCTTTCACTGATTGACGCACCTGGGACCGGACCCTATATTCCCGCCCCCTTCCGTGGCCCCGGAACGCATATGAACGTGCTGCTCAAGAAGCTGCTCGGCACCAAGAACGAGCGCACGATCAAGAAGTGGCGCCCCCTCGTCGCGCGCGTCGCTGAGCTAGAGCCGACCTTCCAGGCGAAGTCCGACGACGAGCTTCGCGCCATGACCCCGGCGTTCAGACAGCGCCTCGACAACGGGGAGCCCCTCGACTCCCTGCTGCCCGAGGCCTTCGCCTGTGTGCGGGAGGCGTCGGTGCGCACCCTCGGGATGCGCCACTACGACGTCCAGGTCGTCGGCGGCATCTGTCTCCACCGCGGCATGATCGCCGAGATGAAGACGGGCGAGGGCAAGACCCTCGTCGCGACGATGCCGCTCTACCTGAACGCGCTGACCGGCCGGGGCGCGCACCTCGTGACGGTCAACGACTACCTCGCCCGGCGCGACGCCGAGTGGATGGGCCGGATCTACGGCTTCTTGGGCATGAAGGTCGGCGTCATCGTGCACGGCCTCACCGACGCCCAGCGCCAGGACGCCTACGGCTCGGACATCACCTACGGCCAGAACAACGAGTTCGGCTTCGACTACCTGCGCGACAACATGAAGTTCCGCCTCGAGGACTACGTCCAGAAGGAGCTGAACTTCGCCATCGTCGACGAGGTCGACTCCATCCTCATCGACGAGGCCCGAACCCCGCTGATCATCTCGGGGCCGGCAGAGGGCAGCCAGAAGCTCTACTACCGGATCAACGCGATCATCCCCTTCTTGAAGGCCGACGAGGACTACGTCACCGACGAGAAGGCGATGTCGGTCTCGCTGACCGACGCCGGCGTCGACAAGGTGGCGCGGCGCCTGAACCTCGAGAAGCCGGAGGATCTCTTCGATCCCGAGAACATCGAGCTGCTGCACCACGTCAACACGGGGCTGCGCGGGCACGCCCTGTTCAAGAGGGACCAGCACTACCTCGTCGAGAACGGCGAGATCATCATCGTCGACGAGTTCACCGGCCGGAAGATGCCGGGGCGACGCTGGAGCGACGGGCTGCACCAGGCGGTGGAGGCGAAGGAGGGGCTCAAGGTCCAGGAGGAGAACCAGACCCTCGCCACCATCACCTTCCAGAACTACTTCCGCATGTACGACAAGCTCGCCGGCATGACCGGCACGGCCGACACGGAGGCGGAGGAGTTCCACAAGATCTACAAGCTCGAGGTCCTGGTCATCCCGACCAACCGCCCCATCGTCAGGGACGACCACGACGACTGGATCTACACGACAGAGCGCGGGAAGTTCCGTGCCATCGCGGCGGACATCAAGGAGTCCCACGAGAAGGGCCAGCCCGTGCTCGTGGGCACTACCAGCGTCGAGAAGAACGAGTTCCTGAGCAAGCTGCTCACGCGTGAGGGTGTCCCCCACGAGGTCTTGAACGCCAAGAACCACGCAAACGAGGCCATCATCGTCGCCCAGGCGGGGCGGAGGGGCGGGGTGACCATCGCCACCAACATGGCGGGCCGCGGCACCGACATCATCCTCGGCGGCAACCCCGAGTACACCGCCGCCCAGATGGCGGGCACCAACGAAGGCCCCGAGTACGAAGAGGCCCTCGAGAAGGCCTTGGAGACCTGCGCGGCAGCGAGGGAGGAGGTCCTCGCCGCCGGCGGGCTGCGCGTCGTGGGCACCGAGCGCCACGAGAGCCGCCGAATCGACAACCAGCTGCGAGGTCGCGCCGGTCGCCAGGGAGACCCGGGCTCGACCCGCTTCTACCTGTCGTTGGAAGACGACCTCCTGCGCATCTTCGGCGGGGAGAACGTCAAGAAGTGGATGGACCGGCTCAAGGTCCCCGAGGACGAGCCCATCTTCCACAAGTGGGTCAACAAGGTCATCGCGTCGAGCCAGCGCAAGGTCGAGGCCCGCAACTTCGACATCCGCAAGGGGCTGCTCGAGTACGACGACGTCATGAACCAGCAGCGCTCGACGATCTACAGCCTGCGCCGCCAGACCCTCGAGGGCACCACCACCCACGCCTGGATCAACGACGCCGTCGCCGACGTCGCCTACATGGCTACCAACCGCCACTGCCCGGAGGGGACCCTCCCAGAGGAGTGGGACATCGAGTCCCTCGTGGACTTCGCGAAGTCGGAGTGGACCCTCGACCTCGACCTCGAAGGCGTCGACGTGGGCAACTTCGACGACATCGCCGAGCGCCTCGCCTCGCAGCTCAAGGACCACTACGAGGCGCGGGCCCGCAAGATCGCCGACCAGCTCTACATCCTCCACGAGGGCGAGGAGGGGGCCACCCCGGAGCACTACTGGCAGCGCTGGCTGGAGTACGAGCGCGAGCAGCTCCTCCGCCAGGTCGACCGCAACTGGCGCATGCACCTGCAGGCCGTCGACATCCTGCGCGAGGGCATCCACCTCGAGGCCTACGGCCAGCGCGACCCGAAGCTCATCTACAAGAAGGAGGCCTTCGAGTACTTCCAGAACCTGCTCGAGACCATCAAGGAGGGGATCACGGGCACGCTCTTCCGCGTCGAGGTGCGTGACGACGCGCAGATCGAGCGCCTGAAGCGGGAGCGCGAGGAGGCGGCCCGCAAGCTCATGGAGCAGCAGCAGGCGATGCACGCCCAGGCGGAGCAGCTCGTCGGGGCAGGCGGCGTGCAGGTCGGCGACCGTGTGCGGCCGGGAGCCCCGGTGCAGGGCCGACCGCCGGTGCCCTCGGGCCCGACGACCCCCATCCGGCGTCGAGCCCCCAAGGTCGGCCGAAACGATCCGTGCCCGTGCGGCAGCGGCCGGAAGTACAAGAAGTGCTGCATGTTGCAGGACTCCGCCGGCGTGTCGGCGTAGCTCCCGCCAAGAGATATTGTGTCCCAGTCGAGCCGGATAACCCAGAGAGCAAGCGTTCAGGCCTTTGGTCTGAACGCGCGCAGCGAGCCGCAGGCGAGCGGAGTAACCCAAGCGGGTTCCCTCCCCCAAGGCCTTCGGGGCAAAGCCTCGAAGGCGCGGCGAGCCGAAGGCGCGCTTTTGCCTCCGCCTGAGCTGAGCTCCGACGGCGCTGCCGGCTCAGATGGCCCCCCATAAATAGAAACCAGAGGTAAGGACCGTGATCGTTGGAGTACCTACTGAGATCAAGCGTGCCGAGTACCGCATTGCCATGACGCCCACCGGTGTCCGGGAGCTCGTCGAGCACGGACACCAGGTGCTCGTGCAGAAGGGAGCCTACGCGGGCAGCTCCATCCCCGAGAGCGAGTACACCGCCCAGGGGGCCGAGATCGTCGCCAATCGCGAAGACGTCTTCGAGCGCGCCGACATGATCGTGAAGGTCAAGGAGCCTCAGCTCGAAGAGATCGACCTGATGCGCAAGGGCCAGCTCCTCTTCACCTACCTGCACCTCGCGGCATACCCGAAGGTAGCCCAGGGTCTTGTTGACCAGGGAGTCGTCGGCATCGCCTACGAGACCGTCGAGCTCGAGGATCGGAGCCTGCCGCTCCTCGCCCCGATGTCCGAGGTCGCCGGGCGCATGGCGAGCCACGTCGGCGCGTTCTACCTGCAGAAGGCCGGCGGTGGGCGCGGCATCCTGCTCGGCGGGGTCAGCGGCGTAATGCCGGCCAAGGTAGTCGTCATCGGCGCCGGCTCGGCCGGCCTCAACGCCGCCCTCATGGCCATGGGCATGCAGTCCCGCGTCGTGGTCGTCGACAAGGACATCCAGAAGCTCCGCGAGATCGACAACGCCTACCTCGGCCACATCCTGACCCTCAGCTCCAACCGCCTGACCCTCGAGCAGGAGGTCCTCGACGCGGACGTGGTCATCGGCGCCGTGCTCGTCACCGGAGCAAGCGCGCCGCGCCTCGTCACCGAGGATCACGTGCGGGCCATGAAGCCGGGCGCCGTGATGGTGGACGTCTCCATCGACCAGGGCGGCTGCTTCGAGACCAGCAAGGAGACCACCCACGAGGACCCGGTCTACACGGTCCACGACGTCATCCACTACGCCGTCGGCAACATGCCGGGCGCCGTGCCCCACACCTCGACCTACGCGCTCACCAACGCCACCATGCCCTACGTGGTCGCGCTGGCGGACAGGGGCGTCCGCGGAGCCATCGCCAGGCACCCGGAGCTCGAGGGCGGGTTGAACGTGGTCTGCGGGCACACGGTCCACGAGGCGGTGGCCGACAGCCTCGACCTGCCGTACACGCCCGCGACGGAGGCGATGGAGGAAGGCGGGGTCTGCTGACGCTCGCGAGCCCCGTTTGACACTCCAGCCCTCCGTGCGCGACCGTCCGGTCGCTCAACGGAGGCCCCCATGGCCAGAAAGGCGACGGTAACCTGTGCGCTGACGGGCGTGCTGACCAACCCCCTGCAGCACCCCGTACCGGTGACCCCGGAGCAGATGGCGGCCTCGGCCAGGGAGGCCTTCGACGCTGGGGCATCGGTGATGCACGTGCACTTCCGCTGTCAGGAAGAGGGCATGGGCTTCATGCCGAGCTGGGACCCGGACGTGGCCGAGGAGATCATCGACGCCATCCGCGCCTCCTGCCCCGGCGTGATCATCAACATGAGCACCGGGGTGATGGGGAGCGACATCAGCGGTCCACTCGCGTGTCTCGAGCGCATCAAGCCAGAGATGGCGGCCCTCAACGCCGGCTCGCTGAACTACCTGAAGATCAGGCGGGACGGCTCCTGGGCCTGGCCGCCGCTGCTCTTCGACAACCCCGTCGAGAAGATCGAGGCCATGACGAAGGCCATGCGGGAGGCCGGCACGCGGCCGGAGTGCGAGTGCTTCGACACGGGCATCGTCAGGAGCGTGGGGCTCTTCGTGAAGAACGGCCTGCTCCCGGCAGGCAGCTCGCTGTCTTTCGTCATGGGCGTCGAGTCCGGCATGGCGGCCAAGCCTGCCTGGCTCCCCCTCCTCATTGACGAGCTGCTCGAGGGCATGCGCTGGCAGGCCATCGCCATCGGGCGCGCCGACATCTGGGGCCTGCACCGGCGGGCCGCGGAGCTGGGCGGCGACCTGCGCACCGGCCTCGAGGACACCTTCTACCTGCCGAGCGGGGAGAAGGCCTCCGGCAATGGTGAGCTCATCGACGCGCTAGTGCGCATCGCCCGTGAGACCGGCCGCGAGATCGCGAGCCCCGCCGAGGTGCGCAAGAGGCTGTTCGAGAGCGACTGAGATCGGCTGGGCGCCCGCCACGGCCAGGGCAGGATCTCGCATCTTCCGCGCTTCTTGCCCGGATTCGTCGAGAGGTTACCGGCGGCGGCGCCTGAGCACCGACCCGAGCAGGAGCAACAGGCCGGCGGCCGCGAAGGGGGTGCCGTGCCCGGTTGAGGTCGAGGAGCAACCCGTGTCGCCCTCTTCGACGCCGAAGCCGCCCGATATGGAGGTGTCGGCCTCGGCCTCCTTTGCGTCCTCATCGGCCGGCGTGCCGCTCGGGCCGGGGTCGCGCTCCTCGGTAGGCGTGCTCCCCTCGTCGGGCTCCGGCTCGGTGGTGCCGGGATCTGTCGTCGCCGGCGGCGTGCCCGAGTCGGAGCTCTGCGTGTCGCTGCCCTCGTCGGGGCTGTCGGAGGCGTCGGGCACGGTCACGGCGACACAGTCCTCAGCAGCGCCGGGCTTGCGGATCGTGAACTCGTCGATGATCTCGATGTTGCCCTGGTTGACGTCGAAGTTCTGTGCGGCCGTCGCCCACACCTCCGCGTGAAGCTCCGTCCCGTCGACCTTGAAGAGCATGTAGTGGTGCTTGCCGCTGCACACGAGGCTGCCGGGCTCCATGCAGAGGAGGGCGGGCAGGGTCGACTCGATGAAGGGGATCTCGAGGGTGATGGAGCCTGCGCCTCCGGTGATGACGTACAGGGTCCCCTGGTCGTAGGAGCCCACGATGCGGCCGCTGTCCTGGCCGCCCCCGCAGCACATGGGCTCGAAGCGCTGGTACCAGTGGTTGTGGCCGCTCAGGACGATGTCCACGTGGTGCTTGTCGAAGATCGGCACGAGGGCCGCGTTCTGGTCCTTCTCGTTGGGCGGGTGCGTCGCGCCGAAGGCGGAGCCCGTGTAGGGCGGGTGGTGGAAGAAGACCACCTTCCAGGTCTTGGGGTGCTCGGTCAGGACGCGGTCGAGCCAGTCCGCCTGGATCTGGAACTGGCTGTCTCCGCCCATGAAGGTCTGGGTGGAGAGCGAGACGACGATCAGGTTGGAGTAGAGGAAGTAGTAGAAGTCCTCGGTCCCGGTCTCCGAGTTCCTCGGTATGGCGAAGAGCTGGTTGTAGAGCGCCCCTTCTCCTTCGGTCTTGTCGTCGTCGTGGTTGCCGATGCAGGGCATGTGGGGGGTGAAGGGGTGGGCGTCGTCGCTCGCTACGAGCAGGTTCTCCCACTGATCGACCTCTGCGCCGTCCTTCACCAGGTCTCCCGTGTTCACGATGAAGGCCGGGTCGTGGGCGAAGGCCTCCGAGAGGATTGAGGACCACCGGCGGGAGGGGCCGAAGCCGTCGTCGCTCCGGCCGTCGCCCATCGCCACGAAGGAGAAGGGCGCACAGGGCTCCTCCGGCGCAGTATTGAAGGTGAAGGTGTTGCTCCAGTCACCTTCGCCGCCGACCCGGTAGTAGTACATGGCGCCGGGGTCGAGGCCCTCGAGATCGACCTCGTGATGTGCTCTCAGGCCGCCGGGCACGCCCGCGACAGAGCCCTGGGCGGTGTCACCGAAGGCGGGCGTGCGGCCGTACTCCACGAAGCTCGGGTTGGCCACGGAGTCCGAGTTCCAGGCGACCGTCATCGAGGTCTGGGTCTCGGCCCCCTTCGTCCAGGCCACCCGGACGAGGCGCGGGGCCGCTGTCGCGGCCGCGGTCAGCAGGCAGAGGAGGCCCGCGGTGAGGCAAACAAAGGAACGTCGCGCCATGACCGGCTCCGTTCGGGTGGGGCCGGAAGCATAGCCAAACTAGCCGTCCTTGCGAAGGCTCCAGCGGGTGCGGCGTCCAAGCCACGCGGCGATGGCCGTCAACACGAGGAGGGTCCAGGGAAGAACGGGCTCTGCCGGTGATCCCGTGCAGCCTCCGCCGCCGCCACCTCCACCGGGGGTGGGGTAGGGCTGGTAGCTGGTGCCGACGTCGTTGATCGGCGGGCCGTAGTCCGGGTAGGGGCCGGGCACGGTGGTGCCGGGGTCGGGCTGTGTGGGCACGCCGGGGTCGGGCTGTGTGGGCACGCCGGGGTCGGGCTGCGGAGGCGTGCCCGTGTCGGTCGGCGGGCCGGGGTCGGGAGCGACGGGGCCGCCCCCAGGCATGCAGAAGCCGTGGAGCGGGTCGTCCTCCATTTCGAAAGACGTGCAGGTCTCGGTGGCTCCGCAGCCGGCGCCGGTGTCCGTCCTGCAGTCGGTTAGACAGATCATGCCGCCGCCGGTGGGGATGCACACGAGGTGCGGCTGGCACAGAACGGGCGCGTTGCAGTCGGCGCCGGGGCCCGCGCGGCCGAGGTCGGCGACGCAGGTGCCGGTGACGGCGCCCGAGTCGGGCTCGTAGACCCAGAGGCAGACCTTGCCGGCCGAGCAGCCCTGATCGGTGAGCGGGTCGCAGCCCTCCTTGCAGACGCCGACGCCGCCCGAGGTCGGGTGCACGCAGGTCAGGCCCTCCTCGCAGCCGGCGCTGGTCTGGCACGGGCCGCCCTCGCCCGCCAGGGTGATGCCGGAGCAGTACCTGTTGTTGATGCAGGTCGAGCCCTCGGGGCACTCTTCATCGGAGGCGCAGACCTTGCTGCACACGTAGGAGGGGAGGCCGGTGCAGAAGCCCGACGCGCAGTCTCGGTGGCTCTCACAGGTCGCGCCGAGCGGGAGGCTGCCGAGCGGGGCACAGAGCCCGTTGGTGCAGACGGAGTCGCCCGGGCAGGTGTCGTCGTTCTCGCACTCCTCGGTGCAGTAGTTCACGTAGCAGGCCAGGGAGGCGCAATCGAGGTTGGTCTCGCAGTCCGCCCCGAAGGCCCGGGCGGCGCTTATCAGGCAAAGGCCCTTGCCGTCGCCGCCGCCGCCGATGCACGCGAAGCCTGCCGGGCAGCCGGCGCTTCCGGGCGTGCACTCCTTCGTGCAGTAGGCCTCGTCGCCCACGGGCACGCAGGCGAGGGAGCGGCAGTCCAGGTTGACCTCGCAGCTCTCGCCGAGGGCCTTCTCACCTTCGCGGGCGCACACCCCGGTGCCGTCCTCGAGGCCGATGCACTGCATGCCCGAGGGGCAGGTGCCCAGGGTGTCGGGGTTGCAGTTGTGGGTGCAGAAGGCGTCGCCCTCGACCGGCATGCAGACGCCGTCGGCGCACATGTCGCCTTCCCAGCAGTAGTCGCCGGCGGGGATGTTGCTCCCAGCTGGGCCGCAGTAGTCGTACTCGGGCATGCACTGCTTGGTGTCCCCCTGGACCGGTGAGCACTTGAAGCCCTCGTCGCAGTCGCTCGAGTAGGTGCAGTCCTTGCCGCAGAAGGCCGCCCCCTGCTCCCAGCTGTGGTTGACGCAGAAGCCGCCCGAGCAGTTGTCGTGGTTGCTACAGCTGTCGCAGGCGACGCCGCCGGTGAAGGGCACCGCCGGGTAGAGGTAGCAGGCTCCCTTCTCGTCGTCGGGGTCGAGGGTTCGGCCCTCTATCCCGGTGTAGGTGAAGTACATCGTCGCCGAGCGCACGCGGCTGTGGTTCAGGCCGATGGCGTGGCCGAGCTCGTGCACGCCGACCGACCAGACGTCCTTCTTCTCGCGGTCGTCGGCGTCCGCGGTGCTCCAGGTGTACTCGGCGCCGTTGTACACGACGTCCGTTCGCACGATGCGGCCGGTCATGCCGCTGCTGCTGTTGAGCGCGTAGGCCAGGGCGTCACCGACCGTCGGGTCGAAGCTGTTCTCCTCGAAGCGCACGAAGATCTCTCCGTCCCGCCCGGAGGAAGCCTTGCCCCCGTAGGTGAAGGAGACCGTGGAGCAGGAGACGCCGGCCCACGTGGCGAACGCCGACTGGAGCGCCGACTCGAGGACGGAGATCTCCAGGTCGTCGCTGCCCACCGACGAGAGGCGCCAGGTTATGGGGCTCGATCCCCACACGAGCTTCGCGCCGTTCCCGGCCGTGTAGGTGACGAAAGCCTCGGCGCGGGCCGCGGTCGCGAGCAGGACGATGGCGAAGAGGAGCGCGCTGACGCTCCGGCGCGTCGAGCTCATCGTCCGCCCTCCCGGCGCTCGCCTTCACGCAGGGGCTTCAGCCGGAGCCCGGCGGGCGGCCGGGTCTTGGAGGCCGGGGCTACGGTAGCGGCCTCGACGGGGCCGACCTTGGCGGCGGCGGCGAGCAGGTCGAGCACCTGTGCTCGGAAGGCGGAGGGCGCGGGGCCGACGAGCCCGCCGGGGGGCAGGGTGTCCTTGGGCCCGATGCGGCCGCGGTGCACGACCTCGCCCTGCGGGCCGGCGACCACGTGCCACGCGCCCTGGGCCATGCCCACGAAGTAGGCGAGGCGGCCGTCGTGGCGAGCGAAGACCACCATCTTGTCCCCGGCGCGCACCTTCGCCGTGCCGGCGACGCTCTGCTCGAGGTCCCCGATCTTGCCGCCGATCTGCCGCAGCACGACCACCTGGCCGGCCTTGAGGCCTTCCGCCTTCGCGCGCGCCCGCCACAACTCGTGGATGCGCAGGCTGTGGTCGGTGTAGATGAAGTTGTGCTTCCCCGCCCTCAAGGCCTGGCTGGACTCGACGCTGACCAGCGCGATGAGGTCGGCCTCAACGGCGAGCTCGGGGAGCGTAAAGCTCTTGATGATCGTGGCCTGGGCGGCCGGCGAAAGGAGCAGCAACAAAGCTAGCGCGGGCAGGGCGCGGCGGAGCATGGGCGTCCTCGGTCTTCTGGGGGCGGGAAAGATACGCAACGGGGCGTCAAGGGGCAAAAGACAGGGGGTCACGGGTGGGCGCAAATTGACAGGGGGGGCAGCCCGCGAGATAAAAAAAAAAACCC
>CAZQPP010000309.1:0-10004 GCA_964594295.1 uncultured Myxococcales bacterium | reverse complement strand
ACCGCTTCGTCGCCCTCGTGCGCGGCGACGGCATCTACCCGGTCCCCGAGGCCGAGATAGCCGGCTACCCCTACGAGAACGTCGGCGAGATCCTGATCCTCTTCGTCGACAACAACCACTCGGTCGGCATCGTCACTCGCTCGAACATCGAGCTGGGGGTCGGCACCTACCTCAGGATGATCAAGGGCTACTGACTCGGGGCGAGCTCCGCTGCCCTCGGTCCGGCCTGTGGCGTCCGCGCGACAGGCTGATAGAGTCAAGGCGATGCTGCGCCCCCTGCCCGCCGCCCTGGTCCCGGTCGTCCCGGTCCTCCTGGTCGTCCCGGTCGTCCTGGTCGCCCTGTCCGCCTGCTGGAACCCGGACACCTCCCTGCCAGACCCGGTCCTGCCGGCGGAGGTCTTCAAGGAGAAGACCTCGGGGCCGATCTGCCTGCCGGAGGACCTGCTCCTCGACGAGCCCGACGTGTTCCTGGCCCACTTCATCGACGTGGGTCAGGGGGACGCCATCTGGATGCGTTTCCCCACCGGGGACCCGAGCGAGCCGAGAGACGTCCTGGTCGACGTCGGCGGCCGGCCCCGCTTCGAAGGAGACGACTCCCCCAACGCCGGGTACATCGTGGCGGCCTACCTCGAAGATCACGGCCTCGTGCCCGGGAGCGACCTCGACTGGCTGGTGGTCACCCACGGCGACGTGGACCACTACGGGGGCACCCAGGTCCTGCTCGAGAGCTACGGGGTGGCGAACTTCGCGGGCCAGGAGGTGATCAGCTCTGGCAACGACTGGGCCCTCGTGCGCGAGCAGATCCGCGCGCAGGTGGAGCGGGCCGGGGGGATCTTCGCGTCTCCGGTGATGCCCGTGCTCGCGGCCTACCCGGGAGGGAGCGCCGCCGCTATGGCGACGCCCTTCGTCGCGGTGCGGGTGCTCTGGCCGCCCAGCCCCCTCGGCATCTTCGAGGGGGAGGAGCGGAACGACCTCGCCGTCGTGCTGCACGTGGAGGTGCACGGAGTCCGGCTCCTGCTCACCGGCGACGTCGGGGGAGAGAGCGAGGCGGAGCTCGTGAAGATGTCGGAGGCCGGCATGTTGAGCCTGGCGAGCGAGGTCCTGAAGGTGGCCCACCACGGCAGCGACACCTCGAGCAGCGAGGCCTTCCTCGGGAGGGTGTGGTCCGCTGTGGCCGAGGGCGAGCGCTTCGCGGTGATCCAGTCGGGTCGCGAGCACTTCAGCGGGACGACGCTCCCGACTGGAGAGGTCGTGGAGCGGCTGCACGCATGGACCGGAGCCGGGCACCTGCTGTCGACCCAGCACGACGACGAGGAGAAGTCCTCCTCCGAAGCCGCCGGCGACGACCACGTGGTGCTCCGGATCAACCCCGGTGGGAGCATCCGTCTGTGCTACAACCCGGGCCTGGGAGTCACCGAGCCGCCGGCCGCCGGGGGGTCGGAGGCAGGTGGCGAGGGCGCAGAGGTGACAGAGGACTGAGGTGAAAGAAAGGCGGGGATTGTTGGGCGTGCGGAAGTTCCGCTTCGCGACGCTCCTCATCGGCGTCTCCGCCGACGCGGAGAGGCGCGAGCGCCAGCGCCGGGTGGCCTTCGCCGCCGCGGTGGTCTTGATGCTGCTCGTGGTCGGCACCGCCGGCTTCCGCTACCTCGCCGCCGGGGTCTACGGGTGGCTCGAGTGCCTCTACATGACCGTCATCACGATAAGCACGGTCGGCTTCGCCGAGACCATCCCGGTCCGCGACTCCGACTCGCTGACCGCCTTCACCATCTTGCTGATCCTCCTCGGTGGGGGCGCGCTGCTCTACTTCATCTCCTCGGTGGCGGCCATGGTCATCGAAGGAGACCTCCTCCACGAGCTATGGAGGCGTCGCATGGACCGCAACATCGCCGGCCTTGACAAACACGTGGTCGTGGCCGGCGCCGGCCGCAACGGCATCCAGGCGCTGCGAGACTTCGCCGGCGCGGGTACTCCCTTCGTCGTGATCGAGGCCTCCACCGACCGCATCGAGAAGCTCCTGAGAGAGTTCGGCGAGCATATGCCCCACGTCATCGGCGACGCCCTCGAGGACGCCACCTTGAGCGCCGCCGGCATCGAGAGGGCGAAAGGGCTCATAGCCGCCCTGCACGAAGACAGGGACAACCTCTACCTCTGCCTCTCGGCCCGCCAAATGAACCTGGACCTGCGCGTCGTGGCCAAGATCGACTACCCCGAGGGCGCCGACAAGTTCAAGCGGGTCGGAGTGGACGTGGTCGTCTCCCCGGCGCACATGGGCGGCCGGCGCATGGCCACCGAGATGATCCGCCCGCAGGTGACCTCCTTCCTCGACGCGGTGGTGTCGGGGGCCTACAGGGACCTCAGCATCGACGAGATCCGCATAGGCGCCGACTCCGAGTTTGCAGGCGAGACCTTGAGGGACGCCAACCTCAGGGGGCGTTTCGGAGCGCTGATCGTCGGCATGCGGGACCCTCCCCATGGGGAGTTCCGCTACAACCCGGTGCCCGACGACACCCTCCCGGGCGGCGGCATGGTCATCGCCCTCGGCCACCCGGACGCCATAGCGCGGCTGCGGCGGGCGCTGGGCTGAGGTCGGGGAGCGGCGCCCGGGCGAGCTACTCCACGGTCACCGACTTGGCGAGGTTGCGCGGCTTGTCGACGTCGGTGCCCCGGTAGTCCGCCACGTAGTAAGCGAGGAGCTGCAAGGGGAGCACCATGACGAGCGGCTGGACCAGCTCGTCGACGTCGGGCACGGGGAACATGCCGTCGAGGTGGTAGCTCAGCCTCTCGTCGCCCTCCGAGACGAAGCCGAGCACGAAGCCCTCCCGCGCCTTGATCTCCTGGAGGTTGCCCAGGGCCTTCGAGTAGTCGGGGCCCCGGGGCACCAGCATGACCGTGGCCATGCGCTCGTCGATGAGCGCGATGGGGCCGTGCTTCATCTCCGCGGCCGAGTAGCCCTCGGCGTGGAGGTAGGAGATCTCCTTGAGCTTGAGGGCCCCCTCGAGGGCGATGGGCTGAAGCACGCCGCGGCCGAGGTAGAGGGCGTGCTCGTACCGCACGAGGCGGTGGGCGAGGTCGCGGCAGAGGGACTCGCGCAGGAGCACGGTGCGCATCGCGCTGACCGAGGCGCGGAGCGCGTCGACCGCCCGGTCGTGGGCGGCGTGGTCGAGGTGCCCGGTCAGGAGGCCGATGCGGGCGGCCAGCAGGTACAGGGCCGCGAGCTGGGTCGTGAAGGCCTTGGTGCTCGCGACGCTGATCTCCGGCCCGGCCAGGGTGTGGAAGACGGTGTCGACGAGGCGCGCGATGGACGAGCCCGGCACGTTGACGATGCCGGCGAGCCTGTTGTCCGCGCGACCCGCGAGGCGGAGCGCGGCCAGGGTGTCGGCGGTCTCGCCGGACTGGGAGATGGCCAGGGTGAGGGTGCTCTTGCCGCCGGCCACGCCCACCGAGCGCCACTCGGCGGCCTGGTCCACGGCCACCGGCAGCCCGGCGAGGCGCGCGAAGTAGTAGCGCGCGACCATGGCGGCGTGCAGGGAGGTCCCGCAAGCGACGATCTGCACGCGGTCGAGGCCCCTGGCCGTCTCCTCGTCGAGGTCGTCGAGCCCGGACGGGGGTGCGAGCCGGTCGTCTCCGTCGACGAGGTGGGCGACGGTGTTCTCCACCGCCTCGGGCTGCTCGTGGATCTCCTTGAGCATGAAGTGCTTGTAGGGCCCCTTGCTCACCTGTGCGGAGCTCCACGTGAGCTCGTCGACGACCGGGTTGTCTGCGCCCCCGTCCTCCTCGCGGAAGAAGCGCGCCGTCTTCGTGTCCACCCGGCCGAAGATGCCGTCTTCAACGTAGACGACCTTCTTGGTGTAGGGCACGAGGGCCAGGGGATCGCTGGCCAGCACGTTCATGCCCTCGCCGAGGCCCACCACCAGCGGGCTCTCGTGACGAGCGAACCAGAGCGCCTCCGGGTCGTCGGGGGTCCAGACCACCACCGCGTAGGAGCCCCGAGCCCAGCCCAGCGCGGCTCTCAGGCCGTCGCTCACGATGCCTTTGCACCTGGTGATCTCGCGGTCGATCAGGTGACCGAGGACCTCGGTGTCCGTGTCCGAGCAGAGCTCGACGCCGTCGCTCTCGAGCTCTGCCTTCAGCTCCAAGAAGTTCTCGATGATGCCGTTGTGGACGACCGTGACGCGCCCCGCCTTGTGCGGGTGCGCGTTGACCTCGGTGGGCGGGCCGTGGGTGGCCCAGCGGGTGTGCCCCATGCCCAGGCTGCCCGTGGGCCGCTCCTCGTGTACCCGCTCGCGCAGGGCCCAGAGCCTCCCGGCCGACTTCAGCTGGCGGATGTCTCCGTCGTCTTCTCTGACCATGAGCCCCGCCGAGTCGTAGCCGCGGTACTCAAGCCGGGCCAGCCCGTCGAGCAAGCCGTCCGCGCAGGGGCGCGACGAAGCGATGCCGATGATCCCGCACATGGGCGCTCCTGCTCACTTCTTGCCGTCTTGGAGGAGCCTGCGGCGACGCTCGACCCACCCCTCGCGGTTCTGCTGAGGGGCCCGGCTGGTCGCCAGCGCGCCCGCCGGGATGTCCTTGGTCACCGTCGTCCCGGCTCCGATGTAGGCGCCCTCGCCGGCGTGGATCGGCGCCACGAACTGGGTGTCGCTGCCGACGAAGACCCCGTCCTCCAGGATGGTCGGGTGCTTGTTCACTCCGTCGTAGTTGCAGGTGATGGTCCCCGCACCGACGTTCACGCCCTCGCCGATGGTGGCGTCGCCGAGGTAGGTCAGGTGGCCCGCCTTGCTCCCCTTGCCGAAGTCGGTCTTCTTCATCTCGACGAAGTTGCCGACGAAGGAGCCTTCGCGCATCACCGAGCCTGGCCGGAGCCGCGCGAAGGGCCCCGCCTTGGCCTTGTCCTCGACGACCGCGCCGTCGGTCACGCAGTAGGGCAGCACGTTTACGTCGTCGCCAAGCACGGTGTCGGTCAGCACGGCGCCCTGTGAGATCCTGCAGCCGCGCCCGATGCGCGTCCGCCCGCGTAGCATGACCCCGGGCTCGATCACGGTGTCGGCGCCTACGGTGACGCCCATGTCCACCCAGACCCGCTCCGGATCCAGCAGGGTCACGCCGCCCTCGAGCAGCTCGTCGACGATCCGCCCCCGCAGGCGCGTCGTGGCAGAGGCGAGCTGGCGCCTGTCGTTCACCCCGAGCAGGTCCTCGTGATCCTCGAAGAGCTCGGCCGAGGTCGGCCGACCAGACTGCGCGGCGAGCGAGACCAGGTCGGTGAGGTAGACCTCTCCCTGGGCGTTGTCCGACCCGAGGAAGGGGATGAGCTCCCGGAGGAGCCCGGTGTCGGTGGCGTAGAGGCCGATGTTGATCTCGTCGATCTCCAGCTCTTCCTCGTTGCAGTCCTTGTGCTCGCGGACGCCGACCGGTCGGCCTTCGTCGTTGCGCAGGACGCGCCCGTAGCCGCAAGGGTCGGCGAGCCTCGCCGTCGCGAGTGCCAGGCCCCGCCGCTCCCTCGCCGCCGCCAGACGCGCGACGGCCTCCCCCGTGAGGCAGGGGAGGTCTCCGTTCAGCACCAGCACTCCGCAATCCCCACCGACCTGGGGCATCGCGCAGGCGACGGCGTCGCCCGTCCCGCGCGGCGGGTCCTGGACCGCGGCGACCACGTCCACGCCGGCCACGCAGGCCCGCACCTTCTCGAGGATCTCGTCTCTCCACTCCTCGCCGACGACGAGCACCACCCTCGAGCAGCCCCCGTCACGGGCCGCCGCCACGACGTGCGCGACCATGGGCCACCCCATGACCTCGTGCAGGATCTTGGGCTTGTCGCTCTTCATGCGCACGCCGTGGCCTGCCGCCATCACCACCGCCACGAGCTGCTCTCGCAGTGCTGCACTCAACGCTGGTCCCCGTTCAGTTCGAAAGGCGGCGCATCCTGGCAGAAGCGGTTTGGGGGGGCAAGAGGGCCTCTGTCTCGGCCCCCGATTGCCCGACACCCACCGATCGGTTACCCCACCACCATGCCCCTCTCCGCCGATCTCGCCGGCCGCATCCTGGCCATGCTCAACGAGCCCCAACGCGAGGCGGCGACCTACGGCGGGAGGGCCCTGCTCATCCTGGCCGGGGCCGGTTCGGGGAAGACGCGGGCCCTCACCTGCCGCATCGCCCTGGGCGTGGCCTCGGGGCGCGTGCGGGCCGGCGAGGTGCTGGCCGTCACCTTCTCCAACAGGGCGGCCAACGAGCTCAAGACCAGGCTGCGCTCCCTGCTCTCCCTGGCCTTCGACGCGCCCTTCTTGGGCATCACCTTCCACTCCGCCGGGCTGCGCATCCTCAGGGCCGCGGTCGATCGGGGGCACCCCGTGCTCCCCCTCGAGCCGGGCTTCACCATCTACGACGACACGGACCAGACGGCCCTCGTGCGGAGGGTGCTCGCGGATCTCGGCCTGCCGTCGGCGAAGAACGAGGCCCAGCCCTACCAGCGCGCGATCAACAAGGACAAGGGCTCGGCGCGGACGGTGGAGGAGGCCGAGTCGAGCCCCGCGGTGCACTCGCTCGGGCACTACGCCCGGGTCGCGAGGGCCTACGAGGCCGCGCTGCGGAGGGCCAACGCCGTCGACTTCGGCGACCTGCTCTTGATGCCGCTGATCCTGATGAGGGCCGACGAGGAGGTGCGGCAGAGCCTCCAGGAGCGTTTCCGCTGGGTGCTCGTCGACGAGTTCCAGGACACCAACAAGGTCCAGATGGAGCTGGTCCGCGCCCTGTGGTGCGCCCACACCCACCTCGCGGTCGTGGGGGACGACGACCAGTCCATCTACCGCTGGCGCGGGGCGAAGGTGGAGAACATCCTGGGCTTCCCGGGGGAGTTCGAGGAGGCCCGGGTCGTCAGGCTGGAGCAGAACTACAGGTCCACCGGGCACATCCTCGCGGCGGCGAACTCCGTCATCGCGCAGAACGAGCACCGCCATCCCAAGTTGCTCTGGACAGACGAAGGAGAGGGTGAGCCGGTTCGGTTGATGGCCTTCGACGGTGACAGGGAGGAGGCGAGGCACATCGCCGGTGAGGCGGGCAGGGCCGTTGCCGAGGCCCCGCCCAACGATGATCCATGGTCCCCTCACACCCCCGTGGCCGTCTTCTACCGCACCCACGCTCAGAGCATGCTGATCGAGGAGGCCCTGAGGGCCGACGGCGTGCCGCACCGGGTCTACGGCGGGCTCCGCTTCTTCGAGCGCAAGGAGGTGAAGGACGCCCTCGCCTACGCTCGCCTCCTGGTGAACGCGGCCGACGACGAGGCCTTCTTGAGGGTCGTGAACGTGCCGGCGAGGGGCATCGGCCGCGCCACGGTCGAGGCTGTTCTGCTGCGGGCGCGGGAGAGCGGCGTGCCGGCGTTGCAGGCCGCGTCCGATCTTGCCCGCGAGGAGAAGAAGGGGGCGGGCGCGCGGGTGGAGCGCTTCGTGAAGCTCGTGGCCAGGCTCGGCGCCTCCGTCGAGGGCCTCCCGGCCGGAGAGGCGCTGAGCCTGCTGGTCGACGAGTCGGGGCTCAGGGCGGCCCTCGAGGCGGAGGACACCGTCGAGAGCGAGGCCCGCCTCGAGAACCTCGGGGCGCTCGTCAACGCGGCGGCGGATTACGACCGCGAGAGCGAGGATCAGACCCTCATGGGCTTCCTCGAGCGCCTCGCGCTCCGCGACCAGACCGAGGAGCTCGACCAGTACCGTCCCCACGTGGCCCTGATGACCCTCCACAACGCCAAGGGCCTGGAGTTCGATCACGTGATCGTGACCGGCGTGGAGGACGGGCTCCTCCCACACGCCAACAGCGACTGGGCCGAGGCCAGGGAGGAGGAGCGCCGCCTGTTCTACGTCGGCATGACCCGCGCGAGGCGGCGCCTCACCCTGACCCACGCCGGATGGCGCCAGCGCTTCGGGAGCATCCTGCCGAGCGATCCCTCGCCCTTCCTCCTCGACCTGCCCGACGAGCACGTGGAGAGCGTCGCCCCGGCCTTCGGCTTCGCTCGAGCGCGCCGTCCCGCCCCGCGGCCTCGGCGGAAGCAGCCGCAGCGCGCCGGAGGCCGGCACTGGGCCGACGATCTCTCGCAGGAGCCCGCGCGCGGCTTCGACCTCCACCCCGGCAGCGACTCCGTCGTAGGGCGGCGGGTGCGCCACAGCCGCTTCGGTCGCGGAGTGATCGACCAGGTCGTCGGGCGACCGGGGCCTGACGCCATCGTGGTGGTGCTCTTCGACGGGGATCCGCGCCCGCGGAGGATCGTGGCGCGCTTCCTCGAGCCCGACGGCTCCTGAACCCGCGCAGGCCTGCGGCCTGCCTACCTGAACTCGTGCTCGCTGCGCGGGGGCCGGTGCATCAGGTCGTGCATCGCCTCACGGACCGGCTTGTCCTCGTAGAGGATCGCGTGGACCTCCCGGCTGATCGGCGCGTCGATGCTCTCCCTGCCGGCGAGCTGGACCACGCTCCTGGTCGTGCGGACGCCCTCTGCGACCGTGCGCCTGCCCGACAGCAGCTCCGTGAGCTTCCGTCCCCTGCCGAGCTCGAAGCCGAGGGTGCGGTTGCGGCTGAGCTCACCCGTGCACGTGAGCACGAGGTCGCCCATCCCCGACAGCCCGGCGAGGGTCATGGGGCTCGCGCCGCGGGCGACGGCCAGGCGCGTCAGCTCACGGAGGCCGCGCGTGATGAGGGCAGCCCGCGTGTTGTGGCCCAGGCCCAGCCCGTCAGCCCCGCCGGCGGCGATCGCCAGGACGTTCTTGATGGAGCCGCCGAGGGCCACCCCGGCCACGTCGGGCGAGGTGTAGACCCTGAAGTAGGGCTGCATCATGACCGCCTGGGCCTCGCGGGCGAGCGCTTCGTTTGGGCCGGCGAGGGTGACCGCGGTCGGGAGGCGCCGCGCCACCTCGGCAGCGAAGGAGGGCCCCGACAGGACCATGATGTGCTCTCGCGGGAGCTGGGGCAGCGTCTCGGAGAGCATCAGGTCCACCGTCGCGAGGGTCTCCGCCTCGATGCCCTTGCTCCCGCAGACGACGAAGGCCCGCTCGTCGACGTGGGGGCGAGCCCGGCCGAAGACCTCGCGCAGCACGTGGCTCGGCGTGGCGGCCACGATGAAGCGCTTGCCGGAGACGACCTCCGCCAGGTCCCGGATCGGGCGCACCTCGGCCGGCAGCACGACGCCGGGCAGGTAGACCTTGTTCTCCCGCTCCTCTTCGATGGCGCGGCAGACGTCCTCCTCCCAGACCCAGAGGTCTACGATGCAGCCGGACTCGGCCAACACCGTGGCCAACGCGGTGCCGAAGGCTCCGGCCCCCACCACCGCTACGGGAAGTCCTCTCGGGTCCATGCTCATGCCGGGAGCTTAACACCGAGGTCGAGCAGTCGCATCCGAGCGCGAGGCCCTCCAGCTTACTTCCGCGTCGCGAGCTGCTCGGCGAGGTCGACGGCGGCGTTGCGGTAGAGCAGCTCCCTCAGATCTCCGTCCCGCTCCATGCGCGCGCGCAGCTCCGCTCCGTCGATGGCCCAAAGGAGGGTCGGGCGGACGGCGGTGGAGGAGGAGTCCCTCGAGCGGGCGCCGAGCACGACCTGCACCGCCGTCGGCCGGCGGGTCTGCACGTAGCGCACGAACTTGCCCCGCTTCTTCTCCGCCAGCATGCCCTTGATCACGAGGCAGAGGCGGTCCGCCTCCTCACCCTCGTCGTGCAGCATGTCGCCCACGCCGAGGGGTACCGGGCTCAGCAGGGAGGCGATCCCTTTGAGCCCGTCGTCGCTCAAACCCTTGAAGATGGGCAGCTGGGTGAGCACCGCGACGTAGTCGTCGAGGTCGGGGATCTCCTCTTCCTGGGCGGCGATGATCTCGTCTGGCTCGAGCTCTCCGGTCTGCTCTTCGTCGTCGAGGTCCAGGTCGATCTCGACCTCGATCTCCTCCGGGTCGAGGTCGTCGTCGAAGAGCGGCATCTCGAGGTAGGCGGTCTCGTCGACGTCCTCGTCCTCCTCCTCGTCCTCCTCCTGCGGCGTCGCCGGGTGCATCG
>CAZQPP010000308.1:0-10026 GCA_964594295.1 uncultured Myxococcales bacterium | reverse complement strand
GGGGGTGGGGGCGGGGGGGGGCTGCGCACGGGGGGGTGGGGGGGTTGGTCTCCTGGCGGGGGGGGGGGGGGGGGGGGGGGGGGGGGGGGGGGTCGGCCGGGGGCGGCGCGGGCGTTCCGGTACCTGCGTCGGGTGTGCTCCGGCCTGCGTCCGCCGCCGGCGACGGCTCCGGCCCGGCGTCCACGGGAGCCCCGGCCCCGGCGATGCACGCGCCGCGGCTGGGAAAGGTGCTCGCGGCGGAGGCGACGCAGACCTGGGCCGGCGCGCAGCCGCGCCCGTCGAGCACGCGGCAGTCACGGGCGCACACGGCCGCCTCGCCGGTGCCGGCGCACACGAGGTCCGGCGCGCACTCAGAAGCTCCGCCGCCGCAGCTCTCGCCCTCACCGCGCGTGCCGTCGTGTAGGACGCAGCGCCCAAGGATGCGGTCCATCTCGGGCCCCGGCACCTCCTCGACCATCCACTCGCAGGCGCGCTCCCCGGCGCACCCGGCGTCCGTGATCGGGTTGCAGGGCAGCGCGCAGGCCAGCCCGCTCTCGCCCGGGACTGGGAGGCAGGTCAGCGGGGCCACGCAGCCCGCGTCGAGCTCGCAGGGGCTCCCGATCCCCAAGGCCGCCTCGTCGAGGCAGTGGCCTGCCCCGCCCGGAGCTTCGACACAGGTCGTGCCCTCCGGGCATGCCCCGGCGGCTGCGCCTCCGCAGCGAGGCACGCAGCGGGTGTCGCCCGCGAGCCCCCCGCAAGCGAGGGAGGCGCAGTCGCCGTCGTGCCCGCAGGCAGCGCCGAGGCCCATCGGCCCTGGCGCGAGGCAGAGCCCCTTTCCTGAGCTCCGCCCGACGCAGGACCAACCTTCGTCGCAGCCGCCGGTGCTCTCCGGATCGCAGGCTTCGACGCACTGCGAGAGGCCTCCCCCGGCCTCGGCGCACCAACCCGAGGCGCACTCCGACGAGCCGCCGCAAAGCTCTCCCCGAGCTCGGCTCGCGTCGGCGACGCAGTACTGCCGGCACGCGAAGCCGTCCGGACAGGAGCCCCCGCCGCAGCCCCTCGTGCAGAAGGGGCGCCGGCCGTAGATCGGCAGGCACCAGAGCCCCGGCTGGCACACGGCCTGCTCCCAGCAGTAGGCGCCGAGCGGGAGGTGGCTCGTCAGCCCCGCGCAGTACTTGTGATCCGGCTGGCACTGGGAGCCGTGGCCCTCGACCTCCTCGCACTTGAAGGAGGGCGGGCAGGGGCGCGCGGGGTCGCAGGGCTGCCCGCAGTAGCCGCCGCCTTCCCACGGGTGCTCGACGCAGGGGCCGGTCGCGCAGTTCGCGTCCTCGGAGCACACGTCGCAGGGGCGCCCGTCCTCGAAGGGCTCGGCCGGGTAGAGGTAGCAGAGCCCCCGGCGATCGTCGGCGTCGAGGGAGCCGCGGTCGCCGGGCGCGCCCGTGTAGAACATGATGGCGTCGAGCGTTCGGGAGTGTCCGAGGCCGAGGGCGTGGCCGATCTCGTGGGTCGCCGTGGCCAGCACGCTCGCGCCCCGCCCCCCGCCGTCGGGCGACCACCGGAGCTGCGCGCCGTTGAAGAAGATGGTGGAGCCGTCGATGCGCCCGTCGGGGCGGTCGTCGTTCACCGTGTACGCGGCTGCCCCGGCCACCGGTCCGGGCCACACGTCCTCGGCGAACTCGATGTAGATCACCTTGTCCCGGGGCTGCTCGGAGGTGCCCCGGTAGCTGAAGGAGATCGCCCCGCAGCTCACCTGCTCCCAGAGCCCAAAGGCCTGGGCGATCACCTCCTGCGTCCTCTCGAAGCCGAGATCGTCGCTCCCGTCGGGGTGCAACATCCACGACACGACCTCATAGGGCCAGCGCAGCTCCGCGCCGGTGTTGCTCCTCAGGACGACATACGCGCCGCCCGGGAGCGGCACGAGCAGGGCGAGCAGCGTGAGCAGGAAGGCCAGCCCCGCTGCGAGGCGTCGCGCCCCGGGCAGGGGAGTGTGCGTCATCGAGCCCCGGCCCTACCGGCCCTGCTCGAGCACGAAGGAGGTGAGCCGCTCCGCGAAGACGTCGAAGGCGATGGTCCGCGGGCTCGATCCCGACGGGAAGGGCTCGCAGTCGCGGGCGCCCGTCACGCCGAGGGTGCCGTCTCCGCGGGTGCAGGGCACCGGCCCGCAGATGTTCACGGAGAGGCCCTTCGCGCCGAAGAGCTGGACGAGCTCGAGGTAGCGGCCTCCGTGGTCGGCGACGCCGTTCTCGGAGGTGCAGATGTAGCTCTGCTCGGAGAGGGGGGCGGCCGAGGACTTGGACTGTATGAAGAAGCTGATGTCGTTGGCGCGGTCGGCGTCGGTGGTCTTCTGGGAGTCCCCTACGAGGGTCGCGACGAGCACCTTGGAGGGATCGGCCTTGAGGGCCCGGAAGGCGTCGGCGAGCTCCGTGACCGGCACTAGGGGCCCGCCGGCGTCGGCGTCCCCCGCGAAGGCGCAGCGGTGGTACTGGCCGCGGCCGAGGCAGCCCTCGCTGAGCACCGGGTCCTTCCAGGTCGTGCCGTCCTCCTGGAGGAGGCACTCCTTTTTCAGCGAGCAGTCGTCCTCGTCGCTGACGAAGACGAGGAGCAGGGCGGCGTCCTCCCTTAGGATGGCCTCTGCCTGGTCGGCGTTTGGGCCGCCGGGCTCGAGGGCGAGGCGAGCGGCGTTCAGGCCCTGCTCGAGGTCGGCGGTGTAGGTCGAGCCGGTGCCCACCTGTGCCACGCACTCGAAGAGGTCGGCGTTGTCGACCTCGCTGTCGATCTGGATGACCGCTGGCAGGAGGGAGGGGCAGGGGGCTGGCGGGATCCAGCAGCCCGGCTCGCTCACCAGGCCGCCCTCGGGCCGGCAGCTGTAGTCCGGGCCGTAGACGCTCTGGCATGCCTCGTCGGAGTCGCAGACCAGGGTGCAGCGGGTAGCGATGCTGCCGTTCTCGGTGACCATCCACTTGGGATCGGTCATGGACCAGGAGCAGCTCCACGAGCTCTGAGCCGGGGCGAGCGGCAGGGGCGGGTACTCGTGCACCTCCTCGGTGCACTCCGAGTGCTGGAGGCAGGGCTTGACGCTGCGAACGCGGCATGTCGGCCCGTGGGGGCGGGGCTCGGCGTTGAAGCGTGCGTGCCCCTCGAGCACGTCGGTACGCACGACCGCCGTGCGGAGCTCCGCCTTCGGGTCTGCGGCGCGCAGCCCGGCGAGCAGGCGGCTGAACACGCGGCCGGTGTTGGCCTGCTCCTGGCAGAGCGTGGTCGAGTCGTCGATCACCCAGACGATGTCGAGCTTCAGGGGGCCCTTCGGTTCTGGGACGTCCGGGGCGGCGTCGCCGGCGGTAGCGCCGCCCGTGTCGTTCGAGCCGCCGGGCCCGCCGGGGCCGGCCGGGGTGCCGCCCGAGGAGTCGCCGCCGCAGGCCAGGCATAGCGCCAGGGTGGCGGTGGTCAGGGTTGCTCGTGCTGCTCTCATCTTGGGCGGCCTCCACGTTCAAGCCCGCGTTGGCGGGTGTGCCTACCACAAAGAGGCGGCCTGCGCCGCCCTTGTCCTGCGGCCGGAAACGTGTTTTGTCGTCTGGGCTCTCAACTGGACGTGTCGTGGCTCTCTTCTCCGTTGCTCACCGCCTGCGCGGCGCTCTTCTGCTCGCGTCGTCGCTCCTCATCCTCTCCTGCGGCGGCGTCTCAGGCCGCGCTCCGACCAAGAAGGCCGTGCGCAAGGGCCTCGTCAAGGTCGAGGTCACGCGCCTGAGCGAGGAGAGCTTCAAAGCCCTCGAGGACCCGCGGCGGGTGCTGGTCGTGCCCTCGCCCGACGAGCTGCCGCGCGGCTTCTTCTTCTACGAGGACCAGAGGATCGGCTACGTGAAGCTGCACGCGGTCGACGACTACCCGACCGCGCGTGACCCGCACCGGGTGCTCGGCGCCCTGAGCTGGACGCCGGTCAGGGAGAGGGCGAAGGTCAAGCCGGAGCGGGCCGCCGCGGATCTCAGCTTCGAGGCGGCCGCCCTCGGCGCCAACGCGATCGTGCTGCGGGCCGGGAGCGAGCGCTACGCCTATGCCCTGCGGCTGAGCGCGGCCCAGCCTCCGAAGCCGCCGAGCCACGCCAAGCTCATCCGTCGCGAGCGGCGCGAGCTGCGCGGCTTCGCGCCGATGGGCAGGGCGCGCAAGAGCTCCATGTCCGACGGGAGCGATGTCGAGCTGAAGGCGCGCCCCGGCAGGTGCTACGCGGTGGTCTTCGCGCTCGGCAGGGACGCCCACCTCTCCGAGGCGGCCCTCGCCGGTATCCGCGTCGACGTGAAGACCGATGATCCCCTGCTCCAGGGCCGCTCGGTCATCGCCCGCGAGGACATCGAGAACGAGGAAGGGCTGCGGATCTTCGCCCCGGTCATGGGCCGCTACGTGCACCTCCGCTCCTTCTCCCGCGAGATTGGCTGCGCCTGGCAGAGGGGGCCCATCACCCTCGCAGTGCGCAGCCTGACCGGGGAGAACAACCTTGGCGCTGGCACGTTCTGGACGCAGCTCCTCGTCAAACGGATCTCGAAAGCGGAGCTCGAGACCAAGAAGGCCGCCCACGACAGGGCGTGGGAAGAGGCGCGGCGCGCCGCCGAGGAGATGGGGGCGACCGCCCCGGCGGAGTAGGCGCCCGCAGCCATTAGCCAACAGCCAACAGCTAGTACGCCGTGGACACGCTGAGCCCTATGTCGTGGCCGAAGCCGGCGGGACCGAAGCCAAAGGCGGCGTAGACGTCAACCGCGAGGAGGTCGAAGAGCAGGAGGTGCAGGCTGGGGCCGAAGGCGTCGGCCAGCGCCAACGAGCCGTCGTTCGAGAGGTTCTCGAAGACGGAGAGGTCGTGGAAGATGCCCAGCTGGATCTCCGAGGTGCCGAGCCCGAAGCGGGCCGCCGTCTCGAGCTGCCCCGCCTTCTCGACCCAGAAGCGGCTGGCGAAGTAGGCCCTCTGGGTTTCCCCGGCGAGGGGCTTCTGGTCGAAGAAGGCCACGTCGCCGTGCAGCCAGACTCCCCGGCCGCGGACCAGGAAGTCGTGGAAGCCCGCGGGCCAGGCGAAGAGGAAGTTCAGCTCCGTGTCCACGATGCGCTTGGCGTCGCCTCCCTCGGCGACGCGCACCTGTAAGATCACCCGGTTCTGAAGATCCCGGCGCATCGAGCGCCGCCCCGGCAGGATCTCGAGGCGGGCCTGGGCCAGGTAGCGACCGACGGCGTGGTCCGCGGGCCCCTCCCCATCTCCGATGCGCCGCTGCCCGAAGAGATCGATGCCCTCGTAGCCCCCGCCGACGGCCAGGGAGATGTCGGTCCCGGCGAGGACGGCGAGGCTCAAGACACCCTCCGCCCGGGCGGTGAAATAGCGGTCGAGCCCGACGTCCTCGCGCTGATAACGAGACACCGCTCCGGCACCTTCGATCATCGGGGCGAGCTTCGCGAGCGTCAGCGCGACGGTCCGATAGCTCACGCGCGCACCGCCGTGGACCCATTGCGCCTCCGGCTCGGCCTCGAAGAGGTAGCGGCGGTAGGGGACTGCGATCTCGAGCTGCGCCCGGAAGCGGTCGTCCTTCACGAGGAGGCCGCCGTGTTTGTAGGCCACCGCCGGCAGCAGACCCCAGCTCGGGTGCGTGTCGATATCGAGGCCCCAGCCGAAGGACTCGCGCGAGACGGCGTAGATCCTCATGATGCGCACCGGGGCCAGGATCCCCAGGGGCGTGGGCTGGGTCTGGCTGTCCTCGCTGACGCGGTGGTAGACCTGGGTGAAGCCGTAACGTTTGCGGATGCCGCGCAGCTCCTTCCTCACGGTGGGCGCGTGGTAGACCTGGCCCGGGAGGTGGAGGCCTGCCCTCAGGACGACCGCCTTCCACACGCTCGGTCCAACGAAGACGACGCGGTCCATGAGCCCCTCGTCCACGTGGATGCGCACCTTTCTGTTGCCTTCCGTTTTCCACCAGGCCCGCGCCCAGGTGTAGCCGAGGGAGCGGTACTCCGAGACTACGCGCCGCACGGCGCGGCGGGCCCAGGGCTCGCGGAGCGTCTCGAGGCGGGGCGGCGTCCCGACGATGGCTCGCACCCTCCTCAGCGGTACGAAGCGGGGGCCGGTTATCTCAACCAACGGGACCCTCGCCGCCGCCTTTGAGGGTAGAGCCGTCAACCCGAGGGTGGCGACGAGCAGAGCCAGGCACAAGCTCCCAGGTGTGCGCCGCCGCCTTTTCCGATTCACCTTCATGTTGCTAGTAGTCTTGTTCCTCCGCTCCCGCCGTGGTCTCGTCGGGAGCGGAGGAACTAAGAACCGGCGAGGCGGACCATGTCAAGGGAGCGCGCAGCCGCCTGGTCCCTGGCGGTCGTGGCGACGCCCGACGCGGCGATGCTGGACACGCGTGTTTCGCTCTCTGCGCGCGAGATGACTGTCGGGCGGGAGCCCGGGCCCGGCCCCGTGATCGCGGTGCGTGACCCCGAGATGAGCAAGAGGCACCTGCGCCTGCTCGTCTCGGAGGAGGGTGCTCTGAGCGTGGTGGACCTGCACAGCACCAACGGCACCTTCGTCGGTGGGCGGCGGTGCCCTCCCGTGGAGGCGGTCCCGGCCGGTGGCGCGCCGGTCCGCGCCGGGGCCACCGTGCTTGTTCCGGCGAGCTCGGGTCCGGGAGCCTTCGACCCCGCCGCGCCGCCCGTCGAGCGGCACCCCGAGCTGGCGCCGGCCATGGCCCGCCGCCTCCTCGCGACCCGCCCCGACGCAGGCCCGCTGACCGCCGAGGCTGTCGAGGCGCTCGTGCTGCACCCCTGGGAGGGCGGGGCCGACGAGCTGGTCCGCGTCATCGCCAGCGTTGCCGAGAACCTGCGACCCCTGGAAGCTGTCGACGCGACGCACCTCCGGCAGGTCGGGCTGCGCGTCGTCTCGGAGCGAGCCGGGCGGCGGGACACGCCCGCCTCGCGCACCCCCGACGAGGCCGCGGTTCGCGCTCTCCTTGCCGAGCAAGACGGCTCCGTGCGCGCGTGCTCGGCCGCCCTGGGAGTGGCGCGCAAGCAGCTCTACCGTTGGCTGAAGCGCTACGACATCGACCCCGAGGAGTATCGAAGATGATCAGCCGAGCCTTGAACGTAGCCCTGGCAGCCGCCGCCGCCGCGGCCTTGCTCGCCTGCCCTCCAAGGCAGCCCGAGGTGAAACGCGAGACCGTACCTGCGACGGACACGGGCGGCGCCGAGGCGGAGCTGGACCTGCCCGCCGGCTCGGCGACGAAGGCCTGCGAGGTCCAGGCTCCGTCGCAGCCCGCCTGGTACCACGGCGCCGTGGCCTACGAAATCTTCGTGCGCAGCTTCGCCGACTCCGACGGGGACGGCGTGGGCGACTTCCAGGGCATGCGCGCGCGGCTCGACTACCTGAACGACGGCGACCCCGCGACCGGTGACGATCTGGGCGTGGATCTGCTGTGGCTGATGCCCATCACCGAGAGCCCCTCTTACCACGGCTACGACACCGTCGATTACCGCGCGGTCGACTCCGAGTACGGCACGAGGGCCGATCTGAAGGCCTTCCTCCATGACGCCCACGCCCGAGGAATCCGGGTCGTCATGGACCTCGTCCTCAACCACGCCTCGTTGCGCCATCCGTGGTTCATCGCCTCCTCGGCCGGCCCGGACGCCGAGCGACGAAGCTGGTTCGTGTGGAGCGACGAGCCCCTGGACTGGAAGCGCCCCTGGGACGGCGGCCGCACGTGGCATCGCCACGCCTCCGGCTCCTACTACTACGGGCTCTTCTGGGAGGGCATGCCCGACCTGAACTTCGAGAGCGAGGCCGTGCGCGACGAGATGACCGCGGTGGCTCTGTTCTGGCTCGCAGAGGGCCTCGACGGCTTCCGCCTCGACGCCGCCCGCTACCTCGTAGAGACCGGCGGCGGCCCCGGGCAGTCGGACACCGAGCAGACCCACGCCTACTGGCAGGAGCTGCGCACAGCCGTCGCCAAGGGTCACCCGGAGGCGCTCCTCGTGGGAGAGGTCTGGGCGCCCACCGAGGTGATGGCGAGCTACCTGGGCGTCGGTGGCTCCGACGAGCTGCACATGGCCTTCGACTTCGACCTGGCCACCACCCTCGTCGAGGGCCTCCGCCTCGGCAACGCCACCCGCGTCCGTCAGGCCCTGTGCGCGCGCCTTCGAGGGGTGCCCGCCGAGGCGGGCGTGGGCACCTTCCTGACGAACCACGACATGGATCGCGTCGCCACCGAGCTGCGCACGTGCGACCCAGCCGCGCTGCGCCTCGGTGCGGCCGTGCTCCTGACGCTCCCGGGCACCCCCTGGCTCTACTACGGCGAGGAGATTGGCCTGAAGAACGGCCGCGGCCAGGGCGACATCCGCCGCCGCCTGCCCATGCGCTGGGACGACACCCCCCACGCGGGCTTCTCCACCTCGGAGCCCTGGTCGGGCCCCATCGACGAAGGGGGCCCGCCGTCGGTCGCCGAGCAGACCGGGGACCCGGAGAGCCTCCTGAGCTTCTACAGGGAGCTGATCACCTTTCGGAGGCTCAGCCCCGCGCTGACCTTGGGCTCGGCCCGCCTGCTCGACGCGAGCTCGGAGGGCGGTCGACCCCTGGCCCTCCTCCGCGCTCGGGAAGGCGAGGAGGTCGTGGTCGTCTACAGCTTCTCGAAGGTCCCGGAGAAGGTCAGCGTGCAGGACGCGGCGCTCGCGGGCAGGTTCTTCGAAGACCTCCTCAGCGGCGACGTGGTCGGCGCGGCGGACGCGGAAGGGGTCTTGGATCTGGGGGAGGTGGAGGCCTACGGGTTCCGGATACTCGGGCCCCTATAGAACCAGCTGGCGTCCCCAACGGGATTTGAACCCGTGCTACCAGCTTGAAAGGCTGGCCCCCTGGCCAGGAGGACGCTCTCGTCCTCGCAATTTTTGGGGCGTCCCCAACGGGATTTGAACCCGTGCTACCAGCTTGAAAGGCTGGCGTCCTGACCAGGCTAGACGATGGGGACGTAAGAGCGTGCGCCGGCAAGCCGGTTGGCGGTGAGCCGCGCGGGTCTCGAACCCGCGACCAACGGATTAAAAGTCCGTTGCTCTACCAACTGAGCTAGCGGCTCGGCGGGCTTCTAGCACAGCGTTTCGAAGCTTGCGAGAGGGAGTTCGCAACAGGATTGATTTGCGCGGCCGTCTTTGCCACGCTCGCGCGGTCCGGCCCCGTCGGGCCCCCAGGGCGGCCGACGGGGTCGGGTTGGAATCGCCAGGGAGCCGTCGATGACAATGCGAAGCCTGCGTGTCCTCATCATCTCCGGGCTCCTGCTGGGTCTGGCGGCGCCGTCGGCGTTCGCCCAGGGCACGGACGCGAAGCCCGCGGAGGGCAAGGCAGAGCCCGCAGCGGCGTCGCCCGGGCTCAAGGCGTCGCCCGAGGCGGCACAGGCGGCCGCCGAAGACAAGCTCTCCTTCTCCGCACACGGGCGCTTTCGTTTTCGGCACAACCGGGTGAGCAACTTCCCCGTCGACGCCGACGGGGCGAGGCACTGGCAGAAGAGCTGGGGCACCTTCCTGCTGAGGATCAAGCCGGAGCTGCACCTGACCAGGGACTTCTTCCTGAAGGGCGACGTGCAGCTCCTCGACGGCCAGCTCTACGGAGACGAATACTCCGCCGGCGGTGACGACGTGCTCAGGCCGTGGATGAAGAGCGCGGTGGCCGATCAGATCCTCCTGCGCCAGGCGTGGGTGCAGATCCCGGTCGGCGTCGGGCTCCTGAGGGTCGGCCGGATGGAGTCGCACTGGGGCCTCGGCATCCTCGCCAACGGCGGCGACCGGGAGGAGTACCCCTTCGCCGACGCGAGCCACGGCGACCTCTCCAACCGCGTGCTCTTCGCCATGAGGCCGCTGATGTGGTCCGACGCCGGCGTGGCCTCCAGGGCCCTGGTGCTGGTCCTCGCGGGTGACTACGTCGAGCAGGACGAGCTCACGGATCGTTCGGAAGGAGACCGCGCGATCCAGGCCGTGGGCGCCGTCGCCTGGCGCGAGAGGAAGCAGGAGCTCGGCGTGTACTTCGCTTACCGCGACCTGAAGAAGGAGAACGGCGACAAGACG
>CAZQPP010000307.1:0-10071 GCA_964594295.1 uncultured Myxococcales bacterium | reverse complement strand
CACAGCATCTTCACCGTCATGGACGCCGGACGCGCGCCGCGGGAGATCCTGGACGAGGCTCAGCCCGACCTGCCCGTCGCGATCATGGAGGCCACGTCACACTCGACCTGGGTGAACACGGCCGCCCTCGAGATCCTGGAGATCGACGCGACGACCCTGGACCCTCACGGGGGCATCATCGTGAGAGGCGAAAACGGCGAGCCCAACGGGCTGCTCGTGGACGCGGCGGGGGAGTGGCCGTGGGAGGAGGCCCTGAAGCCGACCCCCGCCCTCCGGGCCGCGAACCTCGCCGCGCTGCGCGAGGGCCTGAAGCGCAACAGCGTGGCGGGCATAACCTCCGCGGTCGACGCGCGCACGTACGTGAAGCGCGGCTACCTCGACGCCTACGAGGCGCTCGAGCGCGAGGGCGAGATGACGGTGCGGATGGTCTTGTCCCTGTGGGCCTCACCGGTGGATGAGGACGCCGAGCAGATCGCCCGCCTGAAGACCCTGTTCCGAGACGACGACGGCATGGTCCGGGCACGCCAGGTGAAGCTCTACTCCGACGGGCTGATCCAGAACACCACCGCCGCCATGCTGGAGCCCTACTCGACCACCGAGCTGCTGGGGCCGAGCCGCGGCCTCAGCTACTTCCCGGAGGAGCGGCTCACGCGCTACCTGCGCGAGCTCGAGCCGGCGGGCTTCGACATGCACATCCACGCCATCGGGGACCGGGCGGTCCGGGAAGGCCTGAACGCGGTCGAGGCCGCCTCGAAGGGTGACGCGCGCCACAGGCTGACGCACGTGGAGCTCGTACACCCCGAAGACATCGAGCGCTTCGCGACCCTCGGCGTAGCCGCCGACGTGCAGCTCGGAGAGCACACGGAGGCCGGGCACGAGGACGAGCTGGCCCGGCTCATAGGCAAAGAGCGGGTCGACGAGCGCTCATGGCCCCTCAAGGCTCTCTGGGCGGCGGGAGCCGTGCTCGCGCTGTCTACGGACTTCGACGTGGGGCCGCTCAACCCCTTTGAGGGCATCTCCCGCGCGCTCGAACGGGGGGAGCAGTCCCTGCCGGACGTGGCGGCGGCGGTGCGCGCCTACACCATCAACGGCGCCTGGATCATGCGCTCGGAGAAGCGCACGGGCTCGCTCGCGGCCGGCAAGCTCGCGGACTTCGTGGTCGTCGACCGCGACATTCTCGGGCTCGGCCCGGCGCAGATCCGGGAGGCGAAGGTCCTGCTCACGGTCGTGGACGGCGAGGTCGTGTACCAGGCCCCGAGCTTCGCGCTGGCACCGGCGGAGTAACTACGTCTACGAGCCGGTCTGCTCCTGCACGGACTTCGCCTACGGGAACGCCTGCGACGCGGCCAACGCGGGAGAGAACATCCTCCACGAGGGGCTCTGCGACTGGGATTGGCTCGACTAGCCCCAAAACAAGCGATTAGCCGTTAGCCATTAGCGGTTAGCTCGGACATCTCCGACACTTGTGCGTAGTAGCCTGTTCACCTGAAACGTGACGCCGGCACTACCCACTCAGGCGCAAGTGCTGAGGATCTCAGGCTAATAGCTAACATCTAACATCTAACAGCTAGATCCAGGACTAGCACCCAATCAACCCAGGAAGAACTCCACCGCGCTCGGGCTCACGTGCACCGCGAGGTCGGTGTAGAGCTCCAAGACCAGGCCGGCCAGGCCCCACTGGGGGACCAGGGTCCAGAGGGTGTAGCCGCCCCCGAAGACCTTGTAGGGGGAGTCCGCGTAGTAGTCCCAGGGGTAGAAGCCGCGGATCTTGTGGAGCAGCCAGCCCCAGAGGACCTCGGCCGCCGAGATGCCGGCGGCCCAGAGCAGGAAGCGGAAGCCGATGAACCAGCTCGCGGTGGCCTCGCGGGCCGGCTCGAAGGCGAAGAGGATGCCGAGGCCGTGCAAGGGGATCATGTAGAGGGAGACAAAGCCCTCGAGGTAGCGGCGGGGGACACGGCGCTTGAGCTTGCAGCCCAGGGAGCGCTCGATGCCTATGACCGAGAACACCATCTCGAGGGTGAGCCCGAAGAAGGTGTAGAGGATGAAGCGGAAGGTGCAGGCGACGACTTCTTCCATGGTCGAGCGATTCTCTGGGCTTCGTCAGCGGGGCGGGCGTTTCGGAGCGAAACGCCCCTACGCGAGGTGTTTCGCCAGCGAAACACCTCCTTAAAGGAGGGTCGGGGCGACGTCTTTCTTCTGGCCGGCGAGGGCCGGCACGATGCGGTCGAAGAGGAAGGGGGGCAGCAGGCGGTTCAAGAAGGTCAGCCAGCGCATCTGCCAGGGGTAGAGGTAGAAGGCCCTCCTCTTCATGATCGCCTTGGCGAAGAGGATGGAGGACTTCCGGACGGGCACCATGAAGGGCATCTTGAACTCGTCGTGCTCGGTCATGGGGGTCTCGATGAAGCCCGGGTGGATGCAGGTGGCCGCCACGCCGTGGGGCCGCAGGTCGACGCGCAGGCTCTCCATGAAGATGCGCTGGGCCGACTTGGTGGAGCAGTAGGTGGCCGCGCAGGGCAGCCCGCGGAAGGCGGAGAGGCTGGAGTTGCAGACCAGGTGCCCCCGCCCGCGCTCGATCATTGAGGGGATGAAGGGCACGACCGTGTTGGCGAGGCCCACGACGTTGATGGCGACCGTGCGCTCGTGGATGTCCAGGTCGAAGCGCGGCGCCGGGTTCAGGCCGCCGACGCCGGCGTTGGCCACCACGATGTCCACGAAGCCCCAGGCCTCGAGCAGGGTGTCGCGGACCTCGAGCATGGAGCCCCGGTCGGCGATGTCGGCCTCGAGCACGATGGCCTCGGCGCCTAGCTCCCCGCACTCGGCGCTCGTCTCCTCGAGCTTCTCGCGGCGGCGGGCCGACAGGGCGACCCTGGCGCCGTAGGAGGCGAGGAGCAGCGCGAGGTCCTTGCCCATGCCCGAGGAGGCGCCGGTGATGAGAACCCCCTTGCCCGCGTAGAACTCCTTGAGGCCCATCGTCGACTCCTCGGCTGGTGACCCGTCGCTTCCGAAGCGCGATAATACAAAAACGGACGCCCCAAGGAGGCGGAGATGAAAAAGGACGTAGTCGCGGACCCGAGCCTGGTCGCCTACTGCGGGCTCTACTGCGGCGCCTGCCGCCGCTACCTGAGGGGCGCGTGCCCCGGCTGCCACGACAACAGCAAGGCGACCTGGTGCAAGATCCGGACGTGCTGCGTCGACCACTCCTACGCGAGCTGCGCCGACTGCGGGGATCACCACGACCCCAACCGCTGCGAGAAGTTCGACAACCTCCTCGCCAGGATCTTCGCCTTCATCTTCAACTCGAACCGCCGGGCGTGCGTCCTCAAGATCCGGGAGCTGGGCGTGGAGGGCTATGCCGCGTACATGGCCGAGCAGAAGCGCCAGTCCCTGCCCCGCAAGGGTGCCTGAGCCGGGCGGAGAGCGCCTCGGAGCACAGCATGCTCACAGCCGATGACACCACGACCGGCCTGCCGGATCTCTGGGCTCTCGATCCGACGGTGATCTACCTCAACCACGGCTCCTTCGGGGCCTGCCCCAGGGCCGTGCTCGAGCTCCAGGCGAGGCTGCGCGAGCGCCTCGAGAGGGGGCCCATGCGCTTCTTCTTCGAGGAGCACGACCGACTCCTCGACGGGGCGCGGGAGGCGGTCGCGCGCTTCGCCGGCGCCTCCGCCGAGGGGCTCGTGCTCGTGCGCAACCCGACCACGGGCGTGAACGCGGTGCTGCGCTCGCTGAGGCTCTCCCCCGGCGACGAGCTGCTCGTCACCGACCACACCTACGCGGGCTGCCGGAACGCTGTCTACCAGGTCGCGGCGCGCGCGGACGCGCGCGTGGAGGTGGCGCGCGTGCCCTTCCCCCTCGGGAGCGCGGACGATGCGGTCGAGGCAGTCCTCGCCCGGGTCTCCGCTCGCACGCGCCTCGCCTTGATAGACCACGTCACGAGCCCCACCGGCATCGTCCTGCCGATCGCCCGCATCGTGCGGGAGCTCGAGGAGCGCGGTGTCGACTGCCTCGTGGACGGCGCCCACGCGCCGGGAATGGTCCCGGTGGACGTCGCCGCCGTCGGCGCGCCCTACTACGTCGGCCACGGCCACAAGTGGCTGTGCGCGCCCAAGGGGGCCGCCTTCCTGTGGGTGCGCGAGGACCGCCGCGCCGAGGTGGAGCCGCCGGTCCTGAGCCTCGGGCCGGCCCGCGAGGCAGCGCCCGAGGACCCCTACCTCGCCTCCTTCTCCTGGAACGGCACCGACGACTTGACGCCGTGCTACTGCCTGCCCTTCGCCCTCGAGCACCTCGGCTCCCAGGTCGAAGGCGGGTGGCCCGGCCTCATGGCCCGAAACCGCCGCCTCGCCCTGGAAGCGAGGCGCCTGCTCTGCTCCCGCCTCGGCGTGGCGCTCCCGGCTCCCGACGAGATGATCGGCAGCCTCGCGGCCGTGCCCCTGCCCAACTCGCACGAGGAGCCCCGCGGGGGCTTCGACCCGCTCCAGCTGCGCCTGCTCGAGGAGCACCGGATCGAGGTCCCGGTCGTGCGTTGGCCGGCGCCGCCGCGCCGCCTGCTCCGCCTCTCGGCCCAGCTCTACAACACCGTCGCCGACTACGAGCGACTCGCCGAAGCGCTCGAAGCTCTCACCCGGTGACCAGGTGTCGCGGCGCCTCGCCGGGGGCTCCTCTGCAGGCGGAAGGCGAAGCTCATCAGGCGTCGCTCGTCGATGGGCGTGGCGTCGTCGTAGTGGAAGTAGAGCGGAATGTCGCGGCGCTGGCGCAGCAGGCTCTCTTCGACGAGGCCGTTGTCGCAGCCCCAGCACGCGGTCATGACCACGCCGTCGTAGCCGCCCAGATCCCAGTGGTGCAGCACGCTCCCGACCGCGAGCCCGCAGCCGCCGTTGGTCTTGAGCTTCAGCATCTCGCCCGTGCGGGCGATCGAGGCCGTGACGTCCGGCTCCGGCAGCCACGGGTGAAGCTCCCGCGCGATCCCGCAGAGGCGCCGGCGGATGAGACCCATGTTGGCGACGTACACGGCGCGCGTCGCCAGGCCGGCGTCCCGGCCGAAGAAGAGGTGGGGGTGCACGCGGGCGAGGAACTCCAAGAAGTCGCACGCCCCCTCCGGCACGGCCCGCACGCCGCGGGAGGCGAGGAGCTGGTACACGCCGCCGTTGGCGAAGTCGTTGCCCTTGGTCATCAGGTCGCCCGACACGAAGACGGTGCGGGTCCGCTCCTCGTCGGCGGCCGGCAAGGCCGCGAAGGCCCGCGCCGCCTCGGTCACGAGCGCCTCGAGCTGCCTCCAGTCGCGGCGGGTCGCCGCCGCCTTGCTCGGTAGCCAGCCGCGCTCGGCCGGCCGCTCGAGCAGGCTCACCACCCGCTCCGCGAAGCGGTGGTAGAGGCTCTCCGCGTCATCGGGGGCGGCGGGCAGGTGGTAGAGGTAGAGCTGGCGGAGGATGTCCACCGCCACCAGCCCGGCCCAGAGCTTGGAGCTCATGCCCGGGCCACCCGCTATGCGGAGCGAGGTGATCCCGATGCGGCCGTCGAGGCCGAGCGTGTCGAGGGTGAGCCGGTCCTTGATGCCGAAGGCGCCGGCCCGGCAGCTCTCGCCGGAGATCTGCACCAGGCGGGTCTCGCGATCGGGCGACGGCGGGTGCTCCTCCAGGTAGCGCCGGAAGGCACCCCAGATCATCTGGTAGGAGAGGCACTCCTTGCCCGAACAGTCAGCCCTGCCGAGGGCGAAGCTCTCCGCCGACAGGGGCGGCGCGGCGTCGGCCTCGTAGCCGTAGGAGCGGTAGACGGCGGCGAGCAGCGGGCCGAGGTAATCGATGCTGCTCAAGAAGACGTAGCGCACGTCCCTGTCGAGGTAGGAGCCCGTCCTCGGGGCCGACTCGGCGCTCTCGAGGGCGGTGCTCGGCTCTCCGTCGGACACGGCCCCCTGCCTCACCGAGCACAGGAATGACTGGATGCGCGTGACGAAGCCGGCGGTGCCGCCGTGCCCGTCGCTCTCGAGGACCGTGTGGGGGTAGCCCTTCATGGCTGCCTGGAAGAGCTGCTCGGTGAAGGAGGCCGGGCCGCAGCCGAAAGACGAGAGCATCACCGGGAAGACGTCCCCCGCGGCGCGAGCCACCGCCGCGGCCTGCAGGTAGCGGTTGTGCTCCGCCCAGTAGATCTTTTTCAGCAGCGGCGGGCTCTCGCCGACACGGAAGCAGTCCATGGGGATGGCCATGGCGCCGTTTCGGCGCAGCAGGTCCGGGATCTTCGCGTTGGCCGCGGGATCGTGGATCACGTGCAGCGGGCCGCAGAGCACCACCGCGGGCACCGAGCGCTCCCGCGCCCAGGCCAGGGCCTCGTCGCCAAGCTCGGTGAGGCGGGCCTCGAAGGCACGCTGCGCCCTCGCTGCCCGGCAGATCGCCCGCGGCAGCGCCAGCGGGCTCACCCCGAGCTGCTTGAGCGCGGGCAGGAGGCTCCCGCCCAGCTCGTGATCGCCGTAGCCGGCGTGAAATGACAGGCGCGGCCGAATCACCTCGACCGCGGACCCGCGCCCAGCGAGCACTCCCGCCACGATGTCCGGCATCGCCTGCTCGGTCACACAGGGCTCGCCGCCCAGACGACCCCTCGACGGCAGCTTCGCCACCGCCGGGAAGAAGAGCGTGTCGACGTCGGTGTCGCACAGGGCGTGGGCGATCTTGGTGGGCCCGCAGGAGTCGAAGCTGCCGCACAGCCCCTCGCCCTCGGCCAGCGAAGACGCAGTCGGACGGAGCAGCCGCACGGAGAGGCCGAGCTCCTCGAGGAGCGTGGTCACCCACGGCACGAGCCCGACGATCGGGCCGGTGACGGGCACGCCCACCTCCCGCCTGCCGGGCCTCTCCCTCGCGAAGCCGTCCACGAGGGCGGCGCGGGCGGCGAAGGGGTCCGGCGCCCCCTTCTCCAGCTTGGGCGCGCTCTGGCTTGTGACCTCGAACTTCGGACAGGCGCCGCCGGACAGGGCGACGCTGGTGCGCCCACCCACCGAGATGGTCGTCTTCTCGATGGGGCACACGGTCTGGCAGGCCTTGTCCCGGCACTGGAACTCGGAGCGGCCGACGATCTCGGCGCGGAGCAGCGCGTCGAGATCCAGCGGGGGCGCGGCGGCCAGGGACGCGGCGTCGAGCTCGTCTATGGCGCAGAGGCCGATGCCCCACGCGCCCATCGCCCCCGGGTTGGGCGGCACGAAGATCTCACGACCGGTGATGGCGGCTAGGGTCCAGGCCAGCGAGGGGTTCGACGCCGGCTTGCCCTGGAAGAAGACACGCTCGGCCAGGGTGCGCTGCCCCATGACGCGGTGCAGGTAGTTGTGGATCACCGAGTACTGGAAGCCGGCGAAGATGTCGGCGAGGCCGAAGCCGTCCTTCAAGGCCTCCGCGCCGGCCTCGGCCACGTAGACCGTGCACATCTGGCCGAGATCCGGAGGTCTCTCCGCGCTCGTCGCGAGCTCCGTGAAGCGGGAGATGTCGTGCACGTCGTAGAAGGCCGCCTGCTCCTCGAGGAAGGAGCCCGTCCCGGCGCTGCAGGCCCGGTTCATGTCGCTCTCTACGATGCGCCCGGCCTCGACGCGGATGTACTTCGCGTCCTGGCCGCCGATCTCGACCACGGACAGGTCCCTGCCCCCGTCGGGATCGCAGCGGACGGCTGCCTTGGCGTGGGCGACTATCTCGTTTTGCACGAGCACCCGCCCGGGCTCGTCGAAGACGGCGCCGAGCAGGGTGGAGACGGCCTCGCGACCCGATCCGGTCAGGCCCACGGCGCGCACGTCGGGCTTGCCCTGCTCCAGGATCGCCCGGACGAGCCGCCTGCTGGCGTCGACGGGGTTGCCGCGGGTGCGGTCGTAGCGCTCGAAGAGCAGCTCTCCCGTACGCAGCGAGGTCAGCGCCGCCTTGGCGCCGGTCGAGCCGAGATCGAGGCCGAGCACGGTCGGCTCCTGCTCCCAGGACTCGCCGGTCGCCGGCGCCTCCAGGTGAGTGACCTGCTCTCTCCACCTGCTCGCCGGCGCGAGCACCTCGAAGCGAGCCTCTCGCCAGCGGATCAGCTCAGCGCCGTCTTCGGGAAGCGCCGCGCTCGCGGAGCTCATGTGCTCGGCGGCGATTCGCGCCGCGCCGAGGGCCTCGAAGGCGTCGTGATCGCCGAGCACCACCGTCTCCTCGCCGAGGAGATCGTCCAGGGCCCGCCGCAGCGACCCGATACGCGAGCAGCCGCCTATGAGGAAGACCGGGCCGTCCACGGCGTTGCGCCTCAGCAGCGACCATGTGTTCCGCGCCACGGCCTCGAAGGTCCCGCGGAAGAGCTCGGCGGCCGGCTTGCCCTGGTTCGCGTAGTGGGTCAGCTCGCTCTTGGCGAAGACCGAGCAGCGCGCCGTGATGGGGATCGCGCGCTCGGCACCCGCGGCCAGCTCGTCCGCCTGCGGCAGCGTGAGGCCGAAGCGGGTCGCGAGGCGCTCGAGGTTCTCCCCGGAGCCCGAGGAGCACTTGTCGTTCTCCGCAAAGCGCGTGCGGAAGCTGCCGTCCGCCGCCCTCTCAGCCGTCAGGACGCTGTAGCCCCTCGCGCCCACGCTGACGAGGTTGAGCGACTCCGGCGCCGCGTCGACCCCGGCCAGCGCGGCCTCCTGGCAGGAGTCCTCCGGGAGGACGAGCACCGGGTCCGAGAGCTCGGAGGCATAGGCGCCGGTCGCACCGAGGACCGCGCAATCCGCGATCTCGTGCTCCTTGTACCAGCGCCTGAAGGTCTCGAAGGGGCGCCCCTCGTGGGGCACCCGCAGCGGGGGATCGAGCGCGAGGCGGCCGTCACGGTCGACGGTGCCCGTGACGAAGCGGGCAGTAGCCTTTCCGAGGTCGCAGCCGGCGACTCGCGTAGTCATCTCAGCATCCCTCCCTTCTAACAGGGTGTTGGGCGGGGCGGGTGTTTGGGGGCGAAACGCCTTGTTTCGCTGGCGAGACGCCCCGCGTAGAGGCATTTCGGGCACCAAACGCCTGACCCGCCTGTCCGAGCACCGTGCGAAGCGCGGCCTTGGTGGTCTCGAGATCGGCCTCGGGGATACCCTCGGTCTGCTCCGCGAGGAGCCCGTCGACCACGCTCACCACGGCCGCTTCGAGGCCCCGCCCCTTGGCGGTCAGCCAGATGGTCTGGGCTCGCCGATCCGAGGGGTCGGGCCGGCGCTCCACCAGCCCGGCGGCTTCCATGCGGTCCACCAGCCCGGTGACAGACGAGGGCTCGAGGCCCGCCCGCCGCCCGAGCACGTTGGCCCGCAGGCCGTCATCACGCCAGAGGCTGAGCAGCACCCCCAGGTAGGCGGGCTTCACCTCCCCCACGCCGGCCTCCGCCAGCGCCTTGCGCAGCGCGGCGGTGACGACCAGGGTGACCCGAGAGACGAGGTAGTAGAGGCAGTCTGTCGGCGACGTCATGGTTGCGGAGTATAGGCATGCGGATTATTCGCATGCAAACCTTTCCCGTCGAGCCCGCGACGCCTTCTTGCGCTCACAGCCCCAGCCGCGGACGGCAGGCGAAACGACCACCAGGTGTCGCTCCAGCGATTGGCACAGCCCTCCGAAAGCAGTATCTACCCAGCAACCTCTCTGGGAACCCTGCGCTCGGGCACGCTTCTTGCGGTTACGTGAATCAACGACGTCCCCTTCCACCGCACCGTGAGAGCGGGCACCGCCCTCCCCGCCACATGGGTCATGCACCGCAAAAACAGTGTCATATTCCCAGGTTCTCCTTGAGCAGGCTGCCCATATCCGAGCGCTCAGAGCCTATGAAGGGGCGCCCGTCTCCCAACTCGGTGCGGGCGCTCTCACGGGGAAGTCGGACATCCATGTCAACGCCTATGACGCCGATGTCACACCGGGCGCCGACGGACGTGCATGCGAGGGCTCGATGATGTGCACGTCGCCGCGTCCGGGGTTCGCAAACAAGGAGTTTCGCCTGCGAAACGCCTGTCCCGCACAACCAGGAGTTTCGGCACGAAACTCCCCGCGTAGAGGCGTTTCGCCTGCGAAACGCCTGCCCCGCATAACCAGGAGTTTCGGCACGAAACTCCCCGCGTAGAGGCGTTTCGCCTGCGAAACG
>CAZQPP010000306.1:0-10156 GCA_964594295.1 uncultured Myxococcales bacterium | reverse complement strand
AATGCCTGAGCTAATGGCTAACGGCTAATGGCTAATCGCTTGTTTTGGGACTAGTGGCAGGGCGTACAACCGGGGTCGCTACGGCGATCCCTGCCCCCGGAATCGAAACCCGGAGGGTGAGGGCTGCCGCCGTAGGCTCCCGGCCTGTGGCACTGCAAACACTGTGCCGCAGAGCCCTCGCCGTGGCAGGAGGCACACGAGGCGATGTCCCGGCGAGCCTCCGTTCCGTGGAAGGAGGCCGCTCCGCGCTGCATCCACGCGGCCGGGTGCGGAGATCTGGCGCTGCCGCCGGCCGCCCCCGCTCGCTCGTGACAGGACGCGCAGTCGCTCTTCACGTCGTGGCACTTTCGGCAGCTCTGCGGATCCAGCTTGGCCTCGACGGCGTGGCGCGTGCGGAAGTCGGCGCGGTGGTGCGCCCGCTCGCCCGGCCGGTCGAGGCGGCCGAAGCTCCTCGGGAAAGGACGCGTCGAGGTGTGGCACTCGGCGCAGGTCGAGCTCTTGTGGCAGTGCCCGCACACGCCCTCACCGCCGGCGCGCGCGGCCTCGCCGTGGCGGCGCAGCCAGTCCCCCGTGTGAGCGAACATCGAGAGCGGCGCCTGCTCCGTGTCGACGAGGTTCGTGTGGCAGGCCAGGCAGTCCTGCCGGTCGAAGTCCTTGTCGTGGCAGCCCGCGCAGTGCTCCCTCATGGTGGGCCTGTGGCTCTCGGCCGCTGTCTTCGCGTGCTCGACCTCCGCGTGGCACGCCTTGCAGCCACCCTCGGCCCTGTCGGCGTGGGCCGCGTGGGAGAAACGCACACCGTCCATGCGCGCCACCGAGTGCCCGAATCCGCCGGGCGCCTTCGGGTTCTCGTGGCAGTAGCCGCAGTCCTCCTCGAGCTCGTCCTCGTGGCACTCCCCGCAGGCTTCCTTGCCGGGGATGCTCCGCTCGGCGTCGAGGGAGGTGTTCTCCTCGATGCCGTCGTGGCAGTCGGCGCAGTCCGCCTCCTCCTCGACCACGTGCTTGTGGTGGGAGAAGCGCACGCGGTCGGGGCGCTGCGCGAGCCAGGCGCAGGCGCCGAAGAGGGCGGCTACCGAGGCCGCAAGGGCAAGCCGGTAGAAGACGTTCTGGGCGCTCATCACAGCAGCTCCTGGTCGCCGCGCAGGTGGACCATCACCAGCCCCTGCTGCTCGAAGTCCGGGTTCACCCAGCCCTGCACGTCGAGGCCGAGCTCGAGCCCCTCGTAGAAGGCCCAACGCACCGTGGCGTCCGCGAGGTGGGAGCGGTCGTAGCCTCGGATCTCCTCAAGGTAGAAGTAGTGATCTGTCGAAGCGCTCACCCTGAGCACGGGCAGGACTCGTGCCTCGAGGTAGAAGCGCAGCTCGTGGTAGCCGCGCTTGCCGTTCTTCAGGCGCACGGCCTCGCAGCCCGCTCGGTAGCGGCCCTCCTCGTCGAGTCGCAGGCGCGCCCGCAGCGAGCCGCGGTGCCCGCCGGGACCGCTCTCCGCCATGATCTGCTCGAAGCTCGCGCCGGCCTCGAGGTGGCCGGGCGGCACGAAGTCGACCGAGCCGCCGGCGCTGGCGTCGGTCCCGGCCACGAAGGCGCGGTAGATGGAGAAGAGCGGCAGCCGCGCCGCCGGGTCGCGCACCCCTCCGTGAAGGCCGACGAAGACCCAGGGGTGGGGCTGCACCGAGGCGTGTAGCTGTGCCTCCTCGATGCCCTCCGCCACCAGGTCGTAGGCCGCCGTGCCGCGCAGCCGGAGCGGCTGCCACACCCTCAACGCGAAGTCGCTGGCCAGCAGGCGGTGGGCTGTCTCGCCGTCGAACATGCGCTCCTGGAAGGCCACTCCGAAGGTGCCCAGCTCGTAGCGCTCGAGGGCGACTCGGCCGCCGAAGACGGGCCCGCTAGGGCTGCCGAAGGCGTCTCGCACCTCGCGACCGCCGTGGGCCTCCAGCACCAGCCACGACAGGGGGCGCGCTCTGACCATGCTGCCGTCTACGTACGCCGGCCACACGCCTCCGGAGTAGACGATCAGGCGCCCTCCGCGGGTCTCGAAGCGCCCCTCGGGATCACGCCAGCCCGCGAAGGCCAGCACCAGGTCGCCGCTGCGCACGAGCTCGCGCCGGGCGCCGACGAGCTCACCGGCGAGATAGCCGTGCACCTCGCCGAAGGTCCCCGATCCCCCGAGGTTCCAGGCGCGCGCGCTCAGGAAGCCGTATGCCGGCAAGAAGCGCTCGGTCTGCCCCTCGTCACCTAGCAGCGAGCGGGTCATCCAGCTCATCAGCTCGAGGCGCACGGAGAGGCTCTGCTCCCCGCCGGGCTGCGCGGCGAGGGCGGCGGAGGCCGAGAGCAGGAGCGCGGAGATGAACAGAGTTGTCGCGGCTCGCCGTGCCATCAGAAGACCTCCACGACGCCGTTGATGTGCTTTCCCGCCTCGAGGTCGATGCTCCCGTCGGGCTTCAGGCTGCGCAGGTGGCACGCGGCGCAGCGATCCTTGCTCTCCTCCGTGAGGCTGGCGTGCCCGGGGGTCGGAGGCGGGAGTGCGTGACAGCCGTCGCAGCCGAGCGGGGTGCCGCCGGTCCAGGAAGGCTCGGGCACGGCCGGGGCCGTCTCCGGGCGGCCGTGGCAGTAGGTCGATGAGCAGGTCGCGGTCTCCGGGTCGTAGACCGGCCTTGCCCCGCGCCAGGTTGCGAGCCCCGAGAAGACGACTTCCGCGGGCGCCTCGTCCAGGTGACCGGGTGCGCCGACCGAGTCGGGCACCACGTGGCAGGCGCTGCAGGGCTGGCCGCCGCCGTAGGTCCCGCCATGGCGGTGCGCGGCGTGGAGCCCGACACCCGCGCCCGCGGTGTCCGACTCTCCGGCCAGGTCGGGGGGCGGTGCCGAGTCCGACTCGCTGCCGTGGCACCCGCCGCAGCCCATCGAGGCCATGTCGACCTGGACCCAGCCGTCGACGTGGAGCTCGGGCTTCACGACGGCGCCGGCGGCGTCCACGACCTCGCCGTGGCAGAGCGAGCACTGCTCCGAGTCGGGGTGGTCTCCGCCCGGCGGCGATCCGTGACAGGCGGTGCACGAGTTACGCACGCCGTCGGCCTCGTTCCAGCGGGGCGAGGGCACAACCGCTGCGCCGTCCTCCCGGTGGTAGACCCTGATGCCCGGCCCACCGGCTCGGCCGAGGCTCGCGGCGTCGTGGCAGGCGGTGCTCGAGCAGGTCCTCGTCGCGGGATCGTAGCGCGGGCGCAGCCGGCCGTTGAGCGTCGCCCGCGGCCCGAACACGACCTCGGCGCGCCCGGCGCCTTCGGGATCGTCTATGTGCCCGGGGTCGGAGACGTGCTTCGGGACCCGGTGGCAGTCCTCGCAGCTCATCGAAGCTGCGATGGCGCTCGTGCCTTCGAGGTGGGCCGCGTGGGCACCGACCGCCGCCTCTTCGGCGGCGCTGCCCGGCAGCAGCCCTGGCGGCGGCTGTGGCGAGGTCTCGGTGCCGTGGCAGCCGGAGCATGTGGCCGGAGAGTCCTCGTCCCCGGGGGCTCGGGCCGAGTCGCAGGCGGACGAGGACGAGACGAGGAGCGCTGAGAGGGCGGCAGCGACCGCCCGCAAGGAGCTTCGATTCATGGTGTCCTACACGGTCTCCGGCAGGGTCGTTCTCGAGCCTTGAGGCGGATCGGTACCAGTCGGGAGGTTACCCGTCATCCGCCTCGCCGCTCTCTTCTTCTTCGGGGATGAGCTGGGCGTCGGTGTGGCACTTCGCGCAGGCTCGGCCGGGGTTGTGAGCCTCGCCTGCCTCGTCTTCGTGACACTCGCCGCAGGCCTTGCGCGGGGGCGTGCCCCAGCCATGGGGCCGGTGGCACTCGACGCAGCCGAGCTCCTCGTCGCCGACGTGGAGCTTGTGGAGAGCCCCCTCCTCGAGGGGCTCCTGGTGACACTTCGCGCAGGCCGCGTCGCTCATGCTGGCGGGCTTGTCTTCGCTGGCCGCGTGAGGGGCGTGGCACTTGCCGCAGTCCCAGGCCATGGCTCCGTCAGCCGGGAAGCTGACGCCCTGCCCCTCGGCCGTCTTCTCGTGGCAGGCCAGGCAGTCCTCGCGCCTCGGCAGGAGCGAGGTGGCCCTGCTGTCGGCGAAGGGGTGACAGCTCGCGCAGTGGGCCTCCGCCATCTTCTCGCCGGAGACGCGCTTGTCCTTGTGGCAGAGCACGCAGGCCTTCACTGTGGCCTCGAACTCGTGAAGGTCCCTGCCGTGGCAGGCGGTGCACTTCAGCCGCAGGGCCTCTTCGTGGACCTTGTGACCGAGGGTCTGGGTGATGTCGAGGCCGGCGTGCTCGTCCCGCTCTCCGCGCTCTCCGCTGCCGTGGCAGCGAAGGCAGACGCCGTTAGGCACCTCCGCGTGCTTCTCCGGCTCCGCCGGCTGCTCCATGACGAAGTGGTAGAGCTGGCTCAGGTTGTTGAGCAGGTCGCCCTCGTGGCAGCCGTGACAGGTCACTGCCGTGTGGCCGCTCGCCATGTAGCTGGCGTGGGCCCGGTTCATGGTGTGGCAGCTGTGGCAGAAGTCCGGGTCGTTCTCGACGAAGTCGTAGGCCCGGTAGCCGCCGTAGGCCATGGCCGTGCCCACTACGGCGAGGCCGACGGCCGCCGCGCCGACGAGGTAGGCAGGCTTGTCCTGCAGCCAGGCGGGCTTCTTCACGGCTTGGCTGGATGCGCCTCGTCCACGAGATCGCCCTCCCCCACCTCTCCGGCCTCAGGGGCCGGCGAGGCGATCTGCTCCGGCGACGAGCTTGGGAGGGCGCGGGTGTCGGCCTCTGCCAGGGCCCCTGCGGCGAGCAGGAAGACGGGCGCCGCGAGGAGCAGCCCCATGAGCAGACCCGCGATCAGGTCGAGTCGGCGCTTCATGCGTCTCTCTCGGTTGCTGAGTGCGACCAACGCAGTGCGTGGCGCGGGGAGCGGGGCCGAAGCACGATCCATGCCGGACCGGACGGGGCCCGATGGCGTGAGGGCTCTGTCCGGTCCGGCACGGAGAGCGGGTTACTCCAGCTCGTCCTCGTCGTGGCACTCGAGGCACATCTTTCGGTCCGTCTTCGCCACCTCGTGCCAGCGCAGCTCGTGGCAGGAGGCGCAGGAGGCTTCCACCTCCCCGTCGAAGTGCTCTTCGGCGTGATCCTTGTGTGGGAAGGCGTCGCCTTCGTCGATCTCCTCCGAGTCGTGGCAGGCGGCGCAGGTCTCGAATGGCTTCGCCGGCTTCTGAATCGACACCGTGACGCTCTCAGCCTCGGCCACCCGGGCCGCTTCGTCGGCCTCGACGAGCTCAGGCGGGAGCTGCACCTCGCCGATGCGGGCGCGGAGATCGTCGAGGTTCTGGCCTGCAACGACGAGGCCCACGAAGACCACGATGCCCAGCGCGGCGAAAGACCAGGCAGGGTGGCGCTGCCAGGGCACGGGCTTGCCGAGGTCCGCCGGCGGCGCGCTGCCATAGCGCGCCTCGTACTCGGCCCTGTGCTCCTCGTAGAGGGCGTGGGCCGGGATGCGCCCCGTGATCCACACCCAGCTCATGGGGAAGATGCCGGGCCGCAGGTGCACGTTGTAGAAGTGCCACAAGAAGATCGCGAGCGCGGCGAGCAGGGCCTCGTCGCTGTGGGCGATGAGGGCGAGCTCGACGAGCTCGCCGGGCAGGAGGCGGGAGAAAGCGACCGGGAACCACAAGATGAGCCCCGAGCCGCCCATGATGACCATGCCCCAGAAGACGGCCCAGTAGTCGAACTTCTCGTAGTAGGTGAAGCGCTCGAAGCGCGGCCGCTCCTTCCTGAGGCCCAGGAAGAAGAAGACGTTGTCGAAGACGTCCTTGAGGTCCTTCGGCGTGGGCAACATGGAGGCAACGATCCTGCCGCGCTTGAAGCCCCAGGCCAGGTAGGCCAGGTGGTAGAGCGAGACGAGGAGCAGGAGCACCCCCGCGCCCCGGTGGACGGTCGAGAGCAGGGCCGGCCCGCCCAGCGCCCTTACGAGCCCGCCCGAGATTCCCACCGAGGCGCTCTTGATCGGCCAGCCGGTGAGCACGAGCACCGTGAAGCTCGTCATCATGCCCCAGTGCTGGATGCGCGCGTGTATGTCGAAGCGAGGGACCTCGTCGTCGCGGTGCACCGGGCTCGGCTCCTCCGGCTCGAGGTGCTCCTCCTTCCTGCCCCGAATCCACATCCGGGCGCCGTGCGCGGCGTCGAGGGCGACGTGCACGAAGAGCACGCCGATGCACCCAAGGGTCAGCAGCGAGAAGAAGAAGCTGAACACCCCGGCCCAGAGGTCGTGGTCGACGCTGGGCGGCTCGTGGGAGATCGCCCGGGCGAAGGAGCCGGTCGCCCCTTCGTGACACTTCGCGCAGGTGGCGGTGATGTTCTCCGCGTGCACCGGGGAGTCCTTGTGCAAGGAGCCGAGCACCGCGTGTGAGCCGTGACAGTCCACGCAGCCCGCCGCCTCCTGGTCGCCGAGGCGCAGCATCTTGCCGTGGATGGTGTCGCGGAAGGTGTCGACCACGAATGGGCTCGTCGGCGCCCGGCCCTCCTCGGCGAAAGCGTGGCACCCGGCACAGAGGCGGAGGGAGTCCCACTTGTCCTTTGGTGCCTCGCGTACCGCGTGCACAGGCCCGTGACAGCGCTCGCAGGTCGGGTGGTCCGCGATCTCCGCCCTCGCCTTCTTCGGCCCGTGGGCCGTGGTACGCCACTGCTCGAAGATCTCCTCGTGGCACTTGGCGCAGGTCGCCATGGCGCCCGGGTCGTTGCGCGCCGCCTCTCTGACCGAATCGGCGCGCGCCTTCAGCTCCGGGCTCAGCTCCGGCGGCACGTGGGGGTTCTCGCGCCCCGGGTGGCAGTCAGCGCAGCTCAGCTTCGAGTGGATGCCGGCAGCCGCCGCCCGCTGGCTCGCCTCCTTGGGGTGGCAGCTGTCGCAGGCGCTCTCGCCGGACCGCTGCGGCTCCGCGCCGGCGGCGGCGCAGACCAGGCAGAAGGCCAGGGTGAGCAGCGGTCTGAGCATTGTCGTCTCCTGTTGGCGGTCGGGCGCCGGCGTGTGTCGGGCCTCGCGCGACGGGGGAGGCGAGCGGGCATGCAAAGTTGGGGCCGCGCCGCGCTTCCTACCTGTCTCCCTCCGGCAGGTCGATCCCGAGGCGCTTGAGCTTCTCGTAGAGCGTGGCCCGGTGAATGCCCGCCTGGGACGCGGCCGCGCTGACGTTGCCCCCGCTCCCCTCGACCAGCCTCGTGAAGTACTCGCGCTCGAAGGCCGCCCTGGCGTCGCGGAAGCTGCCCGCCGCCCAGCCGGCGGAGTCAAGGCTGGCGCCACCAGCCGCGGAGTCGCGAACGCGCGCCGGCAGGTCCCCGGGCTCGATGCGCTCGCCCTCGGCCACGAGCACCGCGTGCTGCAGCGCGTGGGCGAGCTCGCGCACATTGCCAGGCCAGCCGTAGGCCATGAGCACACGCATCGTCTCGGCCCCCATTCGGGGTGCGACGCGGCCTCCGGCCGGGGCGGCTCCTTCGAGGAAGTGAGCCACCAGGGCCGGGATGTCCTCTCGCCTCGCCCTCAGCGGCGGCAGCTCGATCCTGACGGTGTCGATGCGGAAGAGCAGGTCCTCACGGAAGCGCCCCTCCACGACGAGGGTCTCGGGGTCTCGGTTCGTGGCAGCGATCACCCGCACGTCTACCTGCACCGGGCGCTCCGAGCCCACCGGGATCATCTCCCCGGACTCGAGCACCCTGAGCAGCTTGGCCTGCTGGGCCAGGCTCATCTCGCCGATCTCGTCCAGGAACAGGGTGCCGCCGTCGGCCTCGCGGAAGTAGCCGGAGCGGGCCCGCTCCGCGCCGCTGAAGGCGCCCTTCTCGTGGCCGAAGAGCTGGCTCTCGAGCAGGTTCTCGGGTACCGCCGCGCAGTTGATCGACAAGAAGACGCCCGACGAGCGACGGCTCATGCCGTAGATCGCCCGCGCAACGAGGTCCTTGCCCGTGCCGCTCTCGCCGGTGATCAGCACCGGGGCGTCGGCCCTCGCGACCTTGCGCGCGAGCTCCACGACCGCGGAGATCGCCGGGCCGCTGCCGACGATGTTCTCCACTCGGTAGTGCTCGGCCACCTCCGCGCGCAGCTTGCGGTTCTCCTCCACGAGGCGCCTGTGGGCGAGGGCGCGCGCGACCACGATCTCCATCTCCTCGGGCTCGAAGGGTTTGCGCAGGTAGTCGAATGCCCCGAGCTTCATCGCCTGCACGGCCGTCTCGACCGTGCCGTGGGCGGTCAACAGGACGACGGGCACCCCGGGATCGAGCTCCCTGAACATCTTGAGCCCCGCGATGCCGTCGTGCTCAGGCATTCGCAGGTCGGTCACGACCAGGTCCACCGCTCGCTGCCTGAGGATCTCGAGGGCGCCCATGACCGACTCCGCGTAGGCGGTGTCGTGCCCGAGCTTCTCGAGCTGCCGGCAGAGCAGGCGGCGGGCCGGCTCCTGGTCGTCTACTACGAGGACAGTCGCGGGTCGGCTCACGCTTCGCCTCCATCGTGTTCTGGCTCGCCGGGGTTCCGCGGCAGGAGGATCCGGAAGGTGGCGCCGCGGCCTTCCGTGCTGCCCACGTCGATGGCTCCACCGTGGAGCTCGACGACGTGCAGGGCGAGTGGCAGGCCGAGGCCGGTGCCTTCACCTTCGGGCTTGGTCGTGAAGAAGGGATCGAAGATGTGCTCGGCGACTGCCGGGTCCATACCGGGGCCGGTGTCGTGGAAGGTGATGGCCACTCCGCCGGCTGCTCCCGAGGCGGTCGAGATCTCGAGGGTGCCGCCACCGGGCATCGCCTGGATCGCGTTGACGGCGATGTTCAGCACGGCCTGCTGCAGGAGGTACGGGTCTCCCCGCGTGAGGATGGGATCGGCCGGGGCCTGCACCTCCAAGGTCACCCCCTGGTGACGAGCCTGGGTGCTCACGAGGTCGACCGCGCCGTCGACGACGTCTTGAACGCGAATCACAGAGATCGTGTGGGCGCGCTTGCGGGCGAGCATCTGGACTCGCTTCATCAGGGCTGCCGCGTCGCGCACCGCGCGAGATATCTGCTCGACGTCCGACCTGGCCCCAGGGGTCTCGACGGAGCCCTTCAGGAGATCCGCCACACCCTTGAGCGCGTGGAGGTAGTTGCCGATCTGGTGCGTCAACCCGGCCGTGAGGGTGCCGAGGGCGGCGAGGCGCTCCGAGCGGAGCATCTGCTCCTCGAGGGCGCGCCTCTCGCTCAGATCCTCGGCCACGAGGACGACGCCCTCCTCCCCGCCGTCCGACCCGTGCAGAGGGGTCGCGCGCGCGCGCAAAAGGGTCGGCGGCTCTCCCTCGGCCGCCGGCAGCGACTCGATGGACAGCATCACCGGGCGCCCCAGGGAGGCCGAGCGCCGCAGCGCGCCACGCACGCGCTCGGGCTCCGCGAGGCGCTCGTACAAGGGCAGGTCACCGCTCGCCACGTCGCCGCCGAAGATGGCCTCGGCGGCCCCGATTGCCCCCGAGCCACGTCCGTCCTCCTGCACGACAACGATCGCGTCCCGCACCGAGTCCAGGATGGCGCGCCGGAGCGCGGCCAGCCTCTCGGCCCGGGCGGTGACGACCTCGATCTGGTGTTTGAGGGCCTCGTTGAGCTCGAGCACCCGCCGGTGCTGTGCGTCGGCCCTGGCGGCGAGGTCGGCGAGGCGCCGCTGGACGAGGCCGATCTCCCCGTCGGCCGGCCCGGAGGCCGGGATGCGGTAGGTCCCGGGTGAGCCCTGCAGGTCCTCGGCGAGCTGCCCGAGGGGCCTGGTGAAGCGCCGCGTCACCCAGAGAGCGGCGGCGCCCCCGAGCGCTCCCCAGAACAGGGCCGAGAGGGCGGTCCGGCGCGCGATCTGCCGCAGCCTCTCGGCCGGGGCGGCGGAGGCGAATGCGCAGAGCAGGAACCCGCGAATCTGAGAGCCCCGCTGAATGGGGGAAGCCACGAGCAGCTCGACCGGGCCCCTGTAGAGCTCGAGGATGCTCGCGGGCAGTGTGCTCAGGCCCAGGCTGCGCACGCGCTCCACCACGTCGGGCTCGAGCGGGTGCCCATGGCGTCCCAGGGTGTCTCCGGCGGCGTCGACCAGGAGCAGCGAGGTCACGTCCAGCTCTCGCGCGAGGGTGCGCGCGAAAGGCTCGAGCTCCGGCACCCGCTCCTCGGTCCAGAGCGAGCCCACGGCG
>CAZQPP010000305.1:417-10158 GCA_964594295.1 uncultured Myxococcales bacterium | reverse complement strand
GCCTACGAAGGTGCGGCAGAAGGAGCTCGGGTCCGGGCAGTCGGCGTCTACGTCGCAGCTCTTTGGGAAGCACACGTCGGCCCTCATGCCGGCGATGTCGCGGCCCCGGTCGCAGCGCAGGGAGGAGCAGTGCGAGTCGGCGTCGCAGGGGCGGGTCGGGTCTGCGGCGCAGCGGCCTTCGGCGCAGGCAGCGTTCGGGCCGAGGCAGTCGCCGTCGTTGTCGCAGAAGGAGCCGCAGCCAGCGCCCGTGCCGAAGCAGAGCCTGCTGGCGCAGTGGGAGATCTCTGTGAAGTAGGGGGCGCCGGGGTGGGCGAGGCTGCTCTCACAAAGCTCACCGGGCTCTCGTGCGTCGTCGAGGCGGGTCATGCAGAAGGTCCCGAGCACGCCCCGGATGAGCTGGAGCTGGCAGCTCTCCTCTGTGGGGCAGTCGCGGTCGCTGCTGCAGGGGCGGAAGTCTGAGCCGGGGAGGCAGAGGGACTGTGCCGCCACGCCGAGGGCGGGGGCGGTGAGGCGGACGCAGCGGAAGGTGCTCCCGAAGGGGCCGTTCGCGGCGCCGCCGCAGAGGGTGGGGCCGGCTGCAGGGTCCTCCACGCCGTCCGGGCCGGCGGCGCCGGTCACGTTGTCGACCTGATCGCGGCCGGGCTTGAGGTCGCATGAGCCGGTGCAGACGGGGATGCCGGTTGGGTGCTCGCAGGACCCGCCGGCGCACTGTCGGTTGAGGCAGCGGAGGTAGGCGTCCCACCTGCTGCTGTCGGTGCTGGGGTCTGCTGGCTCGAGCTCGGCGCACTCGGCGGGCACGGTGCAGGCGGCGCCGAAGGGGATGCCTTCGCCCCCGGGCTCACAGCGGCGGTCGTCGGCGCACTCGAGCCCGGGGCCGCAGTGCCCGCAGCTATTGCCGCAGCCGTCGTCGCCGCACTCGATGCCCTCGCAGCTCGGGACGCAGCCCGTGGGATCGTCGAGGCCGCTGCAGGCCTCGAAGGCGGGGAGGCAGTGCTCGCCGGTGCACGCGGCGAGAGCGCTCCAGCAGGCGGCGCACTCCTCCGACAAGCCTGTTGCGGCGGCTCCGGACTCTTCGAGCAGGGCGAGGTCGTCGTCGTTGACGCAGGCGCCATGACGGCAGGAGCCCGACACGCAGGCGCCTCCCTGGCAAGCGCCGCAGCTCCCGCCGCATCCGTCGCCGCCGCACTCGGCCGCGCCGCAGTATGGGGCGCAGCAGGTCCCCTCGTAGCAGATCCTGCCTTCGCAGCTTCCGCAGCTCTCGCCGCATCCGTCGTCGCCGCACTCGCGGCCGTCACAGTCTGGTGCGCAGCAGCTGCCCTGGAAGCAGACTCCGGTCGCGCAGGCGGTCCCGTCGTCCAAAGGCTCGGCGACGCAGCCGCGGCTCCGCAGGCAGGAGATCGGGGTGCACTCGGTGCCTTCGCCGCAGTCGACCGGCGAGCCGCCTCCGCAGACTCCGGCGGCGCAGGTCTCTCCCTCGGTACACAGGTCGCCGTCTTCGCATCGCTCCCCTTCGGCGGTGGGCTCGTGCACGCAGCGGCCCTGGTCGAAGCGGTCGACGCTGCACGAGGAGCAGTCGTCGCAGGAGAGGGCGTCGCTGCCGTCGCAGTTCGTGTCCTTGCCGTCGCCGGGGAGGTCGTCGGCGCAGGGGTGGGTGTCGGGGGCGGTGTCGTCGCAGTCGAGCCCGCCGCAGCCGTCACCGGGGGAGCGGTGTCCGTCACCGTCGCGGTCGCAGTTGTGGACGACGACGGCCACCTGGTCCTCTCCGGTGGAGCCGTCGGCGGCGCGCGCCCGGACGCCGAGGACGTGCTCGCCGTTTGCGGCCGTTCGGGAGTCCCACTCGAAGGCGAAGGGTGGGGAGTCGGCGAGGAGCTGCGCCGAGCCGTCGAGGAGGAGCTCCACCGAGGCTATCGGGCCGGCGTCGTCTTTCGGCTCCGCGCTCACGAGGGCGACGCCCGTGAGCCGCGGGGTGTCGGTCGGTCGGGCGCAGGCGCCGGCGTCATCGCAGAGCAGCAGCTCGACCTCCACCGGGTGGTTGACGTGGACGGAGATGCTGTGCGCGGCCGACTGGCCGATGGTGTCGGTGGCCCTGAGCTCCAAGACGTGTGTCTCGGCGCGGTAGGGCGGGGTCCAGTCGAAGCTGCCGTCCGTTTCGAGGGGGCCCGCCGCGTCTCCGTCGATGAGCAGCTCGAGGCTGGTGAGGCCCAGGTCGTCTTCGGCGTGCACGAGGAGCGTGGTCGGGCCGAGCAGGGTCGCGCCGTCGGCGGGGGCGGCGAAGTAGAGGACGGGGAGCCTGTCGAGGGTGAAGCCCACCTCGGCGGTGGCCTCGTGGCCCGCCGCGTCCCGAGCCCGGGCGAGCAGGCGGTGGGTGCCGCTCTCCAAGGCGCTCGTGTCGAGCTGTGTCGCGAATGGCGGCCCGTCGATGAGCCGGCGCGTCTCTTCGTCCCCGTCGAGCTCGAGCTCCACCGTGCGCAGCTCGAGGTTGTCTGCGGCCTCGAGCTCGACGGCGACGGCGCCGTTTTGGAGAGAGCCGTCGGCGGGGAGGATGAGGCTCAGGGTGGGGGGCGTGCGGTCCACGTGCACCTCGACGGCGTGCTCGGTGGACTGGCCGGCGGCGTCCTCGGCCACGGCCTTGAGCGAGTGTGGACCTTCGTCGAAGCCGTCGGAGGGCCAGGTGACGGCGTAGGGTGCCTCCTCGTCGTCGGTGCGGAGGTCGTCGTCGATGACGAAGCGCACGAAGAGCACGGCGTCGTCGTCGTGGGCCCAGGCGAGGAGGTCGACGTCCCCGAAGACCCAGGCGCCGTCCTTCGGCTCGGTCAGGTGGACGGCGGGATGGTTGTCGCAGGTCTCGACCGTGTTCTTCACCTCGACCTCGACGGTCGTGAAGGCGGCCTGGTCGAGGGCGTCGTAGGCGATGACCTCGAGGGTGTGTGGGCCGTCTTCGTGTGGCGTTGTGTCCCACTCGGCGGAGAAGGGGGAGCCCTTGAGTGAGGCTATGGTCGCGCCGTCGACGCGGATCTCGACCTTGGCCACGCCCTTGTCGTCGCTGGCGAGCACCTCGACGCTGACCTTGCCGCAGAGGGTGGCCCCGGCGGGTGGGGTGAGCACGACGATCGAGTGGGGTGGGCAGTCGCCGTCGGGCGCGCACGGGGCGCGCAGGTCGACCTCGATGGTGTGGGTGCTGCGGTTCTCGGCGCCGTCGAAGGCCGTCGCCGAGAGCTCGTAGCGCCCGTCGGGCAGGCCGGTGGTGACCCAGGTGGCCTGGTATGGCGGCTCGGTCAGGGTGGCGAGGGGGTGACCGCCGGCTTCGATCTCGACGCGCTCGACGCCGCTCTCGTCGTCGGCCCTCACCTCGATCTGTACCTCGCCGGTGAGAACCGAGCCCTCCTCGGGCTCGAGGATGCGGACGCTCGGGGGGCTGAGGTCCGGGGCGAGGTCCTGCTCGGGGGGGGCGCTGCCGGGATCATCCGTGGCGGAGTCCAGGGCGGGGTCGTCGCCCGTGTCCGGGTCCTCTGCGGAGCCTGTGTCGGTGGCCGCGTCGTCGCCCGGGTCGCTGGCGGGCGTCGAGTCTGCGCGGTTGGTGTCGGTGGAAGGGGAGGGGGCTTCGTTCGAGCTCGTGTCGGCGGAGCGGGCGCCGTCGTCGGGGAGTGCGAGGAAGAGGGCGCCGGTCCTCGTGCAGCCAAGCGCCAGGAGCGAGGCGGCGAGCAGGCATATGAGGGGCGCGCGGAGGGCGACCATGAGGGGCTCCCGGCCGGTTTCGGAGTCGGACACGCTACCGCGCCTGCGCGTGATCTGCGAGGGGCTTTTCTTGAAGGTGTGCGGGGGAGCCTGGCATCATGTCGGTCCCCGGAACACGGGCCTCGGAGGCTCGCCAAGGGAGCGCTCATGGACGCACATGGCCAGACGTGGAAGGTGGTCTCTCTGCTGATCGCGGCCGGGGTCTACGGGGGCGCGGCCGCGTGCTCCTCGGACGGGGAGGGTGCGGGGCAGGGGGGCGCCGACTCCGGGAGCGGGTGGGTGAAGGGGGACGTGTCTGTCGCCGACACCGGGCCGGGGAGCGGCCTCGAGGACATCTTCGCGCCCACCTCCGACCCGGGCGCCGAGGAGGTCGACGTGGGGTTGGACGTGCGCGAGCCGGCTGACCCCGACAAGCACGTGACGCTCTGCCGGCCCTGCCTCGAGCCCGAGCAGTGCGCCGGCGGCAGCCCGTCGGAGCCGGCGGTGTGCCACGACTTCCTGGGCGACGGCAGCTTCTGTGTGAGCGCCTGCGACGAGTCGACGCCTTGCCCTGAAGGCTACGCCTGCGAGGTCGTGCAGCTCGCCCACGGCAAGGGGCAGCGCTGCATGCCCGAGTCCGGGAAGTGTGACTGCGACGAGGCCGCGATCGAGCAGAAGGCGCGGACGACCTGCTACCGCACGAACGAGCTGGGCACCTGCGAGGGGGAGCGCAGGTGCACCGATTTCGGGCTGAGCGCGTGCAACGCTCCCCTCGCGGCGGAGGAGGCCTGCAACGACAAGGACGACGACTGCGACGGCGAGGTGGACGAGGACTTCGCCTCGAAGGGGGAGCCCTGCGACGGAGCGGACGAGGACGGCTGCGAGGACGGCGTCTGGGTGTGCGGCGGCGCGGGGCTCGTCTGCGACGATCCGGAGGAGCCTTCGGTGGAGGTCTGCAACGGGCGCGACGACGACTGCGACGGGCAGACCGACGAGGGCTTCGAGGAGAAGGGACACCCCTGCGACGGGCCCGACGCGGATCTTTGCGCGGAGGGGACCTATCGCTGCGACGGGGAGGGGCTCGTCTGCTCGGACGACTCGGTGGACAGCGTCGAGATCTGCAACGGCACGGACGACGACTGTGACGGAGACGTCGACGAGGGGTGCTGCGGGTCGGAGGGGGAGCGCTGCTGCTCTCCGAGTCGTTGCGATGCCCCGCTGACCTGCGTGCGCGACGAGTGCGTCTGCGAGATGGACGCCGGGGTGCTTTGCTACAAGGACAACCTGTGGCACCACGACTGCCGCGGTGAGCCCACCGCGCTGCTGAAGCACTGCGGGACCTGCGGGTGCGACGACGGCGGCTGCAAGGAGAGCACCCAGGTAGGTGCGACCTGCGTCGAGGGCGACGCGTGGTTCATCGACTGCTTCGGCGCGGTCACGACCAGGAAGCAGGAGTGCGGGCTTTGCGAGTGCGCGGAGGGCCGGTGCGTGCAGGAGGGGCGCGCGGGCACGGTGTGCCAGGGCCGGAAGGTGCACTGGGCGAGCTGCCACGGCGCCGTCGGACCCGAGAAGGAGGACTGCGGCGCCTGTACCTGCGCGGATGGTGCGTGCGCGCGCAGCCTCGAGGCCGGCAGGACCTGCCACGGGGATGACGTCTGGTGGACGGACTGCGACGGCGAGCTCAGCGGGAAGAAGCAGGACTGCGGTGCCTGCGGCTGCGCAAACGGCGCCTGCTTGCAGGACGACCACGGGGCCACCGCGTGCAAGGACGGGGACGTGTGGTGGGCCGACTGCCACGGGCAGTTCACCGAGATCAAGGAGGACTGCGGCCTCTGCGAGTGCAGCGGCGGGGAGTGCCTGGACAGCGCTCAGGCGGGCACGACCTGCATCGGCGGGGCGGTGCACTGGACCGACTGCAAGGGTCAGGCGACGGGGATCAGGCAGGACTGCGGCGACTGCGCGTGCCTCTCGGGGGCGTGCGTGCGGGTCGACGAGGTCTCGAAGACCTGCTTCGAGGGCAACGTGCACTGGACCGACTGCACGGGGGTGCCCACCGGCAAGATCGAGGACTGCGGTGCGTGTGGTTGCCAGAACGGCTCCTGCCTGCAGAGCAATGAAGCGGGCACGGTTTGCGAGGAGGGGGACGTCTACTGGACGGACTGCGCGGGAGAGGTGACCCAGAAGAAGGACGACTGCGGGCCTTGTGAGTGTGTCGAAGGTGCCTGTGTCGAGAGCGAGCGGGCCCAACGGGTGTGCGACGACGGCGACGTCTTCTTCGCCAACTGCTTCGGCGAGCCCACGGCGCTTGCCGAGGAGTGCGACGACTGCATCTGCTCCGCGGGGTCCTGCGTCGAAGACGCGGAGGATTCGACCATCTGCCACCTCGGCGACGAGCACTGGGTGGACTGCCGCGGCACGCGGACCAAGAAGAAGCAGGAGTGCGGGGTCTGCGACTGCGACGAGGGGGTCTGCGCGGAGGACGACAGGGCGCAGATCATCTGCCACGAGGGCGACGTGTGGTTTGCGGACTGCCGCGGCGAACCGACGGTCGTGAGCCAGGGATGTGGGTTCTGCACCTGTCAGGACGGGAGGTGCCTGAAGAGCGACGAGGCCGGGGCGATCTGCAAGGGAGACGACGTGTGGAGGACGGACTGCGCCGGTCAGCCGGTGGAGCTGTTGGAGGGGTGCGGGGCCTGCGGTTGCGAAGGCGGCGCGTGCAGGTCACCTGAGCGGGCCGGGACGGTCTGCCACGACGGGGACGCCTGGTGGACGGGCTGCGACGGTGAGAGGACCGGGTTCAAGGAGGAGTGCGGCGAGTGCCCGTGCCACGACGGGGAGTGCGGGGCCGACGAGCACGCGGCCTCGATGTGTGACGGCGGGGACGCCTACTGGGTGGACTGCCGGGGCGAGCGCGCGGCTCTCCGTGAGGCGTGCGGCGGCTGCGGGTGCAGCGGGGGGGTGTGCACGATCAGCGAGGAGCACGAGGTCGCCTGCCACCTCGGGGATGTCTACTGGCTCGACTGCGAAGGGCGCGTGAGGTCGAAGAAGGAGGAGTGCGGGGACTGCGGCTGCGAGGCCGGCGCTTGCGTGGAGAGCGGGCCGGTCGAGACGCGCTGCCATGACGGAGCGGTCTGGACCACCGACTGCGCCGGCAGGCGGCTGGAGCTGAAGCACGACTGCGGGAGCTGCCCGTGCACCGGGGGCACGTGCGTCATCGAGTCTCACCACCACACGACCTGCTACCGCGGCGACGTCTACTGGGAGAACTGCAGGGGAGAGCGGCGGTCGCTCAAGGAAGACTGCGGCGACTGCGGGTGCGACGCCGGCGCTTGCGTGGTCGACGACCAGACCGGCATGACCTGCGACGACGACGACGTCTACTGGACGACCTGCACCGGCCTTCGGGGGGACAAGAAGGAGGAGTGTGGGGACTGCGGGTGTGGCGCCGGGGCGTGCCTCGTCGACGACAGCTACGGGATCGGCTGCCACGACGGGGATGTCTACTGGTTCGGGTGCGACGGGCAGCCCAAGGACAAGAAGATCGAGTGCGGGCGGTGCGGGTGCGCGAACAAGCAGTGTGTGGTCGAGGACCGCTACGAGCTGGTGTGTCACGACCAGGACGCATACTGGGCGACCTGCGAGGGGGAGATCAGCTTCAAGGACAGGGAGTGTGGGAGGTGCGGCTGCGAGGGCGGCAAGTGCGTGGTCGACGACAACCACGCGCTCATGTGCCTGAACGGCGACGCGTGGTGGTTCGACTGCAACGGGCAGCCGGCATCGCTGAAGACCGAGTGCGGTGGCTGCGGCTGCAGCGGCGGTCAGTGCCTGACCTCGGGCGGCGTGTGCGTGCCGGGGGACGAGGCGTCCCAGCAGCGCGTCTGCGGCTTCTGCGGGAGCCAGGAGCGCGCTCGTGTCTGCGAGGATGACTGCACGTGGGGGGCGTGGGAGGTCTGGACTCGTTGCAGCGACGAGGGGCCGTGCGCTCCGGGCGACCGCCGCGAAGACCAGGAGAGCTGCGGCGCCTGTGGGGTGCGTACGCGCCACGCGAGCTGCACGATGGCCTGTGAGTGGGGGCCCTGGGCGGCGTGGTCGGCGTGCAGGGACGAGGGCATGTGCGCGGCGGGTGACACCGAGACCGACGAGCAGAGCTGCGGCGGCTGCGAGTACCAGACGCGGGAGCGCAAGTGTAACAGCGTGTGTGTGTGGGGGCTCTGGGGGAGGTGGGGGAGCTGCGTCCGCCGCACCGACTGCTCACCGGGCTCCACGATGGACGACGTCTCGTGCGACGTCTGTGAGCACAAGGTCTGCCGGGGCGACTGCACCTGGAGCCAGTGTCAGCTCAAGCCCTGGGCCGAGTGCAGGTACGGGGCCGGGTTGAATTGGCGCTGCTGCGGGTCGGGCAAAGGCGAGCTCTGCCTCGGGCCGGAGCTCGGCTGCGTCTGGAGCGGGGACTGCGTGCCGTGCACGGGCTCCGGCTGCGTGTGCCCGTAGGGCACCGAGGAGCTACGCGTAGAGACCCTGGATCTCGGACTCGTACTTCTCGTTGATCACCTTGCGCTTGATCTTCATCGTCGGGGTGAGCTCGCCGCCGTCGATGGTGAACTCGTGGGGCACGATGGTGTAGCGCTTGATGGTCTGGACGCGTGCCAGCTGGGCGTTGACTTCCTGGATCCTGTCGTCGAGGTACTTGCGGAAGACGTCGCAGGTGGCGGCCTCGGCTACGGAGCTTGCCTTGCTGCCGGCGGCGGCGGCCTCGCTCTCGATGGCCTCGGGGTCGAGGGTGATGAGCGCGCTCAGGTACTTCTTGCGGTCGCCGATGACGACGGCCTGGGCGACGACCTTGATGGACTTGAGCTGACCTTCGATGAGCTGCGGGGCGATGTTCTCACCGCCGGCGGTGATGATGAGGTCCTTCTTGCGATCGGTGATCTTCAAGAAGCCGTCCTTGTCGATGGTGCCGATGTCGCCGGAGTGGAGCCAGCCTTCGTCGTCGATGGTCTCGCGCGTGGCCGTCTCGTTCTTGAAGTAGCCCTTGAAGACGTGGCCGCCGCGCATGCAGACCTCGCCGTCCTCGGCGATCTTCATCTCGGCGCCGGGCAGGACGGGGCCCGCCATGGCGGTCCGGTAGTGGTGGGGCAGGGAGAGGGTCGCCGGGCCGGTGCACTCGCTCATCCCGTAGACCTCCATGATCGGGATGCCGAGGCTCAAGAAGAACTCGAGGGTGTCCTTGGAGATGGGGGCGGCCGAGGTGATGCAGATCCTGGCGCGATCCATGCCGAGCTTCTCCCTGACCTTGGAGAAGACGAGCTTGTGCGCGAGGGGCCAGAGGAGTGGCTTGGGGCGGCCGTGCTGCTCGGCGTAGCCGCCCTGGAGGCCGACGCCGCGGGCCCAGGCGGCGATCTTCTTCTTGAGCGGCGGGTTCTGGGCGCCGGCGGCCATCATCTTCGCCTGGATCTTCTCCCAGACGCGGGGCACGGCGAGGAAGATGGTGGGGCGCACCTCGCGGAGGTTCTCGCCGAGGGCCTCGATGCTCTCGGCGAAGTAGGTGGTCGCTCCCATGTTCATGGGGCCGTGGAGGGACATGGTCTGCTCGGCCACGTGGCTGAGCGGGAGGTAGCTCAGCATGACGTCGTCGGCGTTGCCGTTGGCGGCGGCGACAGCGGCGCCGGCCGTCCAGGTGATGTTGTTGTGGGTGATCATGACCGCCTTGGGCGGGCCGGTGGTCCCCGAGGTGTAGATGAGGGTGCAGGCGTCGTCGGGCTTCTGGGCGGCGATGTGCTCGTCGAGCTTGGCGTCGTCGACGTCTGCGGCCTTGGCCATGAAGTCGTCCCAGGAGTAGACGTCGTCCGCGTCGTCGTCGCCGTCCATCAAGACCATGGCCTTGAGCTGGGGGAGCTGCTCGCGCACCGCCTTGAATTTCGCGAGCTGGGTAGTGTCTTCGAGGACTGCCACCTCGGCGTCGCAGTGGTCGGTGATGTACTGGCACTGCTCGGGGGTGTTGGTCGCGTAGATGCCGGCGGGCAGGTT
>CAZQPP010000305.1:0-407 GCA_964594295.1 uncultured Myxococcales bacterium | reverse complement strand
CCGCCCGCGGCGATGGCGCCCACGTCCGCGAGGAACCACTCGGGGCGGTTGTTGCCCATGATCACGACGCCCTTTCCGGGCTCGAGCCCGAGGGCCAGGAGCCCCCGGCCGGTCTGGCGCACCTGGTCGCGGTACTCGGACCAGGTGGTCGTCTTCCAGCTCCCTGATGCGTCCTTGACCTTCATGGCGGAGCGGGAGCCGTACTTGGCGGCGGTCGCGTTCAACGTGTCGATGACGGTCCCTGACATGATCCCTCCTCGGCGCGGCTCTGGTGTCTGGGGGGGCGTAACCATGCCATATTCGGCGCGAGCGGGGAACAGGCGCTCGGGCCTAAATGCATATAACCGCATAACCGGTTATGCGGTTATGCGGTTATGCGGTTATGCGGTTATGCGGTTATGCGGTTA
>CAZQPP010000304.1:8474-10192 GCA_964594295.1 uncultured Myxococcales bacterium | reverse complement strand
TCTGGCCGTAGGTGTCGTCGTCCACGTCCTTGTAGTAGGTCGTGCAGCCGCTGTTGCCGATGCCCTCGTCGGTGGAGCCGTCGCAGTCGTCGTCCACCGAGTTGCAGCTCTCCGAGGCGCCCGGGTAGACGGTGTCGTCGAGAGGGGCGCAGTCGCTGCCGTCGGCCTCGCCGTCGCCGTCGTCGTCGCTGTCGCAGGCGTCGCCGCTGCCGTCCGAGTCCGTGTCCGTCTGCGACACGTTGGCCACGAGCGGGCAGTTGTCGCTCAGGTCCACCACGCCGTCGTTGTCCGCGTCGGTGTCGCAGGCGTCCCCCGAGCCGTCGCTGTCCGTGTCGGTCTGGTCGGCGTTGGCGACGAGCGGGCAGTTGTCGGAGATGTCGGCGACCCCGTCGCCGTCGTCGTCGGTGTCGCAGGCGTCGCCCTTTCCGTCGCTGTCCGTGTCGAGCTGATCGGCGTTGGCGATGAGCAGGCAGTTGTCGCTCAGGTTGCCCACGCCGTCGCTGTCCTCGTCGGGTGGGGCCGCGGTGGCGAGCATGAACCATTCCGAGCCGTTGCAGATGTGGAGCTTCTGGTCGGCAGTGTTGAAGTAGACGTAGCCCTTCGTGCTGCCGCTGCACGAGGCGGGAGCCGTCGCCGTGTTGTGGAAGCGGGCGTTGCGGATCTCGCCGTGGGCGAAGTCGGCGACGCCGTTGAAGGTGGCGGTGCCTCCGAAGGTGACCGCGCCCTGCGCCGTGACGGCACCCTGGAGCACGAGCGGCCCCGTGACCGTGTCTCCGGCGACGTCGACGAAGGTCGAGGAGACGTCCGCGGCGAGCTCGCTCATCTTGACGCAGCCGCTGCACGCGACGTCCGAGGAGCTGTCCGAGCTCACGGCGCGCCGGCTGCTGTGGGAGTAGGCGACGCTCGTCAGGCGGCGCCTCGTCAGCTCGGCGCCGTCGTCGACCTGGAGCCCCATGTACACCGCGGCGTTGTCGCGGAAGACGGTCGAGGGGATGGACGCCGTCTCGCCGATGAGCACCTTGAAGCGTCCCGATGTCACCGACACCGACGAGAGGGTCTCGCTGAAAAGGGTGGTGCCTCCCGTCTTGGCGTCATAGAGCCGGATGTCGAGCTTCACGGTGCCGGTGATCGCCTCACCCGCGGAGTTGCGGAGGTGCCCCTGCAGGTTGAGGAGATCCGGAACGTCAGCCGCGTTGAGGCTGCCGGGGACGAGGAGGATGAGCATGAGGAAGGCGAGGGCGCGGACAGCAAACATGTACATCCCGTGTCAAAGCACACGCCTGGGCAATCGGCAGCGGCGTTACATCCTTTAACGGGAAGGTCGAGGATGTGGACGTGGAGGAGGCAGGAGCACGCGCGCGGGAACGTGGAAGACAGGTGTCCGCGGCGCCGGTGTCAGGGGACCATCACGTCGGCGTATGTGAAGTCGATCGCGAAGCGCCGCGACGAGGAGCTGCGGTATCGGCGCCGCAGGCCGCGCCGGGCGGCGCGGTGGATCGGGGCGTCGGCGGGGCCGTCGAGGCAAGACCGGTAGTGCCCGAGAGCGGCGGCGCGGTCTCCCACGAGGTCCGAAGCCCGCCCGCGCCAGAGGTGGAAGGCGGCAAGGCGCTCCGCGTGCGGGTGGCCGAGCCCGAGGGCCCGGTCGAGCGCGCCGACCGCTGACGGGGCGTCGCCGCTGCGCAGGGCCATCAGCCCGGCGAGGGCGAAGTAGAGCGGCT
>CAZQPP010000304.1:0-8464 GCA_964594295.1 uncultured Myxococcales bacterium | reverse complement strand
CGGGGGCAAGCTCGCAGGCCCTCGCGATCTCGCGGCGGGCGAGGGCGGGATCACCATCCTCGAACCACGCCTCGAAGGCGAGGCGGTAGGCCGCGAAGGCCTGGCGCGCGGAGTCGGCGCCGAAGGCCGAGCCGTCGACGGCGCCAAGCTCGGGGGCGTGGTCTTCGGCCTCGAGGGAGAATGGCTCGAAGCTGCCGTGGCTGGTGGGCGCCGGGCCGGCCCCGACCCAGAGCGCGCCGTCCTCCGGCCTGAACACCACGCTGCCGACGGTCATCAGGTTGGCGATGGGGTCACTCAGCCTGCAGGTCTCCGGGTTCGAGTCTCCGAGGATCGCGGCGAGGTCCCCGGGGCCCAGGTCGCCGCGGCCGCGCTCGAGGAGCTCGTTGACCCGGCGGTGGCGGCCGGTGTTGGCACGCCAGTATGAGCCGTAGAGGTTCTTCTCGGTCGCGCCGAGCTCCGGGTCCAGGAAGACGTTCGCGTAGCCGAAGGTCGTGTCCGGCTCACCGGCGCGGAAGGAGACACGCCGCTCCGGGTTCTGCTCGTGGCAGAGCACCTCCCGGCTCTTCCCCTCGCCGAGCAGGTAGGTCCAGCACCCGATCGGGCGCTGTGAGTCCAGGATCTCCTGGGCCTCGTCCAGGCTCTTCGCGTAGCGCATCAGGCGATCGCCCACCGCGCCTATGGGCACGCCGCCGAGGGCCGCGCGATCGGTGAACATGTGCTGGTGCACGGCCAGGGTGAGGCCCGACTCGTTCATCGCGGTGACGCCGCCGGTGGGCACCCCCGCGGCCGACACGGCGACGAAGCGCTGGCCGTCTTCGGGCTCGCAGAAGATGACCGCGGCGGTGGCAGGCCAGCACCGCACGCCGTGGTAGTCGAAGTTTCGGGCGTGAAGAAGCCTGCCGTCGGCGGTGGCGCCGCTCCACGCAAAGGCGCTCGTGCAGCCGAGCCCGAGGGCGGCCCGGTGAGCGGCGGCGGGGCCGCAGCGCGAGAGACGCGCGAACCTGGAGACCAGCCACACGAGGGCGTCCGGCATGATCGCGCCGTCGAGCACGTCGGCCCAGGGGAGGCCGGCGCCCTCGGCCAGCCCTCGCAGCCCCTCCTCCGACTCCTTCGGCAAGGAGGCGGCGACCTTCCTGCCGACGGTCTGCCGGATGGCCGCCCAGACCAGCGGCGAGGCGGCGCCGAGCGGCCCCTCCGCGATGATGCGCTGCACGTAGGTGCGGTAGTAGCCTAGCGGGCCGCGGGCGACGTCTTCGGCGAGGAGGGCGCCGTGCTGGCGACCCATCTCGTACTCGCTGCCCGCCACCTTCAGGACGTGCAGGCCCGCCACCCGGCGGTGCCACGCGGGGCCCAGGCGGCGGCGCTCCGTGCGCTCGACGGCGACGCTCATGGGGCGAAGAGCGGGGTGACGCGGATGATGAAGCCCTCGTCCATGGGCGCGACTACTCTCAGCTTGCGATCATCGATGGAGAGGCGCGGCGACTCCACGAAGCGCGGGCTCCCCCACATGAGCATCTCGACCTTGTCGAGGCTCCAGGGGAAGGTCACCTCCGCTCGGGTCTCCCAGGGACCGGGGTTGGCGCCGATGAGGAAGGCGCGGCGGCTCTCCTCGTCCCACTTGGCGATGGCGTGGATGCGGCCCCCCTCGCCGAGGTGGCGCAGGTCCTGGTCTCCGAGGTCGAGGCGCGGGCTCAAGAGCGCGGGCCCGTAGACCTCCTCGTGGGAGAGGGCCGAGAAGATCGTCTCCACCTTCTCGCCGTCTCTCGGGTGTGCGCTCATGTAGGCGAAGAACACTATGCCCGTCCCGCCGCCGGCGATGACCGAGCAGACCTCCTTGCGGAGGTAGGAGAAGGTGGGGAACCAGCCTGTCGCCCACGTGTCGGAGCCGCCCTTCTCGCACATGGACTTCCCGAGGGAGTAGCCGAAGGAGTAGCCCTGAATCCACATCCAGCGCAGGATCGGCCGCTCGGCGAAGCGCTCGACCGCGTCGACGACCCTCCAAGCCGCCTTGAACTTGCCGCTGTTTTCGTCGTCCGCCACGGCGAGCCAGTCGTCGTAGCCCTCGCCGGGCTCGCCGCGCTGGCCGGTGACCGGGTTGAGGCGGCTGTCGTGGCGGTTGGTGACGTAGCTGTAGTTGTCCCCGATCACCATGTTCGAGGTGTTGATCATCCCGCGCGCCTGCTCGTCGGTCAGCAGCTCTCCCTTGCCGTCGCCGCCGCCGGAGCTTCGCCAGGTTGGGTGCCAGGCGAACCACGGCAGCTCCTCGAAGGGCGGCAGGTTGGGCATCTCCTCGGGGGAGTAGCGCCCGGTGCGGGTGCGCCACTCCTCGAACTCGGCGTTGTGGCGCTCGATGGTGCCCTCGATGTCGGGGTTGTCGAAGTCCGACTCGCCCCAGGCGTTGTAGATGATGGGGGTGACGTCCTTGTCGGCCGGCCGGGCCGTGCCCATGTCCCCGACCCACCTGCCGTAGAACATGGAGATGGCGTCGAGCCAGTCGTCGTAGTGCTCCCAGTCGGGCTTCGGGTAGCCCCAGATGAAGGCGAAGTTGGCGCCGGCCGCGGCGGCGCGCGCGTAGGTGTCGAACAGCGGGAAGAGGTAGCCGACGCCCGCGTCCTTGTCGCACTCGTCCTTGCCGGTGGCGCCGTCCCAGATCGAGCCCTTCTTGGCGTCGAAGCCGAGAGCGAAGATGCGCTCGCCGGCGTGCTCGGCGAAGAGCACGTCGTCCACCGTGGTGGTCGCCTCCGCGCTCCAATAGGTCGGCGGAGCAGGTGACGGAGGGACGTCGGCAGGTGCCGAGCCGGCGTCGCTCGAGGGCTCGGGGCATGTGGCTGGGCCCGGGTCCGGGCAGGAAGGGGTGCTCGGCTTGGGACAGGACTCGTCGTCATCCCCGATGGTGACCTCCACCGGGCCACATTCCTCCTTGTCCCCGCCGCAGCCGACAGCAGCGGCGGCCGAAAGGGCAGCGAGGAACAAGAAGAGGTGTCTAGTCGTCAAGCTCATCTTCGGTGGGTCTTCCGTCAACGCCGACGCAACATAATAACGCACGGGGACAGTCCCCGTGCGATTTGCGATTTGCCCGAATCGAAACGGGACTAACGCACGGGGACAGTCCCCGTGCAATTTGCGATTTGCCCGAATCGAAACGGGACTGTCCCCGTGAAATTTGCCCGCGCCCGCGTGCGTAGTGTCCAATGTTCGCCGCATAGAGCCCAAGAGTGCGAATGAGCGCGCGCCGAACACTGCTCCACCCCTCGAGCCACCCGGCCGTCCTGGTCCTCGGCCTGCTGCTGGCCGCGTGCGGTGGGAGCGACTCGGAGACCTCGACACCCGCCGAGAGCCTCGACGTCTCGCCGACCTTCGTCGGGGCGGACACCCCAGGCGGGAGCGAGGTCTTCGGCACCGTGGACCGTGGCGCGGCAGGCGAGAAGGACACGACCGAGCCGGCAGGCACAGGCGATGAGGGCGCCGGTGAGGGCGGTGACGGCGGCGCCCAGGGAGGCGTCGATCCGGGCTCCTCGACCGGGACCGACACCAAGCTGCCGCCCATCGAGGAGTGTGTGCTCGAGGTCCCCGACCACGTGGACATGACGACCCCGGTCTGGGGCGTGAACAACGTGCACTTCTACGTGCCCAAGGCCACGTGGGCCATGGCCATGGCGCACGCTCACCGCATCATGGAGAACGACCGGGTGCCGATGTCGGCCGGAGCCATCTTCGCCACGGCGCTCAAGGAGAGCTTCATGGGCTGCTCGAAGAGCGCGCCTCCCGACTCCGAGCACGAGGGCGTCGCGTGGAAGCACCAGTCCCACGCCGACGCCGACGGCTGCTTTCAGATCGAGTGCGCGACGGCCTACTCGGAGATGAAGCGCATCTTCCCGGAGCGCTTCGGGCCCACCACCCACGCCGAGGTCATCAGCTCCAAGGGCCAGACCGAGGAGGGCGGCGACCACTTCGAGACCTCGGCCCTGACGATGGCCCACTACAACGTGTGGGCCGTCTCGATGATGCGCCGCTACCACCCGAACCCGAGGCGCTTCCTCCGCGAGCACCCCGACCGCGAGGCAGGCCCCAAGGCCGTGGCCATCGTCTACAACCGCGGCGCCTGGTCGGCGGAGATCGAGCACGTCTTCAACGCCTGCGCCACGGCCCCGGACATCGCCGACTGCCTCGACGAGCAGGTCGGCTGCAGCCCGGGGGCGACCGACATCTGCGACTACGTGCGCGCGGTAGGGAGCTACACGGGGCGGCTGCAGTCCCACGCCTACCACCCGGGCACCTGCTACGACGCGGACATCGGCCGCGAGGACGTCCTGGCCTATCTCGACAACATCGCGACGCTCTACCCGGAGGCGGCGGAGACCGCGACCAGGGAAGCAGTCAGCGGCGCCTTCGACGAGGTCGCCGGCGGGGTGGAGACCATGCCCTTCCAGCAGGCCTTCCCCGCGGTGCTCGAGGTGATCGTCGAGCGTCTGCCTATGCCGACCGACCCCGAGGACGTGCTGCGCTGCTGCTACGGGGTGGCCTGCGCAGAGGGCGAGGAGTGTGCGGCGGCATACGCCTGCCCCGGAACCTCGTGCCCGGCCTCGCCCAGGTGCGACGAGAGGCAGTGAGCGCTGCCCCGCCAACAAGGCGCTTCGCTTGGGAAACGCCTGCCTCGCTAACTGCTTGACACCATAGAGTCCCCTCCCTAGGATGCGCGGCCCTGTGCCCTGGGGGCGCAGCAACTCGTGGGACGTAGCGGGGCGTCCTACCCCCAAACCACGACCCCGGAGACTCCCTGATGATTCGACGGATTCTTGTTCTGGCGCTCGCCGTGGCCACGGTGGGCTTCGCATATGGCTGCTCGAGCGACAGCACCGGCGGCACCGGTGTTCCTCCCGGTTCTGGCGGCCCCGGCACCCCCGGCGTCGACAACGGCACCGGCTTCCAAGGTCAAGACATCCCCACGACCCCCGGAGTGGACCCCGGCACGGTCGGGCGGACCGACGGTACCGGCACTCCCCACACCGACTACACGGACACAGGTGAAGGCACGGGCACTCCGGGCGTGGACACCGGCGTCTGCAACCCGAACTGCGTCGGCCGGCAGTGCGGCCCCGACGGCTGCGGCGGCCAGTGCGGCTTCTGCACCCCGGGCAACACCTGCACTCCCACGGGCCAGTGCGACGCGGTCCAGGCCGGCGAGCCCTTCGGCTCCGGCTGCACCATCCCCGCCGAGTGCGCTCCCCTCGAGCCCACCGACTTCTCGAACCAGCAGGCCGTCATCACCTTCCTCGACTGCCTCGACAAGCAGTGCCAGGGGGGAAGCTGCAACGCCTTCTTCGGCATGCCGCTGTGCACCCGCACCTGCGTGCTCGGCGCCGAGTCCGACAAGGTCAACAACACCACCGGTGAGGCGGTGCCCGACGGCGTCGAGGACTCCAACTCCCCCGCTCCGCTCTGCGCGGGCGCGGCCGAGGGTCCCTACGGCACGAGCTTCAAGTGCGTGCGCCTGACCAACCCGAACCTCGGCCAGCAGGACTACTCCATGTGCCTGCCCGGCACCGACTTCAAGGCCTGCACGGCCGACGCCGAGTGCCCGACCGGAGAGGCCTGCCAGATCCAGAGCGTCATGGGCGCCACCGGCACCTACTGCATGACCAAGGTCAAGGATGGGAAGCCCGTCGGCGAGCTCTGCGAGAGCAACCCCCACAACCCGAGCATGTTCTACAACAAGGAAGAGGCCCACTGTGAGAGCGGCCTCTGCTTCATCAACGCCATCGGCTGCAGCGCCATGTGCCAGAGCGACGCCGACTGCGGTCCGTGGAACTGCCGCAAGGACATGCAGCTCGGTGAGACCCTCTTCCTCGACGTGTGCTTCCCGGACACCTGCGTGCTCGACGCCGACTGCGGCGAGGGCACCTTCTGTCGCACCTTCGTCGGTGGGGGGACCTGCGGTGAGGACGGCAAGTGCACCGAGAAGACCGAGCTGGCCTGCGAGAGCGAGGCGGACTGCACCTACTGGGAGCACCTCTGCCTGACGGCCCCGGCCGACACCGTGGGCGTGGGCGAGGCCTGTGATCCCGATCCCAGCGACAACATCCCCGGCAACACCTGCGAGAACCCGATCTGGTGCATCAGCGGCCAGTGCAGCACCCACTGCGGCAGCGACGCCGAGTGCGCGGCCGACAAGCAGATGTGCGGCACCTTCGAGATCCCCATCGACCTCGACCAGGACGACGACTACACCATCGCCGACGCCTACCTCGCCCTCGGCATCTGCCAGCCCGTTCCCCCCGGCTCCACCGAGTGCACGAAGGACGCGGACTGCGAGGCCGGCAAGGGCTGCCGCTCAATCGAGCTTCCCAAGGCGGGCGGCGGCTACGAGGTCAAGAGCTACTGCGCCCCCGGCGCGAGCGACGCGGCTACCGGCGTGCACGGCGACATCTGCGGCGGCACCAGCGGCGTCGAGTGCATCAACGGCAACTGCCTGCAGCTCTTCCAGAACCCCGCCACCGGCGAGCCTCTGGGCGTCTGCCTCGCCACCTGCACCGCGGCCGCCGACTGCCCGCAGGACGCGATGATCGCCGGCCAGCAGCAGTCCAAGGCCATCTGCCGCTCCCTGCTGATGGGCTGGAACGGCACGGCCGACCCGCGTGACAACCTCTACCTCTCGGTCTGCCTGCCCGACAGCATGGAGTCCAGCCACACGGCCTGCGGCTCCGAGGTCAAGGGCGTGGCCACGCCGAGCCTCTGCACCGAGGAGAAGGAGATCTGCCTCGGCCTCGCCATCGCCGGCAACCCCGACGACGAGTCCAAGATCGAGTTCCTCTGCCTCGACGTGAGCGACCCGCAGACCGGCGCCATGCCGGACAAGGCCGTGGGCCAGGCCTGCGACCCGAGCGCCGGCGACTGCTCCACCGGCCTCTGCCTCGGCGACCCCGGCAAGGCCGTCTGCTCGACCTACTGCAACCCGGCCGAAGAGGGTGGCTGCACGGCCGTCCCCGACAGCTCCTGCAAGAAGATGGTCATGGTCCCGCGCATTGACCCGGACAAGGAGGCCTTCGCCTTCGTGTGCCAGAAGGACAACCTGACCTGCCAGGGCTGCGGGAGCACCCAGATGGACTGCGGTGAGGGCTTCTCCTGCGCCGACATCGCCACCGGCGAGGGTCTCCCCGACTTCCGCTGCGTGCCCGCTTGCACCGCCGACGGCGAGTGTGGCGGCGGTACATGCAAGGACACCGAGGACCAGTTCGGTGTCGCTGGCAAGGGCTGCATGCCCACAACGTGTCAGTAAGCCTGGCTAGCGCGTAGCGGCTCACCCGCTGCGCGCGCCACCAGTCGCCCGAAGGCCGGGCTCGGAGACGGGCCCGGCCTTCGGCGTTTTGGGGCTCCGCGCAAGCGTCGCGAAGCCCTGCGCCTGGGCCTGAACGTGGCGGGGACCGCCCGCCTGATCGGCCTCGCGCAGCGACGTGGGCTCATCCCGTCAGCGCGTGTCGTCTTCGAGCTGCTGCTGCGGAGCGACTTCCGAATCGGTCCCGGCGTGATCCGGGCTGTCCTGAAGGCGGTGGAAGAGTAGGGTCCGCGGGCGCTACGCCTACTCGCACGCCCTCAGCTGTGGATCCCCGCTCGCGTGGCAGCGCAGGCACATGGCTTCGTTGGCCTTCTTGCGGCCCCTGCATGCGTCCTTGAACCCCGACGGGTGCGGGTTCACCGGCGCGCCCAGGCGGTTCAGCGAGCCTGCGGCGTGGCAGGTGACACAGCTCGACTCCGAGTGGCACGAGGCGCAGGTGCGGAGGTTTCGCTGAGCCTGGTAGGCGTGGTGCTCGGGGCTCCGCGGCTTGCCTTGCCTCCCCGGGCCCGGGTCGAGCCAGCCGGCCGGGTGGAAGCTCTCCCGAGAGCGCTCGTAGGCGTTGGGGCCGGAGGAGACCGCTCCGGAGCGGGTGTGGCAGTCGGCGCAGAAGCTCTGCAGGCGGTGGCAGGATGTGCAGTTGAGGTCGTTGCCGCGGGCGCGGACCGGGTGCACGAGGGTCCAGTTGGATGGGTGGACGCGGCCAGGGCGGAGGTAGCCGGTGTGGCAGTCGGAGCAGTCCTTGCGGGTGTGGCAGCTCTCGCAGTAAGGCCGGCGGGCGCGGGCGACCGCTGCGTGATCCTTGACGAAGGACGCGTCATGTGGGTCGCCGAGGTAGCGCCCGGAGGGGCGCAGCTTGCCGGTGGGAAACGAGGTGCGGAGCTTGCCGGTGGGAGCGGAGAGGTGACAGGTCGTGCAGCGCTTGGACGCTCGGCGGCCGTCGTGGCAGGTCAGACACGTGGCCATCAGCGGCAGCGCGTTGTCACGGGTCGCAAGCCCCGCCTGGTCGACGCCGACGTGGCAGCCCGTGCACGGAGTCCCCGCCTCGACGTGGACCAGGTGGTTCATCTTCAGGTTCGGGCGGGGGATGACCATCGCCGGCGGCGGGTTCAAGACCTTGGACGTGTCACCGCC
>CAZQPP010000303.1:0-10221 GCA_964594295.1 uncultured Myxococcales bacterium | reverse complement strand
GCTCGCGGTTGTGGGTGCCGGTGGCGGCGGGCGCGGGCTCGGGCTCGGGCTCGGGCTCGGGCTCGGGCTCTGGCTCCCCAAGTGGCTCCGCCGCCGATAATGGCTCCGGCTGCTCCTCCTCGTGGGCAGCCAGGTCCGGCACCGTGCGATCTTCCGGCGGGAAGTCGGTGTCCAGCTCGAGGGTCTCCACCTGCCGGCGGCCCGGGGCCGCTACCTCGTCGGAAACAGCCTCCCGATCCGTCGCCGTCGGCTCATCGCCGTCCGCGAGACCCGCGACCTCCCCAGGAGGCGCGTCCGCCACCTCGATGACGTCGGGCTCTTTCTCCTGCACGGCGGCACTCGGCGCCGGCTCGGCGGGCTCCGGATCCTTTGCGGGGAGCGGGTGACCACACCGGAGACAGAACCGGAAGAACACCTCGTTCTGGTGACCGCAAGAAGGGCAGGCCACCTTCGACATTGCTTCGACCTCCGCGCGAGCGGCTGGGTTCGGGTGTAGCACCGCCTTTTCGAGAGCGTCAACTTGTTGGCTTGCTCCGTTTACACACCGAGCGCGGGTGGGCGCGAAGGGCGCTCGATTTACTGGTACACGGAACGCTGCTAGGACGCCTTGCTTACCCTTCAGGCCGAGCCTTCGCACATGAGCTTCCACCGCCCCGTCCTGACCGTCGCTCTGCTTTGTCTCGCGCTCCTCGCTTGCGGGGAACGGGACAAGCTACAAGCAGAAGCCGCCACTGAGGGCGAGCCAGGGGCCGCGGCCCCGGCGGCACCGAAGCCGGCCCCCGCAGCCGAGGCCTCCAAGGCACCCGCGCCCGGCTCGGAGCCCTCCGGAGCTGCCGCGGGCAAAGGCGCGGACGACCAGCCGCGCAGGGTCGCTATCGACCTGCTCGACAACCGTTACCTCGCCCACCTCGAGCGGGACGGGGTTGTGGTGCCGCTGAACGACCCGGGCGTCGTGAAGTTCATCCAGGGAGGCTGGAAGACCGGCTTCTCGTCCGCTCGTGTCAAGGGCCGGCGCGTCTTGAAGATGACCAGCAGGCAAGGCGTGCTCTACGTGCCCGCGCGCGCCGAGCTGTGCGCCGAAGGGTGCACGTTCTATCTCGGCGTCGAGCAGCCCCACTCCGGCCAGCGGGTCGGGGTCTTCATCAACAAGAAGGCGTTGCCCACCCAGGAGGTCCCCGCGGGCTACTCGGTCGTGAAGGTCAAGGTCCCCAAGGGGCTCCTCGTGGACGGGGAGAACCGTGTCCGTCTCTTCTTCCGTCGCTCGGGGCGCAAGACCAAGGCGCGCGTGTGCGCCTACCTCCGCTGGATGGCGATCACCCGCTCGAAGGACCCCGCCCTAGAGGACATGGCCGAGGTATGGCGCACCGGCGACGGGCGTGTCAGGCGCATGAACCTGCGCGACCTGGTGGCCTGGACCTGGTACCTGCCGGTGCCCTCCGCGGCCGAGGTCAGGGTTCGCTGGGACGACGCAGGCTCACCGCCGGTCGAGGTCCTGGCGCTCGACGCCGCCGGAGCTTCACACAAGGCCAAGAGGATCGCAGCGGGCGCCGGGAGCGCGCGCTTCGAGATCCCCGCCCCTGCGCCCCACGGTGGGGTCGTGGGGATCTCGATCCGGCGCACCCGCCCGGTAGAGCTGAGTGAGGCCAAGGTCACCGTGCCCGCGGCCGAGATGGTCCAGATCGGGGACGATCGACCCAAGCACGTGCTGGTCTGGATGGTCGACACCCTGCGCCGGGACCACCTCAAGGTCTACAACCCCAAGACCCGCGTGCAGACCCCCAACATCGACGCCCTCGCCAAGAAGGGGGTCGTGTTCCACGACGCCATCGTGCCCGGCGCGCACTCGATCCCCTCGCACGCCAGCATCCTGTCGGGGCTCTTCCCGGAGGTGCACAGGCACGAGACCGACCGCAGCCGCCTCGGCAGGAAGCCTCCCCTCCTCTCCACCATCTTCAAGAAGGCCGGGTGGCGCACCCTCCTGCTCGCCTCCAACGGCTACGTGAGCAAGCGCTGGGGCTTCCACCGCGGCTTCCAAGACTACAAGAACTTCATCCGGGACAACGAGCCCAACCAGGCGGACAAGTTCTGGCGCTGGCTCGAGCCCTGGATCGTCAAGAACAAGGACGAGCGCTTCTTCGCCTACCTGAACCCCTCGGACCCGCACGTCACCTACCGCTACCGCGACGGCTACACGACCCTCTACGACGACAAGCCCTATAGAGGCCGCGTGCCGAAGAACGCGACCGGCTTCTTCTTGGAGAAGGTGCTCACGGGCAAGGTGAAGCTCAACGCGCGGGACAAGGAGCGCCTCGAGGCTCAGTACGACGGGGAGATAACCTTCAACGACGAGTACCTCGGCAAGATGGTGAAGAAGCTCTCAGAGCTCGGAATCCTGGAGGACACGCTCATCGTCATCATGAGCGACCACGGCGACGAGTTCGACGAGCACGGCCGCTTCGGCCACGGGCACAGCCTCTACTCCGAGCTCATCCGCGTGCCGCTCATCTTCGTGCACCCTCGCTCCCTCCCGTCGGGGCTCCGCGTGCACCAGACCGTCAACGCCTTCGACGCGGCCTCTACACTCCTGAGCATCACGGGGCTCCAGATCCCGGAGTCCTACCAGTCGGCGGACCTGCTCCACGTCATCCGCAACCACAAGGTGCTGCCTCCGCGACCTGCCTTCGCCAAGATGGGCAAGGTCCAGATGGCGGTGCACCTCGGCCGCCACAAGATGCTCCTGCGGCACGGGGCCGACTACGACATCTTCGACCTCGAGACCGACCCCACCGAGCAGAAGGACCTCCGCGGCTCCCTGCCGGTCGTCGAGCGCGGCCTCAAGGACGCCCTGGCCTTCCACCTGGCCTACGTGAAGCGGTGGCGGAAGGCTCGCCACGGGGTAGCCACGAACCAGTCCGAGGTCTTCGCCACCGACGCCGAGGCCTGGTGGGGGAGCCTCCCATGAGGGCCGGCGCCCCCATCGCCCTGGTCGCGGCCCTCGCCGCGCTCGCCGTCGCTCCGGCAGGCTGCGACACGCCGCCGCCGTCATTGAGGAACGCGGCCCCCTCGGTCCTCGTGGTCGCGGTGCGCCCCGACCCGGACGCCACAGACGAGCTCCTCGTCGACTTCTACGTGCGGGACATCGAGGGCGATCCCGTGGATGTCCTCGTCGAGCTCCGCCGGGCGAGCGGAGCGCTCGAGCCTACCCGCATCCTCGTCGAGAGGGGCCACGGCTATCGCGCGCTGCACAGCGAGCCGGGGCTCCCCGGCGCGTGGCACCGCCTCGTCTGGAAGGCCTCCACGGTCGAGGCCGACGAGGAGGTAGCGCTCGTGCTCACCCCGGAGGACGAGCACGGGAACGTCGGCGCGCCCTCCGAGACCCCTGCCTTCAGGCGATCCGACGGCTGGACAGCCGGTCAGTGAGCGTCTCGATCATGGCGCCGGCAAGCTGCTCGTAGGCCGTGGTGGCGGCCCCGCCCGGCTCCTGGCTGAAGACGGTCGTGCCGGCCGCCTGAGCCCGCGCGACGGCCGTCCTGGCCGGGATCTCGGTCTCGAGCAGGGAGGAGCCGACGAGCTCGCGCAGGGAGCGCCGGACCTCCTCGTTGTAGGAGCGGCTCCGGCGGTCCACCCGCGTGAGCAGCACGCCGGCGAGCCGGGGTGAGCGCTCGAAGGCCTCCCGGAGGGCGTCGAGGGTGTCGAGAAGGCTCGCTACGCCGGCGACCGCGAGGCGGCTCGTGTCGGTGGGGACGAGCACGGCGGTGCTGGCGACCAGGGCACCGACGGTGAGGTTGCCCAGGTTCGGCGGGCAGTCGAGCACGACGAGGTCGTAGCGCTTCCGGGCCTGCCCCAGCGCCCTGTTCAAGACCAGCTCCTTGCCGATGCGGGCGTTGAGCTGCACCTCGACCTGGTGGAGATCGTGATCCGGGTTGGTTACCTCGAGCCGGTCGACCGTGGTGGGCACGGCCACCGACGACACGTCCCCGCGACGCTCCAGCAGGCAGGCCCCGAGGCGCCGGGTCGTCTCCACCCGGCAGTGGGAGCTCAGGTGGGCGCCTACGTGCCCCTGTGGATCGAGGTCCACGAGGAGGGTGCGGCGGTGGTGTGTGCGCGCGAAGGCACAGGCGAGGTGGACCGCTGTGGTCGTCTTGCCCACGCCTCCCTTCTGCGCCGCCACGGCCAACACGGGGGCGTCTCCGGCCTTCTCCGCGCTCACACGTCGCCTCAAGGGCGTTGCCAGGAGCGTCGCCATGGTCGTCCTCCGGCTTGGTTGTGCGGGGCGGGCGTTTCGCAAGCGAAACACCCCTACGCGAGGCGTTTCGTGCAGAAACGCCTCGTTACCAGACCATCAGAGCACGTGAGGGGCTTCGTGCAAGAAAAACTGATAAGGAAGCGGCGATGGCAAAGCTCCGTTACCTGCCTCCCAACGTCGTGACTTTGTTGAGCCTCGCGCTGGGCCTGGTGTCCATTCACCACGCCATGCGCGGCGACCTGGTCGAGGCGAGCTGGTTCATCCTCTACTCCGTGCTCCTCGACAAGCTCGACGGCACCCTCGCGCGGCTGCTCGGCGCCCAGAGCCGCATGGGCGTGGAGCTCGATTCCTTCGCCGACTTCATCGCCTTCGGCCTCGCGCCGGCCTTCCTGCTCGCCTGCATCAGGACGCCGGACGGGGAGATCCCGCCGATCCGGGCGGACCTCGTGCCGGCCCTGATCTACGTGGTCGGCTGCGTGCTCCGCCTCGCGCGTTACAACGTCATCGACTCGGACACCCTGCCCGGCCTCTTCCGGGGCGTGCCTTCCACCCTCTGCGGCGGCTTGTTGGGCTCGGCGATGCTGGTCGGCCTCAAGTACGGCCTGGCCCCGGAGACCATCCGCCCCGCCCTCGGCCTGGTGCTCGGCCTGCTCGGCCTCCTCATGGTCGGGCCGATCTACCTCCCCAAGATCGGCACCGCGCGGTCACCCTTCTGGAAGGGGATGACCGTGCTGAACCTCGTGCTCGCCTACTCCTTCGTGATCGTGCGCTTCTTGCCGGAGTACCTGTTGGTCCTCCCGGTCTCCTACCTGGTGTTCGGGAGCTTCGTCGGCGCGAGGAACGCGCGCGAGCTCAAGGAGCGTCAGGCCAGAGAAGGCGCCGAGGCGCTCACTGGCGATCCGGATCCCGAGGCGGACTGACGTCGCCTCCGCGAGGAGGCGAGCGCGACTGACGTCGCCTCCGCGAGGAGGCGAGCGCGGCTGAGGCTCACAGCGGCAGGCTCATCTGATCGGAGCCGCCGGCCGCGGCCTCGATGGCGGCCCGCTCCTCCCGCAGGGCCTCGTGCACACGCTCGTCGCGGCTGGCGACCAGCAGGAACTCCCTGTTGCGGGTGTGCGAGACCTTGCCGACCCGCTCGCCCGAGGGGTTGTAGATGCCGATCCGCGCTCCCACGTAGCGCTCGTGCCCGCGCTCGAGCCGCGTGACCAGGCCTCGCCTGGCCCTGAGCTCCTCCTCCATCTGGTCGATGCCGAAGGTCCCCTCGTCGCTGTACGACAGCACCACGTGCGGAGCGCTGACGCCGTCGAGGAGCTCGACCATCGCCGCTGGCGCCCGCGTCTTGAGGTTGAAGGGGCTCTTGCGCTCGCGGCAGTCCACCCTCTTCCGCGCCACGCCGTATGCCTCGGGCTCGTCGTCGAGCACCAGGGTCTCCCAGACGTGGTAGTTCCCGAGGTGGCAGTGCTGGTTGTAGGGCGGGTCGAGGTAGGCGAGGTCGGCCTCCGCTTCCCGGATGAGGTCGCGGGCGTCCACGCGGAGCGCGCGGCCGCTGCCCTCGACGAGGGGAGGCACGCGCAGCTCGAGGGGATTGGAGGCTCTCGGAGCCCAGCTCTTGAGGTAGGCCATCTGCACTCCCGTGGTCGAGTCGACCCGGTCGGCTGCGAGCAGGAGGCTGCACAGGAGGATCGCCTCGAGCACCCGATCGCCTCCAGCTGCCCCCGGTATGGCCCTGCGCACGGCCTCGATGCGCCGGCCGTTGTCCGGGTGGAAGTATCGGGCCTCTCGGCAGAAGGTCCGGGTGAAGTAGCCCTCCGGCCCATCCGCCCTGCCGAGCTCCTCGAGCACCGGCCGCAGCAGCGACTCCGGGTAGTCGCGCGCGTCCGCCTCGACGAGGGCGGTGGCGATGACGTGGGCGTAGGCCGTCACGTCTCCCGCGGTGACTTGATAGCCCGCTCGCTTCAACGCGTGCCCCACCCGGGCGGTGCCCGAGAAGGGGTCGAGCACGCGGCGCACACCCGCGGCGCGGTCGACTGTGTCGACGACGGCCAGGATCCACGGGAGCAGGGCGCGTTTTGAGCCGATGAACTTGATCATGCGGGCGCATGCTCCCCCGCGGGGGCGGGAGCGTCAATCGAGGCTCCGGGCGCCTTGCCCGGCGTCACACGAAACAGCACAATGCCCGCACGGCCAACGCGGAGGCGAAGATGGCGGGTTCGGCGTCGGGACGTGTCGTTGGGAACTGGGTTTGTCTGCTGGTGCTCCTGGTCTTGGCAGGGGCGCTCGGGGCTTGCGGTGAGGAGGCGGCGCTTTCGGAGTTGGCCGCGTCGGAGGACACGGCGGAGCCAGTGACCGTAGACGACGTGGGGGAGGGCGAGGACCCCGGCTCCGGGGAGGAGGACGCGGGAGGAGAGCCGGCGCCACCTTCGAAGCGGCTCACCGGTGAGGGCGTGCAGGTCTCCGCGACCCTCGGCGGCGAGGGCGGGAAGGTCGAGGTCGACGACGGCTCGGCCGAGGTCGCCTTCGAGCCGGAGTCGCTCGGCGAGGAGACGCGGGTCTCGGTGACGCGCTTCGACGTGGCGAACGGCGCCGGGGATCTCCGTGTCTTGGGGCCGGCCCTCGACATCGTGCTCGAGCCCGAGCCGGAGGGAGCCATCGAGCCCCCCGCGCGCCTGACCTTCACCGAGATCACCGCGGACGGTCGTGAGCTCCACGTAGCGCGTCTGATCGAGGCTCCGGAGGCGCTCGACAGTGCCGGAGGTGACGAGGCGGTGGAGCCCGAGGATCAGTGGCTGCCCCTGGCGCACAGCACCTACGACGAGCAGGGACACCCGACGGTGCTGCTCACCGGCTTCTCGGTCTACACCATCGTCTCGGGAGGGGTGTCGAAGTGCACGGCCTCGGGCCAGGCCCTGACGCCGCCGGCGGCTCCCTCCGGCTACAAGTACGTGGGCGCCTGGGTGCGCATCAACAACATCGTGGACACCGCACAGTCGACCATCGACGCGAACCGCAAGGCCCAGCCTACCGACCGCGTGATCGAGAGGAAGGAGCAGGCTTCGGCCGGCGGCCAGAGGTGCGACATCCGGGTCGGCCACGTCTTCGAGGAGCTGCCGTCGAGCAACCCTTGCGGGGGCTGCGACGACGGAAACGGCTGCACCGTCGACGCCTGCGACCAGGCGACGAAGAAGTGCACCCACACGCCGAACAACCTGGCGACCGTCTCGTGCTACGACGGGCCGGATGGCACCGGGACGGTCGGCGAGTGCAGGCTCGGCACGGCGCTCTGCGCGGGCGGCAAGCCCGGACCGTGCCTGTACCAGGTGAAGCCCGCGGCCGAGTCCGCCAACGGCAAGGACGACGACTGCGACGGCCTCACCGACGAGGACCTCACGGGCTGCAAGACCTTCCACGCCGACAAGGACGGCGACGGCCACGGCAGCGACACCGACACGGCCTGCCTCGCCGCTCCCGAAGGGGCCTACTCGAAGGTCGAAGGCGGGGACTGCGACGACAGCGACCCCAACGTGAACCCAAAGGTCAAAGAGCTCTGCGGGACGGCCGCAGACGACGACTGCGACGGCGACAAAAACGCGGGTGGCGTCGGGTGCGTGGACTACTACGGCGACCGGGACGGCGACGGCTATGGTGTGGGTGCGAGCTGCCTCTGCCAGCCCGAGGGCGACTGGAAGGCTACAAAGGGAGGGGACTGCGACGACTCGGAGAAGGCGGTGAACCCGGGCGCAGCCGAGGTCTGCAACTCGGTGGACGACGACTGCGACCAGGACACCGACGAGGGCTTCTCGGGGCTGGGCGACCCCTGCGACGGACCGGACAGCGACCAGTGCAAGAACGGCAAGCTCGAGTGCTCGGCCGACGGCAGCGGTACGACCTGCGGGGCCGAGTTTCCGGCCGACATCGCCGAGGAGTGCAACCTCCAAGACGACGACTGCGACGGGGACACCGACGAGGGATTCGGGAGCACCGCGGAGCAGTGCAACGGCAAGGACGACGACTGCGACGGCACGACGGACGAGGACGTCCCGCCGACCACGGACGCCACGGTGCTAGCGGCAACGGGCTGCGAGACAAGGGGCGTCTGCGGCGCGGCCGGCGGCATGAAGGCCCAGTGCGTCCCGCACTACAGTGGCATCTGGCGTTGCAAGCCCTCCCACCCGGAGTTCGACCCGACCCGGGACAAGTGCGACGGCCTCGACAACGACTGCGACGGCTCCACGGACGAGGACGCGACGAGCCTCGGCCAGCCCTGCGACTCGGACGACGACGACTGGTGCAACGACGACAGGTACGCCTGCAAGCCGGGCGACTCGTTGAACGTGACCTGCGTCGACACTCCCGGCCCGGCCACCTGCGGGGAGGTCTGCTGGAGCGGCCGCGACGACGACGGCGACGGCAAGACCGACTGCGACGACGACGACTGCCGCTACGAGCTCTACTGCGGGAGCGAGCACATCTGCAACGACAACAAGGACAACGACCACGACGGGGTCGCCGACTGCCTCGACCAGGACTGCTTCGGGCCGCCGCACTGCACCGAGGAGAACACGAAGGCGCTGTGCATCGACGGCTTCGACAACGACCAGGACGGCCACACCGACTGCGGCGAAGGCCAGGTCTGCTGGAAGACGACCAACGGGAACCCCGACTGCACCTTCGAAGAGACCGTCTGCGACGACGGCTTCGACAACGAAGGCGACGGGAGGACCGACTGCCACGACGGCGAGTGCCAGTTCGCGGATGTCTGCACGGCGCCGGAGTCCGACTGCGGGGACCTCAGGGACAACGATCAGGACGGCGCCTCGGATTGCTTCGATCCCGGCTGCTGGGACCGGGCACCGTGCATCACACGCGAGTCGGACTGTGACGACGGCAAAGACAACGACGGCGACCGCTTGACCGACTGCAAGGACGAGGGCTGCCGCATCTGGGGCTCCTTCTGCAAGCGAGAGGCCAACTGCGACAACCACATAGACGATGACAAAGACGGCAAGACCGACTGCGACGACCCCGGCTGCCGCGTCGAAGGGAAGTGCGTCCCGGGCAGCGAGGTCGGCTGCAGAGACGGGATCGACAACGACCTCGACAACCTCACGGACTGCTACGACCTGCTCGACTGCGACGGGCACGCCGACTGCAAGGACAAGGAGTACAACTGCAAGGACGGCAAGGACAACGACGGCAACGGCAAGACCGACTGCGCGGACGCGCACTGCCAGCGCCGCGCCACGTTCTGCTGGGTCAACGAGAAGAGCTGCAACGACGGGATAGACAACGACGGCGACGGCCTGACCGAATGCCAGGACCGGTTCCCCTGCGTCTTCGACGAGGGGTGCATGCGCGGCGAGAGCAACTGCACCGACCGCAGGGACAACGACGGCGACGGTGCAACGGACTGCTGGGATCCGGGCTGCCAGCAGGTGGCGCCTTGCAGCACTGTCGAGAGCGACTGTGGCGACGGGATAGACAACGACAAGGACGGCTTCTTGGACTGCGCCGACGTGGGTTGCCGGCAGGCGCAGGGGCGGAAGCTCTGCCGCAAGGAGGCCGACTGCAACGACGGCAAGGACGACGACGGGGACGGCAAGACCGACTGCGACGATCCAGGTTGCAAGAGGCACTGCTTCCCCAAGGAGACCAAGTGCAGCGACGGGAAGGACGACGACAGGGACGGCAAGACCGACTGCGTCGACGACGACTGCTCCGGGCCGCCGGATTGCACCAGCGAAGAGGGCAGGAAGCCGTGCGGGGATGGAGTGGACAACGACAATGACGGTCGGTCCGATTGCTACGACGACGGCTGTTGGAACGACGAGCCCTGCGGCCACCACGAGAGAAGCTGCGAGGACGGGATCGACAACGACGGCGACGGCAAGACCGACTGCGACGACCTCGGATGAGACCCGACCGAGACATGCAAGAAGGAGGAGAACGGAAGAGCGTCGTGAAGGCAAAGAGAGTAC
>CAZQPP010000302.1:0-10231 GCA_964594295.1 uncultured Myxococcales bacterium | reverse complement strand
CGAACAGACCAATCGCTGACGCGGCCGGAGCGAACAAGCCCGGCCAGCAGAAGAACGGCTCCGTACCGCTCCGGCGTCGCAAGGAGGCGGCGAAGAGGAGCTGGTCGGGCGAGGAGCTCGGAGACTCTTTCGAGGGGATGCGCCGGCGCCAGAAGATCTGGCGGCGGCAGATCATCCGGCTCACCGAGCGCCTCGAGCTCTTGAGGATCGAGTACGAGCGTTACTTCATGGGCTTGACCAAGAGGGAGCCGCTGCGGGACCGCATGGAGCTCGAGAAGTCGGTGCGGGAGACGAGGATCCCGGTAGGGGCGCCGGCCAGCCTGCGTTTCCGGGCCGAGAATCTCTTCGCTCGCTTGAACCTCCTGAGGGCATTCTGGGACCGCTCGCTGCGCCAGCTCGAGGAGGGCACCTACCGCCGCCACCGCGTCAGGCCCGCCGCGCCTCCGCCTTTGCCGCCCCTGCCCGATCTCGACGACGACGAGGACGACGACGAGGAGTTCGCGGAAGGGCCGGACACCACCCTCGAGGCTCCCGTTGCGCCAGAGCCCGGGCGAGCCCCGGCGCCGCGTCAGGTCGAGGTGGCGGAGAAGGCAGCGCCCTCCCCGCAGTTCGTGATGGCCGATCCGGCCGCCGAACCCGCGAAGCCGAGCACCCCGCCTCGACCGGAGGCGCCCCCGCAGCCGGCCCCGCCGCCGAGGCCCTCGTCGCCTCCGCAGCCGTCGGCACCCCCGCGCCCGGCGGCGCCTCCGCAGCCCTCGCCGCCACCGAGGCCTGCGGCGCCACCGCAGCCCGCCGCCCATGCCGGGGCGGCCGCCGCTTCGGGCCAGGGCGTACGTTACCGCGCCCTCTACAACCAGTACGTCGCCGCGCAGCGCGAGGTTGGCGTCTCGTCGGCTCCTCCGTCATACGAGGTCTTCTCCCGCTCCCTCGACCGGCAGCGCGAAGCCCAGCGGAGACACCACGGCGCCGCCGATGTCGACTTCCACGTGAAGATGGCGGGCGGCAAGGTGAAGGTGGTCGCCAAGCTGAAGAAGAAGAAGGCGTAGGGCGGGGTGGGGTCCAGAGATCAGCCCGTAGCGCCCCACCCATCCTGGTCCGGGTCCTCCGAGGTCTCCGGGCTCCGTGAGCTCTCGTCTTGCGCACCCTCGAAGAGCATGCGCCCCAGCCGGCCGACGAGCGCCTTCAGTGACGGACGGTCCAGGGCCGAGACCGCGACGGCTCCCCGGCGCCGCTCGAGGTGACGCCTGAGGGTCTCGTCGTGGGGCAGGTCGACCTTGTTCAGGACGAGCGCGCGGGGGATAGAGCCGAGCCCCAGGTCGCTCAACGTTCGGGTGACCGACTCGAGCTGCTCCTCCACGTCCGGATCGCCGAGGTCGAGCACGTGCAGGAGCAGGGCGGCCGGCACGATCTCCTCGAGGGTGGCGCGGAATGCCCGCACGAGGTCGGGCGGGAGGTCGCGGATGAAGCCCACGGTGTCCACGAGCACGATCTCTCGCTCCTCGGGGAAGCGCAGCCGGCGCGTGGTCGGGTCGAGGGTGGCGAAGAGCTTGTCCTCGGTCGGCACGTCGGAGCCGGTGAGGGCGTTCAGGAGGGTGGACTTGCCGGCGTTCGTGTAGCCGACGATGGCCACGAGGGGCACGCCGAGGCGGTTTCTGCGCCGGCGGCGCGTCTCGCGCTGCTTCGAGAGCTTGGCGATGCGCCGCTCGAGCAGGGAGATCCGCGCCTTCGTTCGGCGCCGGTCGATCTCGAGCTTGGTCTCGCCCGGGCCCCTGCCGCCGATGCCGCCGGTGAGGCGGGAGAGCGCGGTGTGGCGCTGGTGCAGTCGCGGGAGGCGATATCGGAGCTGGGCGAGCTCGACCTGCAGCTTGCCGTCCCGGGTCTGGGCGTGCTGGGCGAAGATGTCCAAGATGAGCTGGGTGCGATCTACGACCTTCAGCTCGGTCGCCTCCGAGATGTAGCGCGTCTGCGCCGGGCTCAGGTCGGTCCCGAAGATGATGAGCTCGGCGTCGAGCTGGAGGGCGCGGAAAAAGAGCTCCTGGAGCCTGCCCGAGCCGAAGACGTAGTGGCGGTCGGCCGCCCGGCGCCGCTGCACCTCCTCGGCCACGATCTGGATGCCGGCGGTCCTCGCGAGCTCTCGGAGCTCTCGCATGAGCACGTCGGGATCGGGGCCTCCCTGGACGTCAGCGTGCGCGAGGACAGCCCGGGGGGCCTCCTCGGCGCCGACTCGCTGTGCGGCCGGCGCGGCCCTCTGCAGCTCCGCCTCGAGCTCCGAGATGAAGACCGAGAAGTCGAGGTCGAGGGCGTGGATGCTCGTGGGCTCCAGCAACACGTGGGGCGTGGGACCGGAGCCGAAGGGCGCGAGGTGCGCCATGTGCACGAGGCCCGGGAGCCCGTCCTCGGCCGCGCTGAGCGAGGCCACGAGGTCGAGCCGCAGGCGAACCACGTCGATGAGATCGTCCCGGGTCAGGGGCTCGCCGCTGACGTGGGTCACGATCCAGCGCAGCCCTCGCAGGCGGCCGGTGCCGGCGCGCACGCGACCGAAGTCCGGCAGCCAGATGCGGCCGGCGTCGCCGATCGCGACCTGGGTGACCCGACCGCGGCGGTCGACGAGCACACCGACGCGGCGGCGAATGGCGGTGGACACCTCCACCATTGCGCGGGCGAGGGGCACGCTGACGACGTCCTCGGGCCGCAGCCTGCGGTGGGAGAGGCGCTCGACGGCGCGGACCTCTGCGGGTGCGAGTCCGAGGGTCTTTCCGTGGATCACGCGGGGAGCCTAGCAGCATGGAGGATCCATGGCCAAGCGGCCGCCGCCTTCCACGTCCACTTCCACGCCCACGTCCACGCGCACGCGCACATTTCCCGTCCTCCTCCCCGTCCGGTCCACCCGTGCATCTCGCACCACCCGGGCCTATACTCCCTCCCCTATGGAGCTCCTCGCCGCCGTCCTCATCGCGATGCTCACAGCCGGGCTGCTCGCGGGCACGCTGACCCGGCGGGACCGTGTGATCCCGAGGACCGCGATCGTCTACGTCTGGTTCGCGCAGGCCATCTTCTGCCTGCTCTTCACGGCCGACTGGAGCTACGCGCGGGGCGGCGGGTCGCCCCTCCAGCTGATCTCGAAGGGGCACCTGGTGCTCCTACCCCCCTTCCTGTTGGGCGCCTTCCTGCTCGTCTGGGTGCCCGCCGCGCGACACCGCGGGACCGGGACCACCTTGACCCTGGCCAGTGTTCAGGCCCTGCTCCTCATCCCGGCGCTGGTCTGGACCGAGTGGAAGACAGACACGAGCTTCCTGTCCACCGCCACGGTCGGCGCCCTCGTGCTGTCGGTCAGCTCGGCCATCGCCGGCCTGCCGCCGCTGCTCTGCTACGCCGGGCGAAAACCGGGCAAGCTCCGCGACATCGCGTACAAGGACCGCGCGAGGCTCGTGGAGTACCTCGAGGAGGCGCGCGGGCGATGGCGCGGGGCTCGCTGGCTCCCTCCGCTGACCCTGCTGGACGCCGGGAAGCTCCACGGCCGCGTCGGAGAGCGCCCGGTGGCCATCGACACCGTGCCCTCGCTGTGGCCCCCGGGATACCGCCTGTGCGCCCGCGTCGGGTTGCGGCGCCCCGGCCCGGGGTGGGTGTTGGCGCCGCTTGACCGACCCACGCCGTGGAACGGCAACGGCGCAGCCGGCTCCGCCACGGAGCCCTGGGCGCTGCTGGCGAGGGAAGGGGGAGAGCTCCTCGGCCTGCACCGCGCCCCCGGGGCCGAGGCCCACGAAGACTCGGAGCAGGAGCTTGTCGCCGCCATCGCCCACGCCGCCGCGCAGCTCGAGGAGGGTGCGCTCCGCTGCGAGCAGGCGGTCGTGGAGCTCGTCGTCGTCAGCCCCCACGGCCTGAGCTTCGGCCGGAGCAAGGAGCAGGCGCTGCTTGACCTGGCGGACGCGGTAGAGCTCTTCTGGGCGCCGCGCGCAACGAAAGAGAGCCCAGCATGAACGAAGAGCAGTGTCCGGACACCCCGGCCGAGGCCGGTGACGACGAGACCCGCCCGCCGGCCTGGCTGCTCTGGCTGTACGTCGCCTACATCTTGTGGGCGGGCGCCTACCTGGGCCTGTACCTCTTCGGGAAGTAGCTACAGGATCTCTTCGAGGCGCGCGCGCAGCGCCGGGCCCAGCTCGGGGTCTTCGAGGGCGTAGGCGACGTTGGCCGCAATGTAGCCCACGACGTTGCCGGTGTCGTGGCGGGGGCCGGTGAGCGGGACGCCTATCATGCCCTCGGTCCGGGCCAGCCTGCGCAGGGCGTCGGTCAGCTGGATCTCCCCGAGGCGACCCGGCGGGGTCTCCTCGATGAAGTGAAAGAGCTTGTTCGGCAGGACGTAGCGGCCCACGATGGCGAGGTTGCTCGGCGCCTCGGAGGGCGGCGGCTTCTCGACCATGTCCGAGATCTCCCAGGTCCCGTCCGGGAGGCTCTTCGCCCGGACCACTCCGTAGCTGCTCACCTGGTCTTCGGGGACCTCCATCAAGGCGACGGCGCCCTTGCCGGTCTCCTCGAAGGCGTCCACCAGGTCCCGGAGGTAGGGGGTATCGGACTGCACGAGGTCGTCCGGGAGGATGACGGCGAAGGGGCGCTCTCCGACGAGGGGGCGGGCCTTGAGGACCGCGTGGCCGAGCCCGAGGGCCTCCTGCTGCCTCGTGGTCATGATGTTGAGCAGGCGGGTAGGCTCGAAGATCCGGCGCAGCAGCGTGTCCTTGCCCGACTCCTCGAGCACCCGCTCGAGCTCGGGGTGGCGGTCGAAGTGGTCGACCATGTTGACTTTGTGGCGGCCGGTGACCACCACGAGGTCCCTGATGCCCGAGCCGGCGGCCTCCTCGGCGATGACCTGCAGCGCCGGGCGGTCCACGATGGGGAGCATCTCCTTGGGGATGGCCTTGGTAGCGGGCAGAAAGCGGGTGCCGAAGCCGGCGGCGGGTACAACCGCCACGTTGACGCCGGCCGGTCTCTCACTTGTGGGATTGCCGCGCAAAGGCGTCATGCTGCCTCCTATCGGCAACGTCCAGAAAGCATGGGGGAATCCGCTTGGGTTGCTTCGCTCGCCTCCGGCTCGCTGCGCGCGCCCAGGCCGGGGACCTGAGCGCTTGCGGTGACGCCGGCCCGCTTCCCGCCGGCGGACCGGTCGGACGCGGGTGTCATGGTTCAGCCTTCAGAGCGGTGTCGGCGGCTAGGGCCGGAACTCGGAGCAGGGGACCACGTAGACCTCCTCGTAGTCGAACATGCCCCCGCCCGGGTCGTGGAACATGCAGTAGTGCCCCAGCGGCTTGCCCTTTCGCACCTTGCCGTCGTCCGAGAAGTTGAAGTCGTTCAGGTTGTCCCAGCCGCAGCCCTGGAGGTCGTCGGCCGCGTTGTAGAGGCTGCCGGAGTCGTGGCCGTCGAGCTCGGGGAAGTCGGCCTCGGAGACGCCAGCGTCGCACCACCAGTCGTGCATGTCGTCCAGGTCTATGTCCATGGCCATGTTCGTCGTGTCCATGGAGTAGCAGAGCACGTTCTCGCTGCCCGCGGTCGGGCTGAGCATGCAGGCGGCCCCGTAGCGGCTGAAGTGCAGGTAGGTCTGGTGCGCGTCGAGGCCCTCGGGGAAGGTCATCTTCCCGATGCACGTGCCCGCGGCGCAGACCTTGCCGTCGGGGCAGGGACCGAGGTTCTCATAGCCGGTCACCGGGTCGTTGCAGGCCTCGACGTTGTCGCCGTTGCAGCGCCCCTTGCCCTGCTCGCACTTGTGGCAGACCGGGCCAAGCTCGGGGCTCGGGGTGCTGCAGCCGAAGTCGCAGCTCTCCTGGGTGGTCGCGCCCGTGCCCTGGGCGTTGCACTTCTTGATGTCCTTGCCGTCGCAGAAGATCTCGTTGCGGGTGCAGGCCTGGGTCACGCACTGGCCGTTGTTGCAGACGTCCTGGCACTTCTGGCCCGTGTCCTTCCAGCCGCTGCCGTCGTAGGCGCACTGCTGGATCTCCTGAGCCCTGCTCGGTTCTGGGTTGCAGCGCCGGGTGCCCGGCGTGCAGGTCGCCCCCTTGCACTGGTTGTTCTGGCAGCCGTTGGCGCAGACCTGGGTCTGGTAGCCCGTGCCGTTGGCGTTGCAGGTCTGGAGGGTCTTGGCGTCGCGGCAGGTGGAGACCCCCGGCGAGCAGCTGTTGACGCACTTGCCGTTCTCGCAGAGCACGGGGCAGGTCGCGAGCGTGTAGCCCGAGCCGTCGGGCTTGCAGGTGCCCAGCGTCTTCTGGTTCGTGCAGACGGTCTGGTTCGCCTGGCAGGTCTGCGTGTTGACGCACTGCCCGTTCTGGCATGAGACCGGGCAGGTCTGCATGCTCCAGCCCGAGCCGTCGTTGCGGCAGACCTTCAGCGTGCGGCTCGACTGGCACTGCCGCTGGCCGGGAGCGCAGGCCTGCTCGATGCACTTGTTGTTCGCGCAGCCGCCCGGGCAGCTCTTCTTGTCGTAGCCGCTGCCGTCCTGCCGGCAGGTCCATGCGGTGGTCCCGCTGCAGTAGAACGTGCCCGGCTGGCAGGCGGTTCCGCCCGCTTTCACGTCGCTGCTGCTCCGTTGGTCGGCGCTCGTGTAGATATGGTCCTAATCGGCAACGCAAGACAGCACCATCAGCCCTGCGGCGATGCACGCCGCGAACAAGGTCATCCTGGCACTCATGGCCGTCCTCCTGCTGAGACCACGGTAGGATAGCGCGGCCCTATTCGAATGCCAAACCAAGTGGACGGCGAGGCGCTCTCGTCGCCCGTGGTCACTCGGAATGCTACACTGCCCGCTCCTCTCCGGATGACCAGGGCCCGGCGCTCCTTCGAGGATGGCGGACACAATGCGCTCGACAACAGCCCTCAGCCTCACGCTCGTAGCGCTCGGGCTCGTAGCAGTGGGCTGTCAGAGTGGAGCGCAGCCGTGGAGCAACCCCGAGCAGCAGGGTGTCGCGGACTCTGCGGCCAGCAGGGCGCCCGCCTGGGTCGTGGCCCAGGGGGCGGAGAGCTGGCGACCCTTGCACGCGGCCGGCGCGTTGGACCTGGGCGCCGTGGCCGACAGGGTAGAGCACTCCCTCGAGGTCGGGGGGCTCGGGCGAGGCGAGGTGCGCAGCGGCGCCTATGACGCCGTGCTCGGGGAGAGCGAGCTGCTCCTGCGGCCCGCGGGGAGCACCTCGGCGGCGCTCTCCATACGCACGCACCGCGTCGGCCGCGGACACCACTCGCTGTATGACGCGCGGGGCGCGCCGGAGACGCCCGTGGCGATCGTGGGCAACACCGCCCAGCTCCTGCTCGACGCCCGGACGGGCCTCGTCGAGCACCGGGAGGCTCGCAGCGACGGCGTGCACCTCGCGTGGCTTGTCCGAGAGCCCCCGCCCGGAGACGGCGCCCTCGAGGTCGAGCTGCGGGTCCTGGGCCTCGAGCCCTCGCGGGCGCACACGGGCGAGGTGATTCTGAGCGACGCCGAGGGCTCACCACGAGCGCGCTTCGGCCGCGCCGAGGCGGTGGGTGCGCAGGGGCGCAGGTGGTCGCTCGAGACCGAGGTGGAAGGCGACCGGCTGCGACTCGGCGTGCCGGCCGCGGTGCTGGCGGAGGCGGCGTGGCCGCTGGTGATCGACCCCCTCGTGGGCCCGGAGATAAGCATCGACCAGCCCATGTCGGCGCCGGCGGGAGGTGGGCAGCGCAAGCCCGCCGTGGCCGAGAACGGCTACGTCTTCCTCGTCGTCTGGGAGGACGACCGCGGCAGCGGCGGCATCCGGGGCGCCCGCGTGCGCATGGGCGACGGGCGGGTCGTCGACATGTCCGGGATCAACATCTCCGAAGGCGCCGGGCGCCGCCTGAACCCCGCGGTCGCCTCGGACGGCGAGGACTTCCTCGTCGTCTGGGAGGACGAGCGCGCCTTCTCGGCGAGCAAGATGGACATCTACGGGGCGAGGGTGCGCGGCGTGGACGGGCTGGTCCGCGACCCCGAGGGCTTCGTGGTGACGGAGTCCGCCGAGAGCCAGACCTCCCCGGCCGTCGGCCACGACGGGGAGAGCTACGTGATCGCCTGGCTCGACCGCCGCAACGGGCAGGAGACGGACATCTACGCGCGCAAGCTCGCGGCCGCCGGGGGAGACTCCGTGCGGCGGGGCGGAGAGGAGGATCTCTGCACCGCCGTGGGGAACCAGGGAGAGGTGGCCGTGGCTTGCGAGACCAGGGTGTGCCTGGCCCTCTGGCACGACGAGCGCGACTCCCAGAGCGCGGGCCGCGAGGTCTACGGGGTGCGGCTCAGGCCGGGCTCGGACCTGGCCACCGAGGTCTCGGCCGAGATCCGCGTCGCGTCGGAGGACAAGAGCCAGGAGCGCCCTGCCGTGACGAGCGACGAGTCGGGCTTCCTGGCGGTCTGGCAGGACACGCGGGCCGGCACGCCCGCCATCTACGGCACCCGCCTCGGCCTCGACGACGGGGGCCCGGTGGACGGCGCCGGGGGCAGCGGCGTGCTCCTGAGCCCGGGCGGCGCCTTCTTGCCCTCGGTGGCCTCGGGGCCGGGTGGCTACCTGCTGACGTGGCAGCTCTCCTCCGGGCAGAACGCCGACGTCTACGGGCGCTTCATCACCGCCGCGGGCGCGGATCTGCAGCTCGGCGACGTGCTGACCGTGAACGACGACCCGGGCCTCCAGGAGGGCGCGGTCGCCGCCGCGGCCCTCAACGGCTTCTTCGTCACCTGGCAGGACGACCGCTACGGGGAGACCGACATCTACGGGGTCGTCGTCTCGACCTCCGGCGCCATCCAGCCCCCGGGAGCGCGCCCGGTGGCCACCGAGCCGAGCGTCGAGGCCGGCCCGCGGGCGGCCTGGGACGGCGAGCGCTACCTCGTCGTCTGGGAGGACTCGCGCAGCCTGGCCGAGACCGGCAAGACCATCCGCGGCGGCCGGGTGCGGGTGGCCGACGGCGTCGTGCTCGACCCCGCCGGGATCGCCATCACCTACCAGAAAGGAGACCAGGACCAGCCCGCCCTGGCAGCGGGGGCGGGAGTCTTCCTTGCGGCCTGGCGGGACGCGCGGGCGGCGGTCTACAGCGGGCGGGACATCTACGCCGCGAGGATCGACCCGGGGACCGGCGACGTGCTCGACCCCGAGGGCTTCCCGATCTGCAACGCCACACGCCACCAGGAGGAGCCCGCCGTCGGCTTCGACGGCAAGCACTTCCTCGTCGCCTGGCAGGACGACCGAGACAAGGACACCGTCGGGACCGACATCTACGCGGCGCGGGTCCACCCCGACGGCGTGGTGCTAGACCCGCCGACTGACACGGGCGGCATCGCCGTCAGCCTAGCGAGCGGGTTCCAGACCGGCGTGGCCGTGGCCGGCTCCGAGCACGGCTTCTTCCTCGCCTGGCGGAACCAGACCTTCGGCATGACCGGCACCGACATCTGGGGCGCCCGCGTCGTCGACGGCGTGCTGCTCGAAGGGAGCGGCGAGGGGGAGTCCATCTCCGTCAGCACCGCGGAGGGAAAGCAGGAGGAGCCGGCCGTGGCGTGGACCGGGCACCACTACCTCGTGCTCTGGACCGACGAGCGCAACGCCGCCTTCACGTCGAGGGACGTCTTCGGCGCCAGGGTGGGGGTCGACGGGGTGCTCGCCGACGGGCCGGCCGAGTCGGGCGGCATCGAGCTCGCGGCCGCCGTGGCGGATCAGAAGGCCCCGGCGGCGGCGCTGGGCAACGGGGAGATGCTCCTCGCCTGGCAGGACTACAGGAACACGGCCGAGACCGGCAGCGACGTCTTCGCCGCCAGAGTGCAGATAGGCGAGGGCGGAGATCTCGTCGTCGAGGAGCCCAGCCCCGTGGCCGACGGGACCGGCTACGAGGGTGGCCCCTCGGTCGCCCCCGGGCCCGTAGACCGCTTCTTCGTCGCATACGCGGGAGGGCCGTCCGAGTCCCTCGTCCGCGCCTACGCGCGCCGGGTGACCCTCGACGAGGACGGCGACGGCGTGGCCGACCGCGAGGACAACTGCCGCGACGACCCGAACCCGGAGCAGGAGGACCTCGACGAGGATGACATCGGAGACGTCTGCGATCCCGACGACGACGGCGACGGCGTAGGCGACGACGTGGACAACTGCCCGGTCCTCGCCAACGAGGACCAGGCCGACAACGAGCAGGACGGCGCCGGCGACCTCTGCGACGAGGACGACGACAACGACGGCAAGGACGACGACGAGGACAACAGCCCCAGCGACGAGAACCCAAACCAGGA
>CAZQPP010000301.1:959-10236 GCA_964594295.1 uncultured Myxococcales bacterium | reverse complement strand
GTCCGGATCTGTGGGGGCCCGGGGTTGGTAACACCCCGGGCTACCCGACACGGCTTTCTCTGCGCAAGACCTCGCGCACGAAGTTGCGGAGGTAGATGCCGCCGGAGGCGACCGACAGGAAGGTCGCGATGACGAGCAGGACGAAGCCTATCTCGTGCGAAGGGAGCGCGAAGGGCAGCAGGGGCAGCTCCAGCGGGAAGTGCAGGAGCAGGCCGACTATGCCGCAGAACTGGAAGGTCGTCTTGAGCTTGCCGAGGGGCACGACCGGCACCTCGAAGCCTTCGCCGACGGCGATGGCACGCAGGCCGTTTATGAACATCTCCCGGGCGATCAGCACGATGGCGATCCAGGACGGGATTCGCCCGAGGGCGACCAGCTCGACGAGGAGGGCCATCACGAGGAGCTTGTCGGCCACGGGGTCGAGGAAACGCCCGAGCAGGGTGGTCAGGTTCCGTCGCCGCGCGATCCAGCCGTCCGCGAAGTCGGTCGCGGCCGCCAGGCAGAAGCCTATGGTCGCCGCCCACGCCCAGGCCTGCTGCTCGTCTTCGGGGCGCACCCCGGTCTGGTGCACCAGCCAGAGCACCAGCGGGATGGCCGCGATGCGGAAGTAGGTCAGCAGGTTCGGGAGCTTCGTCAGGCTCTGGCGGAAGGGGATCTTCGGCAGGCGCGGCCGCCGGAGGCCGAGCCCCCGCCTCGCCCTGATTCGCCGCAGACGTAACCTTGGCAGTCGCCTTGGTCCCATGGACGACAAGGAGTAGCAGGCTTATCGAGTCATAACCACCCCGCGGGCTCCGAGCGCCCCAGCGGCAGCCGCCGGAGCAGCAGGCCCAAGAGCCACAGGGCCATGAAGGCGATGAGCGGGAGCGGCCACAGCTCCTTGCGGAGCTCGTCGAAGCGCGTCGGAGGAGCCAGGAGATCCTCCAGCGTGGCGTAGGGGAGGGTGCCCGCGGCGGCGAGGCGGTCGAGCTCCTCCCGGCCGGATCGGAGCACCGAGGGGTCGAGCTCGGGCGCGTAGGGGCGGGCGAGGACGCGGCGCACCGGCTGCGCGCGCGGACCGGCCCCGGGGTCAGTGACCTCGACGAGGGCCACCCCGGTGCGCGCCCCATCGTGCCGCGCCTCGAAGACGCCGGGAGCGAGGCGGTCGGCGCGCAGCTCCAACCAGGGCTCGTCACCCCAGCGCAGCCGGACCTGCGGCGGGGCCTCCTCCGACCCGCCGGCGCGAGCCCGCCGGTCTCCGCTCGGGTAGCGCACCCGCACGAGCAGGTGACTCTTTCGGTCGAGGAGGGTCACCGCGGGACCCGTGCTCGAGACGGGCTCGATCTCCCGGAGCAGGCCGCGCCAGAAGCGGCGGAAGACGGGGCTGCGCAGCCAGGCCGAGGACCACACCCCCTTCGCGTCGGCGGCGAAGACCGCGACCCTGCCCTCGCCGCGTCGCCAGACGGTCAGCGCGGGCAGGTCGTCGTCTCCGCGCAGGAGCACTCGGGCGCCGGGTTTGGCGCGTAGGAGGGCCATGCCGTCGAGCGGGGGGAGATGCTCGGCCACCGCCCGCAGGAAGGCCGTCCTGCGGCCCGCGGCGGTCGGGCGTGGGCGGAAGCGCCCCGACGAGGCCGAGGCGCGGCGCACCTCGCGGGTCTCCCGGACGAAGATGCGCGGGATGCGCTCCGGGCTGTCGGTGAAGTGGTAGCGGCCGCTCCCGGCCTCGGCCATGTCGCGGAGCAGGGCGCGGTCGGCGGCCCGGCCGACGGCGACGGTCGAGACCGTGATCCCGGCCTCGGCCATGGCCTGCACGGTGCTGAGCACCCCCTCGCGGGGGCTCTGCCCGTCGGTGAGCAGGATCACGTGCCTGAAGCGGGCGTCGCTCCGGCGCAGCATGCGGAAAGCCACGGCGAGGGCTGGGCGGATGCGGGTGCCTCCGCCCGCCCCGAGGCGCCTGAGGTCGTCGAAGATGCGGAAGCGGCTCGCGGCCCGCTGGAGCTCCACTATGACGTCCGGCTTGGAGTCGAAGGCGACGACGCCGATCTGCTCCTTGGCGCCGAGGGCCGAGACGGTCGCCTCGGCGGCTTGGCGCGCCAGGTCGAGCTTCATGCCGCTCATGGAGCCCGAGCGGTCGAGGACCAGCACCATCGCGAGGCGCGGCACCTGCTGGCGGCGCGGCGCGTCCAGCCACACCGGCAGGGTGCGCCTCTCGAGCAGGGTGCCCCCGAAGCCGCCCATGCCGAGGGCCTTGGGGCCTCCGACGAGGAGCAGACCCCCGCCCTGCCGCACGAAGCGGTCGGCCTCGGCCATCTGGCGCGGGGTGAAGTTGTCGCGGCTGTATCCCTGAACCCTCGGGAGGTCGGAGAGCAGGACCATGTCGAAGGAGCTCCACTCCTCGTCGCCGCGGGGCACGCCGCCCGCTCCGCGGAGGGTGACGTCGAAGCCGCTGCCGATGGCGTCGACGAGGGTGCGGGCCTCGGCGGGCGAGCGGTCGACCACGAGCACCCGCGGGCGCCGATCGGGTACCAGCATCGTGCGGTAGGCGTCGTTGCCGGGCACGGCGTCCTCGCCGCCGCCGGCGGCCCGGCAGCGCACCTCGACGGCGACCGGGTCCGGGCTCTTGATAGGAACGCGCTCGAAGCTCACCGCTCCTTCCCCGTTCGCGGCCGCTTCGAGCTGGGCCTCGCCGGCGGGCTTGCCGTCCATCGTGAGGGCGCAATGAAGGGGCGTCCCGGCCGGGGCACTGAGCAGCGCCTCCACGGTGGCGTTGCCGCCCACGCTCGGGCGGGGCGGAAGGCTGACCCCCAGCACGGCCACGTCCCCCTCGTCGAGGCGCGACGCGAGCCTCTCCTGGGCCAGGTCCAGCCCAGCCGCGCGCAGGCTCGACAGGCGGGCGGAGAGGGGACCGCCGGTGCTGCCGCCGTCGGTGCGCAGGAGGAGGCGTGTCTCTCGCTCGGGGCGCGCCAGGGTCGCCGCCAGGGCGAGCACGCGCTCGAGGTCGCTCGAGGCCACGGCGTCGTCCTCGGCGCCGAAGCCGAGGCGCAGCACCCGGGTGGCCGCGGCGTCGGGGGGCACGGACCGCGGGAGGGCGGGCCCCGAGCCGGCCACGCTCGGCGAGCGGTCCTCGAGGAGCACGACGTCCACCGGTCGGGGGCGCGGCTCCATGCGCACGGGCTGCACGAGGGCGGCGGCCAGCGCGCACAGGGCGACGCTGCGCACGGTGAGGGCGGCCCAGCGTTGCCACGCGGGTGCGCGCCAGAGGGTGCCGGCTCCGATCATCCACAGGGGTCCCAGCGCCAGCAGCAGCGGCAACCACTCTGGCGCCTCGAGCTCGACCCGGGCCTGGTTGGCCAGCTCCGGCGACGCCAGCGCGAGCGCCCCGCCGGCAGCGAGGCCCGCGGCCAGCCTGAGGAAGGCCGGGAGCGTGCCGGGGGCGGGCATCTAGAGCAACCTCCGGCGCACGAAGAGCAGGTGCTCGAGCAGGCAGGTGCAGCAGAGGCCGAGGACCAGCCACCACCACAGCGAGGCTCTGCGTGGGGAGCGCTCTGCGGCGACGACGGAGATCGGCTCGAGCTCCGTGTGGGCGCTCGCGGGGCTCTCGCTCTCGTCTCGCGGCGGCACCACGATCAGCACCTCCGAGGCCCCCGAGCGGCGTCGCAGCAGGTAGGGTCCGGCCCGCTCGACGTGCAGGGCACGGCCGGCCACCTCCTCCGGGGGCGCCGAGGAGTCGAGGCGGAGGAGCTCGATGGCGGGATCAGCCGCTCCGCGGAGGTCGACGGCCCCGGCCGGGTGCTCGACGCCGATCTCGTCGCTGCGCCCCGCGAGGTGGTCCACGACGCCGGCCAGCAGGGCAGGCAGGAGGGGTGACTCCGAGAGGGAGGGGTCCTCCGGGTCCAGGCCCAGGCGCACGAGCGGGAAGGAGTCCAGGGTGCCGACCGTGCCGACCACCGCGCCGCCCGTGGAGAGGAAGCTGCGCTCGGTGGCAGAGGGCAGGAGCGCTGTCCCGCCGTCCACCACGACGCTGCCCGGATCGAGCTCTCCCCAGATCGTGTGGCGCTCCCTCTTCAGCACTCCGGCCGGCAGCTCCGCGATGCCCGCGAGCGCACGCTCCGGATCGACAGGAGGTGCCAGGATCAGCGTCGCCGCGTCGATCTTCGTGGGGAGCGATCCGAGCACGACCCGCACGGGGATCTCTTGGGTGCGGGCGCTGGCTCCTGAGCTGTAGCTCGGGGAGAGGAGCTCGATGTAGGGGTCTGCGGCGAGGGCGGCCAGGAGGGCAGGGCCGGCGGTTCCGCTCAGGCTCACGCGTGCCGGGCGCAGGGCCGGCACCTCGGCCCAGCGGAGGCTGTCCGTCTCGAGCGCGTCGTCGCTCGGCGCCGAGGGGATCGCTCGGGCCCTGAGGAGGGAGCCGGGGACGTCGTCGAGCACGATCTCTACTCCGGCCTCCTCGCCCGGGCCCATCACGATCTCCCGGGTGGCCAGCGGGATCGGGCGGGCGGCGTCGCGAGCGTTGGCGGCCCCGATCTCCAGCAGCACGTGTGCGGGATCGAGGTGCCCGGCCGGCGCCGTGAAGCTCACCCGGCAGTGGATCTCGACGCGCCCCGGCCTCTCGGCGTCGGCCCTCACGCCGAGGGCGGACACCCGGAGGTTGGCCCGCGGAGAGCCCACGCCGTCCACGGCAACGCCCATGACGCCGAGGGTCGCCCAGGGCTCCTCCCGGTGGAGGTCCGTGACTGCCCTCACCTCGGCACGCGGGTGGGCCCTTCGCAGCGCCGACACCCAGCTCGCGAGGGCCGAGGGATCGTCCCCGAGATCAGACGGCCTCACCTCGTCGAGGGCCTCCAGGGCTTGCTCCGGCGGCACCCAGAGCGCGTGCAGGTGCACGGCCCCGTCGAGAGACGCGACCAGAACGCGTGCGTCACCCGGCAACCGCGCCAGCACCTCCGCCGCGCGGGCGCGGGCGCGGTCCAGGGTGGTCGGGACGTCGCCTCCGCCGCCCGGCCGGAGAGCGCAGAGACCGCTCCGGTCGGCCCCCTCGCCACACCACTCGAGCTCCGCGCGGCGCGCCCCCATCGTTCGTGAGCGATCCAGCACGAGGACCAGCTCGTGCGGTGGGCGCGGCACGCGGGGCTCGTGGCGGATCTCGAGGCTCCCGCTCTCCTCGGCGTCCGCGAGGGCGAGCAGGGCGGCGGCGATCACCGCGACCTGGATCGCCCAGCTCTTGAGGCGCTGCAGCCACGGACCGAGGCCCGTGGGCAGGCGTCGCGCCAGGGCCTCCTCGATCAGAGGCAGGTAGGGCACCCGGACCGTGCGCCGGCGCTCGCGCAGGAGGTAGAGCAGCAGCGCGAAGAGGGCCGCCACGGCCACGGCGAGGGCGAGCTGCCCCGGGGTCAGGCGGTGCAGGATCACGTCCAGGCTCCGGCGCGCGCGGTGGCGACGTGCTGCTCGACGAGGCTGCCCTCGCGGAGCGCCCGCAGCACCGACTCCGCGATGGGCTCCTGGATGGGACGCTCCTGGTAGGAGACCTCGAGGGCGTGGGCTCCCTGCCGCAGGCGTGCCGAGAGGCGCCTCCTGGCCTCCTCGAGGCGCCGCGCCGCGTCGCGGGTGAGGGTGACGTCGGCCCGGCGTCCGCTCTCGACGTCTATTACCCTCAGGTCGCCGGGTGAAGGAGGCGGCCGCAGGTCGACGAGGCGCACGACCGCGGCGTCGAATCCCTCGTGGCGAACGAGGCGCAGCCCCCGCAGCAGGCCCTCCTCGTCGTAGCAGTCCGAGAGCACGACCATGAGGCCGCGGCGCGGGGCCAGGCGGGCGACCTCCAGCAGGCCGGCGGCGAGGTCGGTCTCCTGCCCCACCTCGGCCTCCTCGAGGAAGCGCAGCACCCGGTGGACCTGGCCCTTGCCGCGCAGCGGGCCCAGGCGGGCTCTCACCCGCGTGTCCACCAGGGCGACGCCGACCCTGTCGAGGCGCACGAGCCCGATGTAGGCCAGCGCCGCGGCCAGGCGCAGCGCGCGGCGCCGAAGCTCGGGCTGCCCCGCGCCCATGGAGCCCGACACGTCGACGACGAGGTAGAGGTAGAGGTCCTCCTCCTCTTCGAAGCGGCGGATCATCAGGCGGCCGGTCCGGGCGGCGACGTTCCAGTCGACCCGCCGCAGGTCGTCACCGGGCACGTAGGAGCGGTGATCGGCGATCTCGAGGCCCGAGCCGTGGGCCCTCGAGCGGTGCTCGGCCCGGAGGAGCCCGTGCACGCGCTGGCGCGCGAGGAGAGAGAGGCGGTCGAGCAGAGCCACGAATTCCGGGCCGAAGAGGCTCTCCGGCGTCGCGGGCGAGGCGGGGAGGGAGCGTTTCTTGCGGAAGAGCACGGTCCGGCTCAGATCACCGAGTCCAGCGAGACAGCGCGAGCGACCTCGGCGAGCACGTCGTCCGGCCCGAGGCCCTCTGCCTCGCCCTCGAAGCTCAGCAGGATGCGGTGGCGAAGGGCCGGCGCGAGCACGTCTCTCAGGTCTTGCTCGGCCACGTGGGCGCGCCCGCGCATGAGGGCGAGGAGCTTGGCGCAGAGGATGACCGCCTGGCCCCCGCGGGGGCTGGCGCCGTAGCGCACGAAGCGGCGGACGGGCTCCGGGCTCTCGGGGCGGTCAGGGTGGGTGGCGACGACGAAGGCCACCACGAGGTCACGGAGGGAGTCGGGGATCTCGAGCTCGAGCCCGAGGCGCCTGATCTCCATGATGCGCTGGCGGTCGAGCACGGTGTCGATGCTGGCGCGATGCCCGGCCGTGGTGCGGTCGAGGATCGAGCTGAGCTGCTCCCGGCTGGGGAAGCGCACCATCAGCTTCAGCAGGAAGCGGTCCACCTGGGCCTCGGGCAGAGGGTAGGTGCCCTCCATCTCGATGGGGTTCTGGGTGGCGATGACGGCGAAGGGCTGCTCGAGCTCGAAGGTGTCGCGCCCGACCGTCACCGACTGCTCCTGCATGGCCTCGAGGAGGGCGGCCTGGGTCTTGGGGGTCGCGCGGTTGATCTCGTCGGCGAGGACGACGTTGGCGAAGATCGGGCCCGGCCTGAACTCGAAGCTCTTCGCGCCCTTCTCTCCGCCGACGAGCACGTGGGTGCCCGTGATGTCCATGGGCAGCAGGTCGGGGGTGAACTGGATGCGCGAGAACTTGCAGTCGAGGACCTGCGCGATGGTCTTGACCATCTCGGTCTTGCCCAGGCCGGGCACCCCCTCGATGAGGATGTGGCCGCCCGCGAGCACGCCGGCGAGGCAGAGCTCCAAGACCTCCTCCTGGCCGACGATGACCCGCGCCATCTCGTCTCGGGCACGCCGGAGGTCTGAGGCTATGTCGGTGAGCTTCTGCTCATAGGCTCGGAGGTTTTCCATGTCGCTCCTCAGTCCTGGTCTGTCTCCCGGGCCTCGGCTCCGGCGCCGGCCAGGAGCTCGAAGTAGGCCCGCACCGTCGGGCGGTAGCGCTCCGGGATGCGCGCGCGAAGGAGTGCGTCTTCAACGGCGTCGGGGTCGAAGCGCCCCTTCGATGCGCTCCGCTCCTTGCCCACGGTGTCGGCCCCCGGGGCCTCCACGGTGCGGAAGCCGCCCGGGCCGTGGCCGGCGCCCATGGGGGTGTCCTCCACGCGGCCCTTGCGGGGCCTGGGCTTCGCGCCGCCCTCGACGTGCTCCGAGCCCGGCGGCCCTTTCCCCGCGCCGGGGCGCGCCCCGGCGCGGCCGTGGCTCCGGCTGTATCGTCGCAGGCGCGCTTGGGCTCGGCGGCGCGCGACGTCCTCTCTCAGGCCGCGGTCGAGGCGGTCGAGGTCCTGATCGAGGCGCGCGCGCCCCTGCTTACGCCGGAGAGCCCTGGAGAGACGCTCGATCTCGCGGCTCCGGCGGGAGGCGCCGGCTCCCGAGCGGCCGCTCTTGCGGGAGCCTCTCTCGGAGGTGGCCTGCTCCGCGTCTTGGGTCTCTGCCGTCTTCTGCTCGGCTCGCCCGCGCCCGGGGGTCGGCTCACCGGTGGGAGCTTCTTGCTTGGCACCCCCGCGGCCCCGCTGGTCCTTGGTTCCGGCGTCCTCCTTCTTCTCGGCCTGGCGCTCGAGGTTTCGCCGCAGCTCCTCGAGGCCCGGGCGACCCTCGCGGGCGGCGCGCTCGATGGCCTTGCGGGTCTTCTCGAGGCGCTTCTTGAGGCGCTCGAGCCGCCGCCGCGCCGCCGCTGACCGCGCGCCACGCTTGAGCTCGCGGCGGAGCTTCTTCGCGAGGGAGTCGCGGCGCTCGAGGAGCTTGCGGAGGTCTCGGTCCGCGAGGCTCCGCGCGAGCCGACGCGCCATCTCCTCGAAGCGCTCCGGGTCCTGCTCGGCGAGGTGGCGGGCGAGCCGGGCGAGGGCGTCGAGAATCTCCGAGGTGCCGGCATCGGCCGGGAGGCTGCGGCCGTGCTCCGCGAGCAGGCGCCTCGCCTCGCGCTTGAGCCTCCGCGCGATCTCCTCCGCGAGGGCCTCCTCGTCACCGGCTGCCCGCGCCGAGGCCTTCAGGCGAGCGCGGATCTGCTGGAGCCGGGCCAGGGCCTCACGCGCCGTGTGCTCTCCACGGGTGATCTGCTCGATGAGGGCGCTGAGCTCCGCGCTCGCCTCGCCCTCCGCGTCGCCGTCGGCGCCGGCCTCGAGGGCCTCGAGCTGTTTTTTCAGGCTCGAGAGCAGATCCTGCTCGCGTGGCTGCCTGAGCGGCGCGGGCGGAGGCGGATCGGGGGCATGCTCGGGCAGCCCGCTGCCCGCGACGTGGAGGGTCTCGGGAACGTCGACCGGAGGCGGGACGTGTCTGGCGCCCGTCAGCGCGAGGCCGGCGAGGGCGAGGGGCAGGAGGATGACGAGGGGCTTCAGGGGCAGGCTGCGGCTCAGCTCGAGGGAGGCGCTCCTGCTCTCGGCGCGCTCGAGCACGAGGGCGGCGGCCGAGGAGAGCTGGTCGGGGGAGCGAGCGCTCACCTCGTGCGAGCAGAGCAGGAGGTCATCGAGCCCGTGGACGCGGTCGACGCCGTGGAGGATCCGGGCGACAGAGCGCGTGCGCCACAGGCCCCAGAGCGCTCCGGCCGCCGCCGCGGTGGCGACAGGCGGCCACAGCGCCCACGGCGCGCCGGGGAGCTCCAGTCCCCGCACCGATGCGACGTGCAGCGCTGCTGCGGCGGCGAGCAGGGACGCTCCACACCACGCCGAGGAGCGCGCGGCGGCCAGGAGCCGGGCGCGCATCACCGGGCGCCTCAGCGCCTGACGGGTGGAGCGGAGAGATGCGTGGTCCATTCCAGGAGTCTAACTGGAATGGACCACGCCGGCTTCC
>CAZQPP010000301.1:0-949 GCA_964594295.1 uncultured Myxococcales bacterium | reverse complement strand
TTGTGATTGTCCCAGGCCGGCTTCCTCATTCAGCTGGCAGGGACCAGCCCAGGACCACGTCGCGGGGCTATTGACCGCAGCCGCCGCCGGAGGGTGCGCCCTGCTTCGGACCGGAGAGCTTCTTGTCGCAGTTCTTCGTGCCGGGGTTGTGCTGGCAGAAGTTGCGCTTGATGGTCTCGGGGTCGACGCCGCTGAACTTGTGCTTGTTGTTGGCCAGCCAGGTCGGGCTCGCGCCGATGCCGAGGGACTTGGCGATCTTGATGTCGTCGCCGTGGAGCTTCTTGCCCTCGGCGCCGGTGGAGCACTTCTCGATGACGCTGGCCTTGATGCCGTTCTTGCCGGTGCAGGCCTTCCAGTCCTCGGAGCGGATGTTCTTGTTCCGGCAGAGGATGTAGTCCATGTACTTGCGGCCCTTGGCGTAGTGCTTGATGGCGCACAGCTCGCGGATGTTCTCCCTGACCTCGGGCTCGCCGTGGAGGGCGCGGAAGCCGCTCGGGGAGTTCGGGTCTTCGTCGGCGATGAAGTGGATCTTGAAGTTCATCTCGTCGCCGAAGTTCTTGAGCACCTCATCCATGGCGTCGAGGGCGCGCACGCCGAAGGGGCACTGGCTCATCACGAAGACGTCGAGCTGCTTCTTCTTCTCCTCGCGGCAGACGAGCTGCTGGGCGCAGGTCGGATCGTCGCAGTCGACCTTGCCGTTGCCTGTGTCGTCCTTCTTGTTGTCGCAGATCTCGGCCGTGGGGTCCCACTTGGCGCCGAGACGGAGGAGGTGCCACTCGCCGTGGGGCACGAGGTAACGCTGCACCCGGGCGTAGCCCTGGGCCTCCTTGACCGTGTTGTCGAACAGAATGGCCGGGAGCAGGAGCTTGCTGGTCTTGCTCATGGCCTCGTACTTCGCCTTGCCCGCGCCCTTCGGGTAGTCGAAGGTGGTCGCGGTGAGGCCGGGGCC
>CAZQPP010000300.1:0-10242 GCA_964594295.1 uncultured Myxococcales bacterium | reverse complement strand
AGCTGCGACATCGTGGGCAACCCCCACTCCTGCATCTTCGACGCCCCCTTCACCCGAGTCCTCGGCGGCAACTACGTCCGCGTCTTCGGGTGGTACGACAACGAGTGGGGCTACTCGAACCGGGTGGTGGACATGCTCGTCAAGCTGAACGCCTTCGGGCCGCCGGCGTAGCCTACACACCTCGATGGGCGGCCGGCGCGTTGAGCGCCGCCGCCCCATCGCCGCCCTGCTCTCCCGCCCCGAGCACTTCGAGCTTCGCCGCGCGCTGGTCTCGGCCGCGGGATCGGTCTCGAAAGCGGTGGGCAGGATGTCGTCACGGCTGCCGAGCGTGCCCATCACCTTCATGAAGACCGTCGTGGCGTTGAGGTAGCCTTCGGCCTTTGCGGTCGCTCCGTGGGTCTTGACCCCGTCGACGCGCAGCCGCAGCCACCTGCTCTCGGCGTCGAGCGAACCAGCGGGCAGCCGGACGTAGGCGGCGGAGGCGTTGAAGCTCTCGGTGTTCAGCTCGAAGGGCGCGATGCCGTCTACGGTGTAGCCGCGAGTGATTCCGCGGGCTTTGAGCTCGTCGGCGAGCCCGTCGACCGCGGCCATCCGGCCTATCTCCTCGTCGGGAGATGAAGTCGCTTGTGCCGGTTGTTGAGGGAGGTGGCCTACGGACAGGCCCCGTTCGCGGTCCCCGGCGTGCCCTTGACCTTCGCGCTCAGCTCGTTGGTCGACAGGCACCAGCTCGCGGTGTCGTCGTTCTGCGTGGCGTCGATTGCGCCTGTGTCGAGCTGGGTGGACACATCCTTCTCGAAGGGGAAGTCGCTCGTCGGGTCCCAGCTCAGCTCGTCGATCACGGTGTCCCCGCAGGTGAGGGTGAGGGTGTCTGCGAACTTGTGCTCGAGCACGATGGTCTGGTGGTAGACGTAGCCGGGCTCGAAGCCGGGGTAGTGCTCGGGGGTGGAGGTGGCGGCGACGACCAGGTAGCTGCCGGGCGTGAGCACGAGGGGGCCGGCGCTGGAGATGACGAAGGACTCCTCGGGGCCGTTGTTCCAGCTGGTGACCTTGCACCCGCCGAGGTTCAGGGCTTCGGCGGTGGAGTTGTGGAGCTCGAACCACTCGCCGATGGGGTCTGTGAAGCCCGGGTTCAACATCAGCTCGGTGATCACGACCTCGCCCTCGGTGGGGGCGCGCCAGGTGGTCGAGCAGGCGCCCTCGCTGCAGGTGCCGCCGATGGCCTCGCAGTCCACCGACCAGTCGCGGATCGAGCTGAAGTCGCAGACGCTCTCGATGGAGTCGCCGGGCTCGAAGTCGGCGGGGCGCGGGTAGGTGCAATTGCCGATGGGGCCCTTGCCCTCGAGCACGCCTCCGGCGCACGTGGGCTCGGGCAGCTCGGTGCAGGGGTTCGGCTGGCAGCTCAGGCCGGAGACGAAGGTGCCCGGCTCGAGCTTGAAGGAGAGCATTCCTGGGATGCCCTTGCGATCGTCGGAGCCCGGCACCGGCTCCTCGGTCGAGCTCAAGACGGCCTCGACCGCGTCGAGCACGCTGCCGCTCAGGTCCATCGCCGCCGCCGCGTCCACGAAGGTCTGCTTGTCGACCCAGCCTCTGAGCACGCCGCAGCGCGCGCCGGCCTCGCCGCTGATGGTCAGCGTCGGGTTCCAGACGCGGACGTCGACGCGGTCCTTTGTGGCCGCGACCACGTTCAAGAACTCTATGAGCTCCGCCTCCGAGATCCTGTCCGGCTTCTCGGGCAGGGTGCGCACGAAGGGAACGATGAACCCGAAGGCCACGTCCTCGGCGGTCTGCTCGTGGAGATTGGCCACGAGGGTGCCGCCCTCGTCAGCGCCGTAGAAGCTCATGGGGAACTGGAGGCAGCTGCCGTCGAGGGACTCGCTCTCGATGCTGTAGTGGTCGCAGGGGGCGGCGCCGTCGGCGCAGGGCTGCGAGCGGGACTGGGTCAGCACGATGTTTGTCTCGGAGCCGGCGGGGCAGGAGCCGGGCTCGAGATCCGCGCAGGCGCCCGTAGAGACGGACAGGTGCCGGTAGGGGTAGCGCAGGGCCTCGCGGAAGTAGGCCTCGGCGCTGCCGCCCCGGATGTTCACGAAGCCGTCGAGGGTGCGCAGGATGGCGAGCATCTTGTTGTCGGCCACGTCGCAGGCGGGGCAGCCGTTCTTGTTCTCCTCCGAGCAGAGCTCGAAGCCGCCGCCGATCTCGTTCGTGTACGTCGCCGAGATCTCCTCGATGCGCTCGACGGCCTGCCGCACAACCGCCTCCTCGGCCTCCTCGATGACGCAGGCCTTGTCGTTGAGCGGGATGTAGTTGAACGGCGGAGCGCCCGGATCGGTCGACGTCGCGTCCGGTGCTTCGCGGGCATCGCTGCCGGCGGCCGCGACGCTCCCCAACGAGCTGCCGTCGCGGCTGCAGCCGAGAGCCGACGTTGTCAGGACCAGGATGACGGTGAGGGCAGTCTTCTTCGCGAGAAGGCGCACTGGGCATTCCTCCGTACCGGCGTGTTGCGTGACCCGCGGGGGAGGGATGATGTCAGAAGTAGGCCTTCATCTCCAGGTAGAACACGCGGGGGTAGGATCCGAGCTCGCTCCTCCTGAGGTCGCTCGTCTCGAGCTCCCAGAGCTCGTTCGCGGTGCTCGTAGGCACGGCCGGTCCCTCTCCGACGGCGAGCATGGCGCCGGCCACGATCTCCACCTCGCCGGCCGCGTAGTAGATCAGGCCTGGCTGGATCAACGCCGAGGGATCGTCGAAGGCCGCCACGGCGCCGACGGAGGTGGTCAGGATGGGGGTCAGCTCGTAGCTCGCGAAGAGCCCCGCGAGGTGCTCGCTGACGTGTTGGGCGTGGCCGTCCTCCAGCAGGGCCCAGGCCGCGGCGTCGCCGGCGCGGCCGGCGCCGTTGTAGAGGTACTCCGCTGACAGGTAGAGGGTGTTCTCGAAGCGTCGCCCGAGGCCGATGACGCCGGTGAAGGCTGCCGGGTAGTCGGGGAGCCTGGCGGCCTCGAGGCTCTCGTCGCTGCCCGGGTGGAAGTAGGCGGCCTCGGCGCGCAGCTCCAGCGGGCCGAGCTCTCCTACCGCTCCGGCTCCGGCGTGGTAGCCGCCGTGTACAGCCCCCCCCTGGAGGGCGAAGTCCCAGTCCCAGAGCATCCCCCACAGCCGCAGCAGGGCGGCCGAGCGCAGCCAGGTCTCGTCCTCGCTCGGATCGGCGAGCGCCCCGACCGCCGTCACTCCCGAGAAGTCGTCGATCGGGATCTCGAGGCGCAAGGCGTCGACGCCGGGCTTGTAGTCCCGGTCGAAGGCGAAGGGGTCGAAGGCCAAGAAGACGTCCAGGGGGTTCCAGAACTGGGCCTTTCCGAAGGTTATGGCCTGGCGCCCTACGGCGACGTCGGCGAAAGGCAGGGCGACCGAGACGGTCAGGCGGTCGGGCCACATCGCCGCGTGGAGCCCGTCGTCCTCGGCCCAGGTCCATCGGGCGTCTACGAGCTTGTAACGGGTGACGGCCGCGGGAGCGTCGAGCAGCTCCGGCGCGGTGGAGAAGCTCACCGACTGCACCAGGTGGGCCTCGTAGCTCAGCCAGTCGGTGGGCCACCCGCCGGCCGTCAGGCGGAGCAGGGTCTGCGAGACGCCGTACTGCTCCTTGGGGAGGCTCGGGACCACGAAGGGCGCCAGCTCCTCGGGGTAGGAGATCTCCGGGTTGCGAAAGCCCGACATGATCATGCGCACGCTGCCGTCGAGCCCGAAGAGGCCCATGGTGTCGCCGACGAGCGCCTGGGCCGGGCGCGGCCAGGCCAGGAGAGCGAGGGCGAGCAGGGCGGGGAGGCTAGATCTCATCGAGGTGCTCGCTGGGCCTCCCGTCACCGTTGACTGCGCCGTCTTTGAGCGTGATCAGCCGCTTGGCGCGGGTGAGCACGTTCTGGTCGTGGCTCGAGAACAAGAAGGTGACTCCCTTCTCCTCGTTGAGCTTCAGCATCAGGTCGAGCAGGGCGGTGCCGGTCTTGGAGTCGAGGTTGGCCGTGGGCTCGTCGGCCAGCACGAGGGCCGGCTCGGAGGCGATGGCGCGGGCGATGGCGACGCGCTGCTGCTGGCCGCCCGAGAGCTCGCGGGGGAAGCGGTGCTCCATCCCCTCGAGGCCGACCTGCTTCAAGATGGCCATGACGCGCTCCCGCCGCTCGGAGGAGGGCATCCCCTGCAGCATCAGGACGTACTCGGCGTTCTCGTAGGCAGTGAGCACGGGCATGAGGTTGTAGGCCTGGAAGACGAAGCCGATGCGACGGAGGCGGAGGCGGCTGAGCTTGGAGCCGCTCATGTCGGTGACCTCCTGGCCCTCGACGAAGACCCGCCCGCCCGACGGCTTGTCGAGGCCGCTGATGATGTTGAGCATGGTGGTCTTGCCCGAGCCGGACGGCCCGGCGACGGCCGCGAATTCGCCGGCCGCGATCTCGAGGTCAATGCCGCGCAGGGCGTGCACCACCACGTCCCCCTGCCCGTAGTCCTTGGTGACGTTTCTTAGGCTGACTATGGCGTTCATTTACTGCACTCTCAGCGGAGCACGTCGGCGACCTTGATGGCCGAGATGCGTCGAACGGTGAACAGGGCGGTGAGCATGGTGGCCGCGAAGACGAGGCCGCCGAGGCCGATGAGCAGCTCGGCGCTCAGGTGGAAGAAGACGGTCGTGTCCACCGCCAGGCCGGAGACCGTCATGCCCTCTTCGAACCAGCTCGATATGTCCCAGCCGACGAGCTCGAAGCGGTAGGCCGGCAGCCCCCCGACCACGAGACCGACCAGGCAGCCGAGGAAGCCGAGGATGCCCGACTCGGTGAGGATCTGGGCGCGCAGGCGTCGCTCCGGCGTGCCGAGGGCCAGGAGCACCGCGAACTCCCGCTTGCGCTCGAGCACCGACATCAAGATGGTGTTGAAGATGGTGAAGAGGGACAAGAAGATCAGGATGCCCTGGAAGACGAGGTTCGAGCCGCCGTCGAGCTTGATGTAGGCGGCGAGGTCGGGGAGCACCTCCTCCCAGGGGAGCATCGCAGCCCCTCCCCGGCCGGAGACGGTCGAGGCGGCGGCCATGGCGGCCTCGCGGGCCTCCGGGTCCGTTAGCACGACCCCGACCTGGGTCGCCTCCTCCGGGCCGAGCCCGTAGAGGCGCCGCGAGAAGTCGATGGGGACCTGGACGAGGTAGCCGTCGATCTCCTCGGCGCCGGTCTTGAAGATGCCCTTGACCCGCACGAGCTCCTCGGAGAGGTCGCCGTCTTTGTTGTTGGAGGAGACGACGAACTTCTTGCCCACCTTCAGCTTGAGGCGCCGCGCGAGGGACTCGCCGATGACGGCCTTTCGGTCGTCGCCCTTCGCGAGGTACTCGCCGGCGACAATCTTCTTGGCGAGCACCGAGCTCTTCACCTCGGCCGCCGCCTCCACGCCGATGAGGGCCGCGCCGCTGGTGCCGTTCCCCGACCGGGCCACACCCTGCCCGAGCACGAGCACCTTGGTGGCCTCCACACCGTCGATGCTCTCCAGCCCCTCTCTCAGGCGCGCCACGTCCCCGACCACGAGGTCGACGGCAGGGGCGTCCCGGTACTCCTCGTGCTCGAAGGTGAAGTGTCCCGCCTGCATGCGCACGGCGTCGTTGATGAGCTGGCGGTACATGCCCTCGGCGAAGGCGATGAAGAAGACCGCCACGGCGAGCGCGAAGGAGATGGCGCCGACGGTGATGAAGGTGCGGCGCTTGTTGCGCCACACGCTGCGCCACGAGACCTTGAGCAGGGACATCATGGCCGCACCTCAGACATGGGTCATCGCCCGCGCCGGATCGAGGCGGGCGGCCTTTGCGGCCGGGTAGAGAGAGGCGATCACGCAGACCACCCACATCATGGCTACCGAGTTGATGACCTCCTCCAGGCGGAGCTCGGCTCGCCAGAGAGGGTCCCAGGCGATGCCGGAGAAGCTGAAGTCGGCGTCCCCGAAGGCCCTCAGGTCGAGGCCGTGCTGTTGGAGCCACCAGGCGAGCGGCACGCCGATGGCTGCGCCGACGAGCGTCGAGACGAGGGCGAGCACGAAGCCCTCGGTCGCCACGTCGCGGATGATGCGCCAGGGTGTGCAGCCCAGGGCCTTCAAGACGCCGAACTCGCGCACCCTGTCGTGGGTGGCCATGAGCATCGTGTTGAGCACCCCGAGGCCCGCGGCCAGGAAGAAGATCAAGCTGAAGAGGAAGAGCGAGGCGTCGGTCATGATCAGCATGTCGGCGACCGCCGGCATCAGCTCCTTCCAGCTCAGTAGCTCCGCGCCCTTGAGCGAGGAGGCGAGCGCGGCCTCGATCTCCGGGTGAGGCCTCGCCCCGGCGCTGATCGCGATCTCGTGCACCCTGCCGGCCGAGACGAAGAGCTCCTCGAAGTCCCTCGCGTGCACGAACACCCCGCCGCGGTTGATGTCCTCGCCGACGTTCTTGAGGATCCCCGACACGGTGAAGAGCTCGTTGCCCAGCGAGCCGTCGGCGGCCTGCACCACGGTCACGATCTCCGTGCCGATGTCGGCGTGCAGGCTCTTGGCGAGCTTTCGCCCTATGACCATCTTCTTTTGAGGCGTGTCGGGGAGGAAGGCGCCCCTGGCGACCTCGACCGCCAGCTCGAGGGCGCTCCTCTCCGCCGCCGGGTCCACGCCCCAGAAGGTGGCGCCCGCGCTCTTCGTGCCCGAGGAGACCAGCCCGAAGCCGAAGCTCCTCGGCGCGGCTTTCATGTCCGCCTTCTCTGCGGCGGCGACTATCTCCGCCGCGTTCGGGATCGCCTCGTAGATCGAGCGCTCCGATCGGTACTCCGGCGCGTGGACCTGGGCGTCTCCCGTGACGAGCCGCGTAGCGTGCCGGACCATCTGGACGACCATGCCCTGCATGAGGGCGAGGGAGGCGATGAGGATGGCCGTCGTGAGCGAGACCGCGACGACGGTGATCGCGGTCCGCCGGCGGTTTCGGAAGAGGTTTCGCCAGGCGACGCGGAGGGTGATCACGGCGGCCTCCTCAGCGCTTCAGCGTTCGGTGCGAGAAGGTCCTCGCCGGCAGGTCCACGTCGAAGTGGATCTCGAGGTAGCGGACCTCGGTCGACTCCTTGGGCTTGTCGGTCGGCACCACGCGCATGAGCGTAGGCAGGGTGCGCGTGTCGAAGGTCTTGGGCTCCGAGAAGGTCATCGTTCGTGCGAGCTCCAGGTCCTCGTCGTAGAAGAGCTGCTGCGCCGGCAGGCAGGTAGCCTCGTCGACCACCACGACCACCTTGCCCCAGACCACGGCGGCGTCCTCCTTGGGCGTGCACGTCACCTCGATGAGGCTGCGGCCCTCGCGCTCGCCCTCGAAGCTCTTGGTGAAGGTGAAGTCATCGGCCATGCGGCTCTGCTTGACGAGGTCGTCGTTGGTGAAGTGGCTGCCCATCCACGAGCCCCCCATCATGCTCGAGGGCACCTTGATGACCCGCTTCACCTTGGGCAGGTAGTTCCACACGTTCTCGCCGACCATGAGCGTGGCGGTGCCCTTCTCCTTCTTGGGCGAGCGGATTCGCATGAGGCTCTTCTCGGTGCCCTCGCTCCAGGCCTCTATCTCGAGCTCGCGCTCCCAGTGCTCGGTGACGACCTTCATGGTCACGCGGGCGTGGGAGCGGGTGCCCCGGTAGATGTCGTCCATGCGGTCGAGGAGAGCCTTGAGGCCGAGGTCGCGGCAGGCGACCTCCTCCTTCGCGCTCGTGGCCTCGGGGGCCGGCTTGGGCTCCTCTGCCCGGGCGGGCAACGCGCCGAGCATCAAGCCCGGGATCAGAGACAGGGCCAGGGCTTGGGCCGAGAGGCTGCGGAAGACTGCTTTCATTGCTCACTCCGGGCTTCTTTCGAGGTGATCCCGTCCAGGATCATGTCGCTCAGGATCTCGGCGAATCGCGTCACCGAGAGGCCTCCGCGGACCATGTCGTTGACCAGGGTCCCGCCGAACCACATCAGGCCGAAGAGCACCCGCAGGCGCTCGTCCTTCTCCTCCGCGCCGAGCGACGGGGCGATCTCGTCCATGATCTCGCCGAGCATCCCCATGGCGAGGGTCGGCCAGTCGTGCTGCTCGTCGCGCCCGACCTCCATCAGCGCCGCCATGATGTCGGGGTCGCCGTGCATGATTCGCACGGACATCGGCATGCTCGGGCCGTAGTCGAGCATCATGCGCAGGTAGTGGCGCAGGCGCTCCCGCGGCGCGATGGAGGGCTCGAAGGCCTCGCGCATTCGCCCGATGAGCGACGCCTCCTCTTCGAGGACCGCGCCGTAGAGGAGCTCGGTCTTGGTCTTGAAGTAGAGGTAGACGGTCCCCTTCGCCACGCCGGCCTGGCTCGCGATGTCCGCGACGCTCGTGCGCCGGTAGCCGTGGCGGATGAAGAGCTCTGTCGCCGCCTTCAGGATCCGCCGGCGCTTCTTCTCCTTCGGATCCCCGGGATCACCGGCCTTTCGCAGCTTTCGGTGCAGGGTCTCGATCGCTTCGAAGGTCCAGGACAAGGGGCTCTCCGGGTCGCTCCATGGCGCCTGGCTGACCAATTAGGCATTTCCGGTCAGTTTGTCAAGTGGCCGGCCGTTTTCATCTGCCGTGCTCACGACGGGCGAGACGAATGCGCAGCGGCCGTGCAGTCGCCCGCGTCGGTGAACGGCTTCAGAGCCGGGCGGAGAAGGTCACCCAGGGGGCGCCCAGGAGGAGATCGCCGGTGTCGATGTCGCCGAAGGGCCGGATGAAGCCGATCTCGCCGATGCGGTATCGCTCCGAGACGCGAGCGCCGTATGCTACGGGATTGGGACCCGAGGCGAAACTGCTCTATTGCCCGCCAGGGATCTCGTCACCAAGCTGTTCGCCATGAGCAAGACCTTCGACTTCATCTTCGACCTCACGTGCCCCTTCGCCTACCTGGCCTCGACGCGGGTGGAGGCCCTCGCCGAACGAAACGCCGCGACCCTGGTGCCGAGACCGGTCCTCCTCGGCGGGGTGTACGAGGAGAGCGGGAGGGAGGAGTCCCCGGTACACGCGATGACGCCGGCCAAGATGCGCCATGCGCTCAACGATCTCCGCCGCGCGGCACAGGTGCTCGACCAGCCGCTGAAGCTCCCGGAGGGGCAGCCGCGGTCTTCGCTGACGGCCCTGCGCTGCCTCCTCGCCGCCGGGGAGCCCTTCATGCCGCTGGCTCATCATTTCTACAGGGCGTTGTGGGTCGAGGGCGCCGACATCTCCACCGACGAGGGCGCGGGGAAGGTCCTCGCCGAGGCGGGCCTCGACGCGGGCGCCGTGCTGGAGCGGGCGCGCTCGGAGGAGACGAAGGAGGAGCTGCAGCGGCGCACGGACGAGGCGGCGGCCGACGGCGCCTTCGGCGTGCCGACGTTCCTCGTGGACGGCCGGCTCTTCTGGGGGCAGGACCGCATGTACCAGGTCGAGAGAGCCCTCGGAGGGGAGCCCGAGGACGTCGCCTTGCCGGAGCCGGGTCCCGAGGACGCGCCGGTGGACTTCTTCTTCGACTACTCGAGCCCCTTCACGGCCCTCGCCGCTTCCCGAGTGGAGTCCGTGCTCGGCGCCTCCGCGCGTTTCCGACCGATGCTGCTGGGCGCTGTCTTCAAGACCATCGGCGCCCCAATGGTGCCGCTGCAGAACATCCCGGCGGCCAAGCAGGAGTGGATCGCGCGCGACCTGAGGCGCCAGTCGGCGGAGGCCGGCTACCCCCTGCGCTGGCCCAGCCGCTTCCCAATGCTGACGATCCTCCCGCTGCGGCTGACCCTCGCCGCGGGACCGGACACCGCCGAGGGCCGCCGAATGGCCCACGCCTTCTTCCGTGCGTACTGGTGCGAGGATCGCGACATCGCCGATCTCGAGGTCGTGACCGAGATCCTGGACGAGCAGGGCTTCGACAGCGGGGCGCTCATCGAGCAGGCCACGGCTCCGGCGATCAAGCAGGCCCTCAAAGACGAGACCCAGGCGGCCGTGGAGGCCGGCGTCTTCGGCGCCCCGTCCTTCGTCGTGCGCCGCCCGGGGGCCGAGCCGGCGCTCTACTGGGGCAACGACCGTCTCGAGCTGGCGGCGCGCGCGTCGCGTGGGGTGGAGCGGGCGATCTGAGGGTCGGGCGCGGGGAGGAGAGATGGCGAGCGAGGGCTTCGAGCTCTTGCCGTGAGCCCTCGAGGAGCGGGCCGGGCCTTTCCATTTCGGCGCCACGTGTCTAGTCCTGGATCTAGCTGTTGGCCGTTAGCTGTTAGCCGTTAGCCTGAAACACT
>CAZQPP010000299.1:0-10360 GCA_964594295.1 uncultured Myxococcales bacterium | reverse complement strand
GTGGACGGGCCAGGAAGCGAAGAGCGAAGGCACGTCGAGCAAGCAGAACGGCAGCAGCCGAAGCTGATGGCGCGCCACCACGCAGCCGAAGCCATGACAGCGACGATTCACCCAATCCCGGCCACAATCCTACGCGGTAATAGCCATGTCTGAGTTCGTCTGGGAAGCACGGACCTTCGACGGGAACATCAAGACCGGCAGCATGTTCGCTGAATCCGCCGCGGAGGTGGAGGAGCGCCTCCGCGGGATGCGGATGACGCCGACCAAGACCCCGAAGAAGCGCGCGAAGAACATCATCATTCGCCTGCCCTTCTCACAGCCGGTGCCGGTCAAGACCAAGGTCATCTTCACGCGCCAGCTCGCGACGATGATCGACGCAGGCCTGCCCCTCGTGCAGTGCCTCGAGGTCCTCGCGCAGCAGGAGCCGCACGCCTACTTCCGGCAGGTCCTCTACTCGGTCAAGCAGTCGGTCGAGTCGGGCTCGACCTTCGCCGAGGCCCTCAAGCGCCACCCGGAGGTCTTCGAGGACATCTTCGTGAACCTCGTGCAGGCCGGTGAGGCCGGCGGTCTCCTCGACACGATCCTCAACCGCCTCGCCATCTACATGGAAAAGGCGATGGCCCTGCGCCAGCGCGTCAAGAGCGCGATGCGCTACCCGATCATCGTCGTGGTCGCGGCGGTGCTCATCACCGGCGTCCTGTTGGTCAAGGTCATCCCCTCGTTCGCCGGCATCTACAAGTCGATGGGGAACCGGAAGTTACCGGCCATCACGCAGTTGGTCATCAACATGTCCGACACGACCATCAACTACCTGCCGCTCATCATCGGCTCCTTCGTGGCGCTCATCGTCACCTTCACCATGGTCAGACGGACGGAGGTCGGGCGCTACTCCATCGACAAGGTGCTGCTCGTCTCACCTGTCTTCGGCAACCTGATCAAGAAGTCCGCCATCGCCCGCTTCACCCGAACCCTCGGCACGCTCATCGCCTCGGGCGTCCCGATCCTCGACGCCATGGACATCGTCGCCCGAACAAGCGGCAACAAGGTCATCGAGCGAAGCATCTTCTACGCGAAGGACCGCATCGCAGAGGGGAAGAGCATCGCCTCACCCCTGATGGAGATGAACGTCTTCCCCAAGATGGTGGTTCAGATGATCGGTGTCGGTGAGAACACCGGCGCCTTGGACGTCATGCTCACGAAGGTCGCCGACTTCTACGAGGAAGAGGTCGACACGGCGGTCGACGGCTTGACCTCCATCATCGAGCCGATCCTCATGATCGGCATCGGAGGTATCGTCGCCTTCGTCCTGATCGCCATGTACATGCCCATCTTCAACCTCGCGGACAACCTCGGGGGGCACTGACGGCGAGCCGCCGCGCATGACCAGGACCGTCGATCCGTCAGAAGAGGCTTCCGCGACAGCCGGCGCTCCGAAGGAGGGGGACTCCACGGGCCCGCAGCCGGCAGTACCTCCTGAGGCCCACGTGAGCACGGGAGAGATCGAGGTCGCGGGTGAGCGCGACTTCCACTCCCGCCTCACCGCGGCGTCCGCCGTCATCACCGGCGAGCACCCTCCCTTCGCCGACGGGATGCCGCCGCCGGAGCGACGCCACGAGCTGCCGTGGTCCGCCGAGGAAGAGGCGCGCACGGCCGGACGTGGCCCCGTCATCGCCGACGAGGCCTTCCGCAACCGCCTGAAGTGGGTCACGGCGGTTCGCATACTCGTGGTGAGCTTGATGCTCGCGGCGACGGTCGTGCTCCCGGGCGAGGGAGCCAGCGCCGGGATCTTCGAGCCGAACGCGCTGCGCGTCGCCTACATGCTGGCCATCTGCATGTACGTGGCCTCGGCCTTCTACATCGTGGTCCTGCTGAAGACGGCGGTCAGGCGCACCCTGTTCACGCTCACGGTCGTGCAGCTTGCCATGGACCTCTTCTTCGCCGCCGGCATAGTGCTGCTCACAGGTGGCACCGGCAGCGTCTTCAGCTTCTTCTTCTCGCTCGCGGTGGTCACCGCGGCCCTCGTGCTCTACCGCCGCGGCGCCGTGGTCATGGCCACCTGCTCCTTCCTGTCCTTCATGGCTCTCGGCCTCTTGGAGCTCAGCCCCGGCCTGCGAGAAGCGCTCACACCGGCTCTCGAAGGCCTGCTCCCGCCCGAGGCCCTGACCGAGGCCGCGAGCAACACCACCGGCTACAACATCGCGGTCAACGCGATCGCGTTCTACGCCATCGCCTTCCTCGCCTCCTTCCTCTCCGAGCAGCTCCGCGCGGCCGATCTCCGCCTGCGAGCCCAGGCCACGACGATCGAGAACCTCGAGGAGCTCTTCAACAACATAATCTCGTCCATCCCCATCGGGGTCATCACCACCGACTCCGCCGGTCACATCTCGTTCATGAACCCCGAGGCCCTCGCCTTCGGGAACATGGACCCGAGCGCGGCGTTGAACCGACCTGTCGCCCGCCTCTTCCCCGATCTCCGCCACATCCTCGCCAACCGCGACAAGCACGGCCGGGTGGTCTCGGAGATCACGAGCCAGCTCATCGGCCGCGAGGTTCGCCTGCTCCGCTGGACCATCACCCCGCTCGGAGGGCGGGAGGGCAGCGTCGAGGGCGAGCTCTTCATCTTCGAGGACATCACGAGCGTGGTCTCGCTCGAGAAGGCGATGCAGGAGAGCCGGCACCTGGCTGCCATAGGGAAGCTCGCGGCGGGCGTGGCCCACGAGATCCGCAATCCCCTCGGCGCGATCAGCGGCTGCGTGCAGATGATGCGGCGGCGACAGGGCGACTCCGCCCCCGACTCGGAGCAGGCCCGCATGATGGACATCATCGTGCGCGAGACCGAGCACCTGAACCACTGGGTCGGCGAGTTTCTGGCCTATGCTCGCCCGCGCCCTCCGGAGCTGGCACCGGTCGACCTCGTGCGCGCGGCAAACGACACGGTCCTCCTCGCCCGCCAGGACTCGGCCCTCGTGGGCGAAGCCCGGGTGGAGCTCGAGGGCAGGACCGAGGCCTGGGTGCGGGCGGACGCCGGGCAGCTCAGCCAGGTCCTCTGGAACCTGGTCCAGAACGCTCTCCAGGCCCTCAAGGGCTCCGCCGAGGCCGCCGTCACGGTGCGCATCCACCAGGACTCGGGCACCGGCGGCGGCTGGGCGCGCTTCAGCGTGAAGGACAATGGTCCCGGCATCCCCGAGGACGAGAAGTCGGCGGTCTTCGAGCCATTCTTCACAACGCGCGAGCGAGGAACGGGCCTGGGGCTGGCGACCGTGCACCGCATCGTGCAGAACCACGGCGGGCGAATCCGCGTCCGCAGCGAGCTGGGACGAGGGACTACCTTCGAGGTGATCCTGCCGGCCGCGCTGCCGCAGGTCCCTGCCGGCGGAGGGACACTCTCATGAGCACTCGGGCGGTCCTCGTAGTCGACGACGAGCGCAGCATGCGCGAGATGCTCGACATGCTGTTGCGGAACGAGGGCTACGAGGTGACGCTGGCCTGTGACGGGGCCGAAGCCGTCGAGATCCTGGGGCAGAAGAGCTTCGATGTCGTGCTCACCGACCTTCGCATGCCCAGGGCCAACGGCATCACGGTCCTCGAGGAGGCGAAGAAGATCTCGTCGGCCACCCAGGTGATCCTGGTCACCGCCCACGGCACACACCAGAGCGCCTCGCTCGCGATGGCCTCGGGTGCCTTCGACTACATCGAGAAGCCCTTCGACGTGGACGAGGTGCGCTTCCAGGTCCGCCGAGCCACCGAGGTCCACGATCTCATCGAGGAGAACCTCCGCCTGCGCGGCGACGCCGGCGTCGAGTATCGCCTCGGGCCTATCGTGGGGCGCTCATCGGCCATGCGTGAGGTCTTCCAGATCCTGCGGACCGTCGCGCGCACGCGCACGACGGTGTTGATTACGGGCGAGAGCGGGACCGGAAAGGAGCTCGCCGCCAGGGCGCTGCACGGCCTCTCCGACCGCGCGGACGCGTCCTTCGTGGTCATCAACTGCGGCGCAATCCCGGAGAACCTCCTCGAGAGCGAGCTCTTCGGCTACGCCAAGGGAGCCTTCACGGGAGCGGGCCAGGCCAAGCCCGGGCTGGTCGCCACGGCCCAGGGCGGCACCCTGTTCTTGGACGAGGTCGGAGAGCTGCCCCTCCACATGCAGGTCAAGCTCCTCCGCCTGCTCCAGGAGCGCACCATCATGCCGGTTGGCGGGCTCCACGAGCAGACCGTGGATCTCAGGATAGTCGCCGGCACGAACAGGGACCTCGGCGAGGAGGTCGTGCGAGGGCGCTTCCGAGAGGACCTCTACTACCGGTTGAACGTCGTGCACCTCGAGATGCCGCCGCTGCGAGAGCGCCTCGACGACGTGGCCCTGCTCGCCGGGCACTTCCTGCGCCGCTTCTCCGGCGAGATGGGCAAGCAGATCAAGGCCATGGCCCAGGAGACCCTCGACGTGCTCATGGCCTACCCCTTCCCCGGCAACGTGCGCGAGCTCGAGAACATCATCCAGCGCGGCGTGACCTTCGAGCGGAGCGAGACGCTCACGGTAGACACCTTGCCGCCTCACGTCGTGCGCGGCCGGGCCCTCGGCTCCTCGAGCGCGGCGGCGGAGCTCCGGGTTCCACCCGAGGGCATGGACCTCGAAGACACCCTCGCCGGCATCGAGCGAGACCTGTTGCGCCAGGCCCTCCAGCGTACCGGCGGTAACCAGACCGACGCGGCCAGGCTGCTCGGCATCACCTTCCGGTCGATCCGCTACAAGGTCCAGAAGTACGGGCTGCACCGGGAGCACCCCGAGGGCTAGCAAGCTCCCAAGGGCCCCGAAAAACCTGACGCCCCCGCCAACCGGGCCTACGATGCCTCGTATGAGGCGTGCGCTGCTGTCCACCATGCTGCTTGCCGTAACTGCCGGTGTCGTGCTCATCGGCCTGCGTCAAGGTGGCATGCCCCTCGATCCGCTGGCGATACGAGCCGCCGGGACGGCGGACATGGCCCGCTCCGAGAGCCTGGCCGCCGGGCTGGCGCGCGGGCTCGCGTGGAGCCGCCCGTGGAGAGGGGACAGCGGCCTGCACACGGCCGCGTGGACGCTGCTCCGCTACACGGAGGGCCTCGAGACGGTCCGTGTCGACGGGGTGCTCGACCAGGCGCTTGAAGGCGCGGGGGTCTACGACCCGCTCGTGCTCCCGGTAGAGGTGAGGGCAGAGGACGAGGAGTCGGCGGTGACGCGGCTGGTGGCGACGCTGTCCAACGAGCTCTCGGAGGTGGCCTTCAACCGGGTCGGGCTGGCCGTGGGGCAACGCCGCTCCGGCGTGCGTGTCGTGGCGCTGTTGGCTCGGCGCCAGGTCGAGCTCGACCCGCGGCCGGGGTGGCTGCCGCCCGGCGCCACGTGGCAGCTCCGGGGCCGGCTGATCGGCGAAGCGCGCTCCGCCCGTGTGCTCGTGCTCCGGCCCGGCGGTCGCATCGAGGAGATCCCGACCCACGTCGCCGGGGGGCGGCTCGCGGCCGACGTGCCCGTGCTGAAGCGAGGGCCTCATCGCATCGAGGTGGCGGTGGAGGAGGCGAGCGGGAGGCCCGGCTTGCCGGCAGCGCTCGTCTCGGTCTGGTGCGGGCGCGGCCCTATCCTCGCCGGCGGCCCCTCGGCCAAGGCCGCGGGCGTTCCGCGCTTCTCCGTGCTCCCCGCGGACCCGGTCCCGACGAAGAAGGGAGGAGCCGTCTCGCGCATGCGCACCTGGGCGGACGATCTGCGAAACGAGCAGGGGCTCCCTGCGCTGAGCCGGGACTCCAAGCTCGACGACGTGGCGCGCAGGCACGCCGAGTACCTCGCGCGCTCCAGGAGCCTCGGGCACGTGGACGCCAAGGGGCGTGACCCCATGAGACGTCTGAAGCGGAGAGGGGTCGTCGCCAAGGCGGCCGGAGAGAACGTCGCGGCGGGCCTCAGCGTCGAGGGGATCCAGAGCTCGCTGGCCAAGAGCCCGAGCCACCTGCGGGAGATCCTCCGCTCCGACGTGCGCCGCACCGGCCTCGGCCTCGCCGAGCGGGACGGGGTGCTCTTCTTCGTTCAGGTCTTCGCGGGCCCTTAGGTCCGCCCCCTGCCCTTGCCCGTGCCCTTGCCCTTGCCCGTGCCCGTGCCCGTGCCCCTGCCAGTGCCCCGCGCTCTGGCCATCTCCCCCTGGTTGAGGATAGGCTCCCCGCCTCTCACCGGGTCCGAGAATGAAGCTCCGAGTCCTCTTCGTGTGCGGCGCAAACGCGTGCCGGAGCCAGATGGCCGAGGGCTTCCTGCGCGCGATCGCCGGGGATGAGGCGGAGTCGCAGAGCGCGGGCGTCAGCGCGGGCGGTGTGCACCCCGTAGCGGTGCGCGTCATGGCCGAGGCCGGGGTCGACATCTCGAAGCACCGCTCCAAGTCGGTGGCCGAGCTTGGGTCCCTCACCTTCGACGTCGTCATCACCCTGTGCGATCCCGCACGCGACTACTGCGTCAACTTCGACTCGTCGGCCCTTGGCGAGGATCTCGGGCTGGATCCCAAGGCGAAGAACCCGGTCATGGCCGGAGCCCCGCTGCGGCTCCACTGGTCCATCCCCGATCCCGCTGAGGCGGAGGGCAGCGAGGAGGAGATCCTCGCCGCCTTTCGGGAGGCTCGCGATCTCGTCAGAGGCCGTGTGTCGGCGATGGTGGAGGACGGCTACCTCGCGGCCCTCGCCGAGAGCCGCGAGCGTCTCGCGAAGGTGCTCGACTCCCTCGAGGACGGCATCTACGTGCACGACGAGCAGCGCCGCATCCTGCTCTTCAACCGCGCGGCCGAGAGGATCACGGGCTACTCGAAAGAGGAGGTCGTGGGTCGTGACTGCCACGACGTGCTCGGGCAGACGGGGCTCTGCGGTTCCCAGTGCCGTTTTCGGGACGGCTCCCCGGGCCTCGTGGCTCCCTATGAGCAGGAGGTGCGATTCTCGACCCGGGACGGCGACGACCGCCGCGTCGAGATGGCCGTGAGCACCATGGCTATAGGCGCCGGGCGACCGGCCCAGGTCATCGCGCGAATTCGAGACGTGACCGAGGTCGTCTCGCTTCGTGAGAAGCTCGACGCGAGGCGAAGCTACCACAACATGATCGGCGCCTCGCCGGCCATGCAGGAGGTCTTCGCGACGATCCGGCAGGTCGCCGCCTCCGACTACTCGGCGCTCGTCACGGGTGAGAGCGGCGCGGGGAAGGAGCTCGCGGCGCGCGCGATCCACGAGGAAAGCCCGCGAAAAGGCGGCCCGTTCGTGCCGATCAACTGCGGCGCTCTCCCCGACGAGATCCTCGAGAGCGAGATCTTCGGTCACGTGCGTGGGGCCTTCACGGGCGCCGTCCGCGCCAGGAAGGGGCGCTTCGAGCTGGCCCACCGCGGCACCCTCTTCCTCGACGAGGTGGGAGAGCTCAGCCCGGCCTTCCAGGTCAAGCTGCTGCGCGTGCTCCAGGAGAAGAGCTTCGTGCGGGTCGGCGGCGAGCAGTCGATCTCGGTGGACGTCCGGGTCATCAGCGCCACGAACCGAGACCTTCGCCGCGCGATCGCGCAGGGCAGGTTCCGGGAAGATCTCTACTACCGCCTGTGTGTCGTGCCTCTCGAGCTGCCTCCGCTCAGGGCGCGCCTCGACGACATCCCCCTGCTCGTAGACGGTGTTCTCGAGCAGATACGCGGCGAGTCCGGCAAGGATCTGGCGGGTGTCGACGGTCCGGCCCTGGACCTCATCCGCGGTTACGCGTGGCCGGGGAACGTGCGTGAGCTCATCAACGCCCTGCGCTTCGCGTCGGTACGCTGCGACGGCAGGGTCATCCGAGCGGCGCACCTGCCTTCCGAGATCCGCGAGGGCGGCCGCCGGCTGGCGCCGCCGCCGCCGCCGCTGGCTCCCGCGTCCGCGCGTCCGCCTCGGAAGGGCAAGCTGAGCGTCGAGGCCGTCGAGCGCGCTCTCGCAGAGGCTGGCGGCAACAAGGTGCGAGCCGCGAAGGCTCTCGGGGTGGGGCGCGCCACGCTCTACAGGTTCCTCAACAGCCACCCGGGGGCTGCGACGGGCTGAGCCCCGGTCGAGGCTTGGTTGGGCGTGGAGCGCAGCTGCGCGCTGTGCGCAACAGGCTCCCGGCTGGCACAAGCTTCGCAAGCGGTGCTCCGAAAGGAAGGAACCCGCACGAACTGCGAGGCGCAAGCATGGCGGACCAGTACAACCAGAACCTGCTCCAGGTCCGGGAGCTCGCGGCCCGGATGCTCGAGCTCGCCGAGAGGGGCGACCAGCACCGCAACGACGCGTCCTGCGGCATCCTCTACGGCATCCTCCGCGACACCGCCTACCGCCTGCGAAAGCTCGCCGACGAGGAGTGCGAGAAGCACCGGGTGGCCGGGAAGTGGGACTGAGCCGGCCCATGCCTCATCTGCTTCAAGAGTGTCTCGGGGCTGTCTCATGTCTCGCAAAGCATGAGACATCTCGCGCCGGCCTGCGAGACAGGGTGTGGGCTTCCCGGCGCTCGACGCTCCCCCGTGCGGATCGGTTCGGAGGAAAAATAGCTCACAAATTCCACCAGTTGCGGTTGGGGCGTGGCGCCGCCGGCGTGCCCCGCGCGGAGGTGGCACACCCCCTGCAATAAGGCCCGCCGCCTCCGGCAAGCACAACCGGATCCCCTCCCCCCAGCATCATGGAGATGTAGAGATGACAGAGAGCATTGGCTCGGAGCGCGTTGAGAAGTTCCTGAAGACACTGCGCGGCTGGCAGTTCATCGAGCGAAGGGCAGTCGGCGTGACCGCCGAGGTGTCCGAAAGCACGAAGAACCCGCTGGTGCGTCTGATCATGCAGATCATCCAGCACGACTCGCTCATGCACCACCGGGTCCAGCAGTTCCTGATCGACAACGTCAACACGACGCTCGCGGTGAGCCGCGAGGACGTGGCCGCGATCTGGGAGAAGATCGAGGAGCACGACAAGATGGAGAAGAAGACCATCGAGCTGGCGGGCGAGCTCCGGGAGCAGGCCTGGTCTCCGGTCCACAAGCAGCTCCTCGACTACCTCCTCTTCGACGAGACGAAGCACGACAAGCTCCTCGACGGGCTCAACGAGCTCAAGAAGGGCATGTCGCAGGCCTCGGGCGGCTGATCGCCGCGCCGAGCACCAACGAATCCCCGCCAACACCCCGAGACAACAAGCAACAGAAAGGGTCGCCAGATGTCCACTCTGATCGGAAAGGAAGCCCCGAAGTTCACGGCCCCGGCCGTGCTCGGCAACAACACCATCACCCCCGAGCTCAGCCTCGACGACTTCAAGGGCAAGCCGTTGGTGCTCTTCTTCTACCCCCTCGACTTCACCTTCGTGTGCCCGACCGAGATCCTCGAGTTCAACCGCAAGTACACCGAGTTCAAGGAGCGCGGTGTCGAGGTGGTCGGCGTGTCGGTCGACAGCCAGTACACCCACCTGGCCTGGAAGAACACCCCCGTCGAGCAGGGCGGCATCGGAAACATCGACTACCCCCTCGTGGCTGACCTCAACAAGCAGATCAGCAGCAACTACGGCGTGCTCCTCGAGGGCGCCGGAGTTGCCCTGAGGGGGACCTTCCTCATCGACGCCAACGGCGTCGTGCGTCACGCGGTGGTCAACGACCTGGGGCTGGGTCGGAACATCGACGAGACCATCCGCATGGTCGACGCCCTCCAGTTCCACGAGAAGCACGGCGAGGTCTGCCCGGCCAACTGGCAGCAGGGCGAAGAGGCCATGACGCCGACCTCCGAGGGCGTCGCTGCCTACCTGGCCAAGCACGCGAAGTAGGCCCACGGTCCCTTAGGTCACGGCCAAGACAAGGGCCTGGGGGGGAGGGAAACCCCGGCGGCCCCCAGCGCCCCGGTCGCTCAGCGCGGCCGGGGCGCTTTTCGTTTGTCGGAGCCTACTGCGGGAACAACGCCGGGACCGTGATGCTCACCGTCTGGAAGAGGCCGCCGCTGCCGGCGCCGCAGGTGTAGGGCACGGCGTCGGCGAGCATGTAGGAGCTCAAGATCTCCTCGCCGTCGGTGATGCCCAGCCAGATCTGGGATGCCGAGTAGCAGCCGTCGTTGCGGGCGTAGCCGCGGATGCGCAGGGAGCTGACTCCCGCGGTTGCCGAGAAGCTCTGGCGAGCTTCCCCGCCCTGGCCGCTCGTGGTGCCGCTGCCGCCGGGGCCGATGTTCTCGACCTCGAAGCGCTGGATGATGGAGAAGCCCATGTCCAGGCTCCGGTTTCCCCCGAGGACGTAGCTGCAGAGCATGCCGATCTCGCCCTGGCCGTCGCAGTCGTCGTCCAGGCCGTTGCAGATCTCGGGTGCGCCGGGGTGCCTGTCGGGGTCGAGGGGGGCACAGTCCGCGGCGTCGGGAGTGCCGTCGTTGTC
>CAZQPP010000298.1:0-10364 GCA_964594295.1 uncultured Myxococcales bacterium | reverse complement strand
CGTCCACCTGCCCCACGACGTGCCCTGCGAGGACGGCAACGCCTGCACGTAGCCTGACGAATGCGCCGGCGGCCTGTGCGAGAGCGGAGGGCGCGCCGACTGCGACGACGGCAACGAGTGCACCGACGACGGCTGTGACCCCGGCGTGGGCTGCCAGCACCAGGACAACACCCTGCCGTGCCAGGACGGGCTGATCTGCACGATCCTCGACACCTGCGCAGGCGGCGAGTGCGTCGGCGGCCCAATCGACGACTGCGACGACGACGACCAGTGTACCCACGACCGCTGCGTGCCCGGCGCCGGCTGCACGAACGCGGTCTTCGACGGGCTCTGCGAGGACGGCAACCTCTGCACCGGGCCCGACCTCTGCACCGGCGGGAAGTGCGTCACCGGCGGGACGGTCGACTGCGAGGACGGCGATCCCTGCTCCGACCACAGCTGCGACCCCGACGACGGCTGCGTCTACACGCCGAGCGGCGAGACGGAGTGCGAGGACGACGACATCTGCACCATCACCGTGGCCTGCCTCGAGGGACGCTGCCAGGGCACCGAGCTGCTCAACTGCAGCGACGGAGAGCCCTGCACCGACGACGAGTGTGACCCCACGAGCGGCTGCTTCAACCCGGGCAACACCGACTCCTGCAGCGACGGCGAGGTGTGCACCGTCGACGACCGCTGCGGCGGAGGCAGCTGTCGCCCCGGCGAGCGCGACCCCTGTGACGACGCCAACGACTGCACCGACGACGCCTGCGTCGACGGCGTTGGTTGTACGCACCAGGCGCGCCTGGGAGCTTGCGATGACGGCAGCGCGTGCACGGTCGGCGAGAGCTGCGCCGGCGAGCTCTGCACGGGCGGCAGCCAGCGCGTCTGCGACGACGGCGACCCCTGCACCGCCGACGGCTGCGACCCGGACACGGGATGCGTTCACCCGTACAACCAGGACCCATGCGACGACGGCGACCTTTGCACCGTCGACGACATCTGCGCGGCCGGCGCCTGCGCGGGCGACGCGCGGGACTGCGACGACGGCTCTCCCTGCACCGAGGACGGTTGCGAAGCGCTGGTCGGCTGTACCTACGCTCACACGGCGCTCTCCTGTGACGACGGCGACCTGTGCACGAGCGAGGACGCCTGCGATGCCGGCCGCTGCCGGGGGGGCGTGGCCGTGGACTGCGACGACGGCGATCCCTGCACCGACGACCTCTGCGAACCCGAAAACGGCTGCGTACACGTGTTCAATCGCGCGCCCTGCGATGACGGCGATCCCTGCACCGAGGCGGACTCCTGCCTCGAGGGTGACTGCGCCGGAGGCCCCGTGGACTGCGACGACGACAACGTATGCACCGCCGAGCGCTGCGAAGGCGAAGGCTGTGTCTACATGCCGGCGGACGGCCCCTGCGATGACGGTGATCCCTGCGCCACCGGCGGGCGCTGCGAGAGCGGCCAATGTGTGGGCGACAAGAGCTGCGACGACGGCGACCCGTGCACCACCGACGCCTGCGAGGAGGGCGTGGGCTGCACCCACGAGGTGCACGAGGGCCCGTGTGACGACGGCCTGGCGTGCACGACGGAGGACGCCTGTGTCGAGGGCACCTGCGTGGGCCTCGGGCCGGGTCTCTGCGACGACGGCAACCCCTGCACCGACGACCTCTGCGACGAGGACAGCGGCTGTAGGAGTGTCCCGAACACGGAGCCCTGCGACGACGGTCAGGTCTGCACTACCGGCGACACCTGCGCCGAGGGGAGCTGCGCCGGCGAGCCCCAGGCGGGCTGCTTCGTGCTTTGCACCGTGTCCGCGGGTGAGGAGGTCACGGAGTGCGCCCTCGAGCTTGCTCGCGCCTCCGAGGACGCCGAGCCTGCCACGCAGCTGGCCTTCGACCTTCTCTACCCGGGCGACCGCGTCGCTGTGCTCGCCCTCGTCGACACCACCTGCGACGAGGTCGGCTGCGAGGAGCGCGAGATTCCCCGTCAGACGGTGACCCTGGGCGAGAGCGGCCACGGCGTCGTGCTCGATCCGCCCGACCCCGCGACCTGGGTCGGGCACGCGAGCGTTACCTTGCGTCCGCCGCCGGGTGCGGCTCCTCCCCTCACGGACGCGTGGCTCGACGGCGGAGCCGCCGCCGGTGGAAGCTCCGCGCTCCTCAGGCTTCGTGTGGCCTGGCTGGGCGGAGAAGGCGACGTGGAGATTGGCACCACGGCCATCGATGCGCGCAGCGCCGGCGGCGCGGAGCTGCCGACCACTGCCTTGGGCGGTCTCTTCGTGAGCTCGGCCCCGACCTGCGGCAGCACCTTCTGCGATGACGGCAACCCCTGCACCGAGGATGCATGCGTCGCCGGGGTTTGCATGCACGGGCCCGCCGGGGGTGAGTGCGACGACGGCAACGACTGCACCACCGACGACGCGTGCGCCGACGGCGTGTGCGTCGGGGTCGTAGCCGGAGCGGGGGAGCCCTGCGCCGGCCGGGATCGCTGCCTCGAGGGCGGCGTCTGCGACGGGGAAGGTGGCTGTGATCTCAGCGAAGCGACCCCGCGCGAATGCCCTGAGGGCGAGGGCCCATGCGTCGTGCCGGCCTGCGATCCGACGAAGGGTGAGTGCCTGCTCCGGGTCGACGCGGGCGCCGAGTGTGACGACGGCGACGCCTGCACCGCGGAGAGCCGCTGCCGTGGCGACGGCCTTTGCCTCGGCTCGAGCCCGGGTTGCGGCGCAGGCGACCTCTGCACCACCGCCGACGAGTGTGACGACGGTATCGAGTGCACCGTGGACAGCTGCGATCCAGCGGCATCGGGCTCCGATTTCGCAGGCTGCGTGCATGAGCACGCGGCGGGCTGTACGGCCTTCACCCTGTGCCGACTCGCCGGCGAGGCCGGCGCCGAGGTGGAGTGCGCCCTGAGCATCGCTCGGGCCTCGCAGCTCGAGAGCGCCCCCGTGGCCGCCGAGCTTCGCCTCGGATGGGAGGCCGAGGCCGCAAGCCTCGTGGCCGTGGAGCAGCAGCGTTGCTTCCGCGGCGAGTGCGGGCCCGCGCCGCTTTCAATCTGTGACGAGGGTGGGTGCGAGACGGCGCGTCTCGAGCCGGCCGGACACACCGTGATGATGGTCCCGGCGTCGCCCGAAAGCGCTGCCGGGTCCGTGGCGCTCGCCGTGGTGCACGACACGGATCCCGGCGCGGGCCTCGACTACGTGCCCGGTGTCGCCGTGGAGCTGCTGCGCTTCCGCTTCTCCTTGAGCGCGGAGGCCCTGCCCGAGGCCCCGGTCGCGGTCCGCCTCGAGCGTGCCTCTCTGATAGCTGGCTCCGGCGCCAGGCTCGACGTGCGCTTGGAGGATGTGGACGGCGGCGCCCGCCTGGTTGCGTCCGGCCGCTTCGGCCGGCTGCCGGCGAGGGCGGAGAGCCCACCCGATCATAGTGTCACGCCGTCGGGAGACCTGGACGGCGACGGCCTGAGCAGCGACGCCGATCTCGACGCACTCGCGCTTCTGGTTCGTGCCGCCCTCGAGGAGGCCGGCAGCGGCGAGGTCGCCGCAGAGGCCGATCTCGACTGTGACGGGGGAATCGGCGTGGGCGACCTGCAGGTGCTCTCGGGCATCGTCGCCCGGCGCGTGGGCGGCCCGGGCACAGCCGACCTCGACTCCGACGGTGTTCTCAACAACTGCGATCCGGACTCCGACGGGGACGGGCAGGAAGACGAGCTGGACTGCGCTGCTCTCGACCCGGGGCGCCACGACGGCGCCGGAGAGCGCTGCAACGGTGAGGACGACGACTGCGACGGCCTCGTGGACGCGGCCGACGGCGATCTCGGCCGGGCCCCGTGCGAGCTCGCCGAGGGCGTCTGCGCGCTGGCGACCCGCGGCCCTGAGCTTTGCGTGGACGGGCGCTGGGAGCCGTGCACGGCGGCGCGTTTCCTGGCCGCCTCCGAGCACTACGAAGAGGTCGAGGCGAGCTGCGACGGCCTCGACAACGACTGCGACGGGCAGACCGACGGCGCCGACCCCGACGTCGCGGGGAGCTGCTGCCTGGTCGCCGACGACTGCCCGGACGAGTACCGCTCCGACCCGGCCTGCGACGAGCCGGACACCTGCCAGGGTACGCGCAAGGACGCGACTTGCGAGGAGGGCACCTGCGGGAGCGTCGTGGTCGAGGACGACTCGGCCTGCACCGACGCTGCCCTCGTCTCGCACTGCGGCCTCGGCCGCGACGTGCGCTGCGACGGAGAGGTCGACCAGGTCGCGCCCGGGGCCTGTGCCGGCGAGTGCGCGGAGCACTCGGACTGCGACGACGCGGCCCACTGCGCTGGCGGCACCTGTGCGCTCGACGTGGACGAGGACGGCGCCTGCGCCCTCGACAGCGACTGTGTCGAGGGCCTGCAGTGCGTCGCCGGGCTCTGCACCCTCCTCGTCGGGGCCGGCGAGCCCTGCAAGCGTCACGGCGCCTGCCCCTTTGGGCACTTCTGCCACGAGGGCTTCTGCTCTGCGAAGCTCGCAGAAGGCGCCGGCTGCGTAGACGACGCGGCGTGCCTCCACGGGCGCTGCCGCGGAGGCGTCTGCTGCTCCGCGGGCGACTGCTGCCGGCGGGCCGCGGACTGCCCCGCCGACTACACCTCGTCGCCCGCCTGCGTGGACAGCGCCAACTGCCAGGGTACGCGCGGCGCCGCGACCTGTGAGACCGGCCTGTGCGCCACGCGCGAGATAGCCGACGACAGCGGCTGCGGCCCGGCCGTAGTGGCCAACGAGTGTGATGCCTACTCGGACCTCGTCTGCACCGGCTCGTCATCCCAGGCCGCTCCGACGGGCTGCCCGAGCACCTGCTACCTCCCCGGCGACTGTGATCCGGGCGCCGAGTGCCGAGATCGGGTCTGCGCCGAGGCAGCCGGCGACGCCCAGATGCCCGCGCGCGCGGCACCCCGCACGAAGAAGGCGCCGGCAAGGGCCCGCGAGCGTGTTCCCACGCCCCTCGAGCCTGCTCCCGAGCTGGCTGGCTGCGACGACGGCATGGCGCCATTCGCGGGTGGCTGCGCTCCCGTCCTCTGCTGGCTGGAAGGCGCGGCCGGCGACGTGGCGTCCTGCTCGCTCTCCCTCGGGCCCGGCGAGAGCGACGGCGGCGAGACCTTGCTCGCGGCCGAGCTTGGGCTGGCCTGGGATCCAGCAGCCGTCGCCTCGGTGAGGACCGGCGCAGAGCAGCCCGACCGCGAGATCTCGGAGGCCGTGCGCCTCGACCTCGAGCCGGCGGACCTGGATCTCCCCGGTAGAGTGCAGATCTCGACCTGCGTGAGCGAAGCCTGCGCCCCCGGCCGCCTCGAGGTGCTGCTCTGGGCCCGACCCGTGGGCGAGGACGAGCCCATGGATGCCCGGGCAGCGCTCCACTTCGAGCTTGCCACCGACGGTCCGGTGCCGGTCCTCTTGGATCCGGCAGCCACGGGCGACGGCGTTCGCGCCGACTCGAGCCTCGCCCACATCGTCGTGGAGCCGGTTGGGAACCGGCTCGTTCGCATCCGCCCCGAGCCTCTCCAGCGCTGAGCGGCCACCCGCCTGCGCCCGGTTGCCGCACAGGCGTCGGTTGGGCAGACTGCTCCGCAAGAGCGAGGTGAGCGATGAGATCTGCCGTGATCGCCGCGATTGCCGTGCTGGCGCTTGGAGGGACCGCCTACGCCGATGTCGTGCCACCTCCCGAGGAGGATTGTCCCAAGGGAGCCAAAGACGCGATCACTCATTCGGGGCACTACTGCGCCCCGCACAAGTGCACCCGGAACGATACGTGCCCCCAGGGCACGGAATGCGGCGACATGGCGCTCTGCATCGGCAGCAAGTTCTGCGGGGGCATGATGGCCCCGGGTGAGAAGCCTTCCGATTGCCAGGTGACCACGACCTCCGGCCCGTGCCCCGCGGACAGGAAGTGCCCCGTAGACGAAACGTGCCAGGATCTGCGGATCTGTGTGGACCCCTCGCAGGTCGTGGACGACGACGGCGGCGGCTGCAACCCGGCCGCGCCGGCCCTCCCCGCCGTTGGCATCCTGGTGTCCTTGCTGGCGCTCGGCCTACTGAGGCGCCGCCGAGGGTAGCTTCTGGCAGCCCGCGAGGTACTCGGAGCGCAATCGAGTCAGGTGTTCCTCGGCAGGCGCCCGCTCCACCGCGTCGGCGGAGCCCAGGGCGCGCAGGATCTCGAGCTCGACGGCCCACGCGCGGGCCTCAGCTCCCATGACGCGCTCCACCCGGGCAGCGCAATCGGGTCCGGGCTCAGGCGGCTTCAAGCCGGCCCGCCGGTGATCTGCGAGGTGCGCCAGGCGCGCCGCCGCTGCCGTGTCGCTCTGCTCGCTGTCCAGGACCAGCAGCGCTGCGGTGGTCAGCACCGGCCTGCGGTGAGGACCGAAGCACACCGCTCGCGGAACGTGTGGGACGAGCTCGGCGCCCCGAGGCGTCGAGGCCATGAGCTGCTTCAGTCGCTCGAGGCGCGCGGCGTCCTTGCTCGTGCCTTCCGGGCAAGGCTTCGAGCAGGAGAGCAGCGACAGGGCGACGACCAGGAGGGTGAGCGCCCGGAGCGGGCTGGCGACTATGGCGGCCGGTAGCATGACGTCAGGGCCAGCCCCACAGCGTGCGGGTCAGCTCGGAGAGGCTCAGGCTCATCGCGTTCGCCAGGAGCGACCACCAGAGCGCTCGGCGGACCCGCCACGCACGAAGATAGGCCGCTTCCACGAGGACGACGGCCAGCTCCAACAGGAGGACGGTGGTGAGCCAGGGCAGCTCGATGTACGGGAAGACCCACCAGAGGATGGGGTGCGTGATCAAGCTGGCACCGAAGGCGACGGCCAACGCCACTCGCAGGCCGCGGGAGCGCAGGGCCACCGCGTAGATCGGGACCTCGACGAGCTGCGTGAAGAGAAAGGAAGAGAACCAGACTCCCATGTCGTCTCCGGTCGATGACGCGCTCCACACGAGCCCTTCTTCGGCCCGCTCGCACGCAGCCGCGTCGGCCGGCCCATCCTACGACGGAGTGCGGGGACGCCAGCCTGACTCCCATCCTCACGTGGCCGGATGGGAGTCGGCCGGCTCGAAATCGCTCGGAGGTGGCTCCGTGCTCAGGAGCGCGGATCAGCCGATGAGGTCGGTCATCTGCTCCGCGGTGCCGATGACGTACTCCGACATGTCGCGGGCGACGGGCTTGCGGGGATCGCTCCAGTCGTAGAAGCCCTTGCCGGTGTTGGCGCCGAAGTGGCCGGCCTTGACCATGCGCACGAGGAGCATGGGCGGGTACATGCGGGGGTCGTTCGAGGCCTGGAACATCTCGAGGGCGACGCGGAGCATGGTCGGGGCGGTGACGAAGTCGAAGAGCTTGAAGGTGCCCTGGGGGTGACCGAGGCTCGTGTTCAGGCCCACGTCGCCGTCCTCGACGGTGATCTTGCCCATCTCGAGCAGGCGCACGGCGTCGAGCATCTGCGGGACGAGGAGGCGGTTGACCCAGAAGCCCGGGATGTTCGGGGCGACGAAGGGAGCCTTCTTCATGTCGAGCAGGACGCTGCGCGTGCGCTCGATGGTCTCCGCGGTGGTCTTGCTGCCCGGGACGACCTCGACGCCCGGCATCATCGGCACCGGGTTCATGCCGTGGGTGATGATGGAGCGCTCGGGCCTGCCGCCGGCCTCGGCCATGACGTCGATGTCGAGGCTGCTGGTGTTGGACCAGAATATGACGTTCTCGGGAAGCCGGGGGAGCATGGAGCCCAAGACCGAGCACTTGAGCTTCATGTCCTCGAAGATGGCCTCCAAGAAGAAGTCGCAGCCGCCGGCGACGTCGATGAACTCATCCTCGCTCTCGTGGAGGTGGATGTTCTCGACGGTCTTGGCCGCGAAGGCTGCGGGATCGTCCTCCTTGAGGCGCTTGCCCACCTTGCCCGCGAGCTTCTCGCAGAAGGGCAGCGCCCCCTGCAGGCCTTCGGTGTTGGAGTCGTACGCGTGGACCTCGTGCCCCGTCATGGCGCACTGCGTGATCCAGCCCCGGCCCATGACGCCCGTACCGATGATCGCGATCTTCATGTCTTGGCTCCGCTTGTGTCTGATGTTTCTCCCCCGCGGGGGCGGCATCTTCGTCCGCGCGGCGGGGGGAGGTCAAGCGCAGCTTTGGGGGTGGGGCTCGTTGAACACACGCACACCCAGGCGCGTCGCCCTTTACATGTGGAGAGTCGCCATCCTGCTGACCGGGGTCGTGGGCCTCTGCGTGCCCGCAGAGACCTGCCTCTGCGCGCCGGCGCAGGCGTGGGCGGCGTCGCAGGGCGACGAGGTCGCCCGTCACGCCATGAGGTCTCTGGGCACGCCCTACGTCTGGGGAGGCAACGGCTCGCCCGGCTTCGACTGCTCGGGCTTCGTGCGCCGGGTTTACGCCGACTTCGGCTACCTGCTGCCTCGCGTCTCTCGCACCCAGGCGGCCGTCGAGAGCGCGCCGAAGGTGGAGCGCATCGCAGACCTCGAGGCCGGGGACCTGATGTTCTTCCGCGGGCGAAACCGGCAGACCGGGAAGATGTGGATCAACCACGTCGGCATGTACATCGGCGACGCTCAGTTCATCCACGCATCGCGCAGCAAGGGGAAGGTCGTGGTGAGCGACATCGGCCGTTGGGCCAGGCGCCACTTCACCCACGCCAGGCGCGTGCTCCAGATGCCGCGAAAGCCCGACGCCGCCGCGAGGCTGATCGCGCGCCTCGAGCCGCCGGTGCGCGTCGCGGGCGCGAAGGCTCCGCGGCCTGCGACAGGTGCCTCGCCGGGGCACGGCTCCGCGCCCTCCAAGCCTCCTGCGGGCTCCCAGGCGTCCCCCGCGCCCAAGGCGGACGAGCCCGTTGTGGTCGGGGGGCGCGTCGTGCGGGATCCGACCCTGGCCCACCAGCTCCGCGGGGTCGACACCACCGACCCCGATCAGTTCGAGCACGCTGGCGAGCCGCTGCCGCCGTCCATGGCGCGCTACTTCGACCCCTTCGGCGGCGAGGTGGTCAGCGCCGGCCCGCGCCACCTCGTGCGCCCGGGCCACACGGTCGGCGTCGGCGCGGGCACGGTGCACGACGCCGGGCGCCAGGTCTTCTGGATCTCGCCCGAGCTGAGCCTGCAATTCGACTCGATCAAGCTCGAGGCCGACCTCGGCTTTCCTATCGCGCTGCTCGACAAGAGAGACGAGGGCACCGAGATCGGTCCGGACCTGACGCCCGAGGACGGCGGGTGGCGCGACGCGACGCGCGTGCTCCGCTCGCTCACCCTCGGCCAGAAGGAGGCGCCGCTCTTCCTCAGCGCTTCGCGCTACGCTACGGCATCGCTCGGGTGGGGGCAGCTCATAAGCAAGGTCTCGCCCGCGGTCGTCGCCCGGGACCTCGTCGGGGCCGAGCTCGGGCACACCCCGCTTAGCCTCCAGGCCGACGTGAACCTCCAGGCCGTGCGCCTCGAGACCTTCGTGGACGACGCTTTCGACCCGTCGGTGGTTGCGGGGCGGCTGCAGCTGATGCCCTTCATCCTCGCGAGGGATCGCGACGCCTCACCGGTGCTGCGTGAGCTCGGAGCCGGCTTGGAGGTGGCCTCGCTTTTCGGCCGCGGACGGGCCGCCGCGCACATGGCCTCGGTGGATCTCAGCACCCGCCTGTGGATGTCCGGCGTGCACGACACCCACGCCTTCGTCGCGGGCAGCTTCCCGCTGCGGGCAGAGCGCGAGGAGGGCGAGAGCACGTCGGCAACCGTCACCCTCGGCATGCGAAACCGCTTCCGCCTGGGCCCGCGGCGCAGGCACGCTCTGCGTGTGCGGAGCGATGTCTTCTTCGGCTGGGGGCGCTACCGGTGGCTGGACAACGCCTCCTACCTCCCAGACCCGGCCCCACGCGATCCCGACGCCGTCGGGCTCGTCGTCGAGCTGGGCTACAAGCTCGCCGAGCGCTTGGAGATCGGGGCGCTCTATGCACCCGACCTGCACCGCCGCAAGGACGAAGCACGATACGGCGGCGACAGGGTCGAAGCCTTCGCGGCCGTGCGAGACCTCGCCCTCGGGAGGCGCGTCATCGGCAGCGCGCAGGTCGTCTACCAGGGCCTGCTGAGCGTGGAGGCTCCGGGGCCGTCGGCGCACTACGTGCTCGCCGACCTGCACCTGCGCTTCGCGCGCTACTTCCGGGCCGGCGTCGTGGCGCGCCACGCCATGGCCGGCGCAGCCCTGCCTTCGGGCTGGCGGCGCTGGGCCTTCTCCTTCCAGGGAGGCTTCGAGTACGGCTGGTAATCGTTGGGGGACAGTCCCGTTTCGATTTGTCGTTGGGGGACACCTACTTTTCGAAGCGCCTCGCGAACGCCTCCGCGCCAAGGTCGACGCCCGTGACCTCCCGCGTGAGCTCGTCCCAGCGAAGCCGGGCGCCCGGGGCGA
>CAZQPP010000297.1:0-10416 GCA_964594295.1 uncultured Myxococcales bacterium | reverse complement strand
CGCCGCGGACCTGATGGCGATGATCGAGCCCCTCGAGGCCGCCGTCGTGGAGGACCCGGAGAACAACGCCAGCATCTACCAGCGCCTCGGCCGAAAGCCCGGCATCGCGGACATCGTCGCCGACCTCGCCCAACGTCTGCTGGGCGATCCGGAGATCAAAGCTTTCTTCACAGACCGCCTGAGCGCCCGCCTCGAGACCTGCCTCGTTCGCCGGATCTGTGCGATCGACGGGCCCTGCCGCTACGGCGAGGGGGTCGAGGAGGAGCTCAGGATCGGAGAGGAGATCGTGCCGTGCAGGCACATCGCCGAAGCCCACGCCGGCATGGAGGACGGCCAGGGCGCGCCGGTGGGCCGAGTCGACGTCGAGGCCATGCTCGGTCACCTCGCCGACGCCTTCGACGAGGCGGGCGCGGCAGCCGAGGACCGCGACACCGTCGTCGCCGCCTTCGAGCGGGAGTGTCCCAACGTCATGCCGGGCGGTTTCGGTTGTGTTGAGGGGCTCTTCGAGCGCCTCGGCGGGGCGGAAGGCCTGCGCGAGACCGCCGGCGACCTCATGGAGCGCCTGCGCGACGACCCGAAGCTCAACGCCTACTTCACGAACGCCTCTGTCGACCTCGACCGCCTCGCCGGCTGCCTCGCCACCCTGCTCGCGTCGCTCGCGGGCAGCGCCGAGCACGGCTACCCGGGCGCCGGCGACCCGCCGGACACCATGGGGTGCAGGAGCCTGGTGCAGGCCCACGCCGGGCTGAACGTCTCCGCCATCGACCTCGACGACTTCCTCGCTCACGTCGAGGCGGTCCTCGAGGCGAAGGAGGTCAACGCCGCCGACGTCGAGCTGCTCACCTCCTCCTTGCGCGCCCTGCAGGGTGACGTGGTGGCCGACGAGACGAACGACGCCAACCTCTACCAGCGCCTCGGGCGGAGAGAAGGCATCGAGGCGATCGTCAAGGAGGCCCTCGACCGCGTGCTCGCCGACAACGACCTCGAGGGTTTCTTCGAGGGAGTGGGTCGCGAGCGCCTCGAGCTCTGTCTCGTTCGCCGCATCTGCGCCGTCGACGGGCCTTGCCGCTACGGCGACGGCAACGAGGAGGCGCTGCGTGTCGGGGAGGAGATCGTGCCCTGTCGCGACATGGCGCAGGTCCACGACGGCATGACCCACCCGACGACCGGCGCCGGCATCTCCATAGCGGACCTGAAGGCCTTCCTCACCCACATCGGAGATGCCCTCGACCAACGCGGCGTAGGCGCCGACGACCGCGCCGCCCTCCTCCGCGCCCTCGAGGACATGTGCCCCATGCTCGTCGCCGGTGCCCGCGGATGCGCGGGCGGACTCTTCGAGCGCATCGGCGGCCAGGCCGCCGTGGAGGCTCTCGTCGCCGATCTCTTCGACCGGGCCACGGGCGACCCCCGGGTGAACGCCTACTTCCGCAACGCCACGGTGGACGTCGAGCGTCTGAAGGGCTGCTTCGAGAGCTACCTCGCCGCAGTCTTCGGAGCCGAAGGCGCACGCTACCCCGGCCCCGGCGACCCGGCGGACGCCCAGGGGTGCCGCAACCTCGTAGACGCCCACGCCGGCCTCGGAGTCTCGATGGCGGACCTCGAGGACCTCCTCGCCATCGCGGGCGACGCGCTCGTCGCGGCCTCGGTGCACGAGGACGACGCGGCAGCCGCGACGGAGCTCCTGCGAGAGACCTGGACCGAGGTCGTCTCCGACTCCGACAGCGACGCCACGGTCTACCAGCGTGTGGGCCGGAGGCCGGGCATCGCGGCGGTCGTGGAGGAGCTCTTCGTCCGGGTGCTCGCCGACGCCGAGCTGCAGGGCTTCTTCCCGGCCGATCCGGCGCAGCTCGCGCGCATCAAGACCTGCCTGACCCGCCGGATCTGCGCCATCGACGGCCCCTGCCGTTACGGTGAGGGCACGGAGGAGGAGCTCCTCGTCCAGGGAGAGGTCCTGCCCTGCAAGCCCATGGGAGCTGCCCACGCCGATGTGCAGAACGCGGGCTCGGCCGTCAACATCGAGGACTTCGAGGCCTTCATGGCCCTGCTCGAGGCGGCGCTCGCCGACGCTCAGGTGGCCGCCGAAGACGTGAGAGCGATAGCAGACGCCCTCGCCGAGCTCTGCCTCGAGATCGTGCCGGGAGGCGAGGGCTGCGCCGCGGGCCTCTTCGAGAGGCTCGGCGGCGAGGAGGGCGTCAGGACCATAGTGGACGACCTGATCTTCCGCCTCTTCGAGGACCCCAAGGTCAACCCCTACTTCCGAAACCTCTCCACCAACATCCCGCAGATCCAGATCTGCCTGACGAAGAAGCTCGCCGCCATGGCCGGTAGCCCCGACCACTCCTACCCGGGCGCCGGGGACCCCGCCGACGCCGAGGGCTGCCGCGACATGGCGGCGGCGCACGCGGGCCTCGGCATCGCGAAGCTCGACTGGGAGGACTACCTCGACCACCTCGCCGACGCCCTCGATCACGCCGGCGCGACGCCCGCCGACGTGGCGATCCTCGTGGATCGGGCCTCCTCGCACGAGGCCGCCGTCGTGGAGGACGCGGCGAACGACGCAACGCTCTACCAGCGCCTCGGACGGCGCCCGGGCATCGCGTCGATCGCCGTCGACCTCGTGGATCGCCTGCTCGCCAACGAGACCATCGCCGAGCACCTCTTCGACAAGGACCGCGAGCGCCTCGAGGTCTGCCTCTTCCGCTGGATCTGCGCCCTCGACGGACCCTGCATCTACGGAGACGGGAGCGACACCGAGCTGCAGATACAGTTCGTGACGACCCCTTGCCGGCCCATCGCGAGCGTGCACCAGTCCCTCGTGAACCCGGCCGACGGGAGCACCATCGCCTACGCCCTCTTCGGGACCTTCATGGACCTCCTGAGCGAGGCCCTCGCGGCGCAGGAGGTGCCCGCGCAGGAACGCCCGGCGGTCGAGGATCGCTTCGAGGGGCAGTGCGAGGGGGTCGTCAAGGACGGGGTGGGCTGCCCGTAGCCCTCCGCCCCGCCCCGGGTGACCCGGACAGGAGCGTCCTGCTCCTACGCATGTCGAGCTTGGACGAGACCTGGCGCATGCCGACCCTGGCCTCGTCCGTGCCCGACGTGGAAGCCATGGAGCTGATCCGTGACTGGATACTGGATCTCGAGGGCTGCTCCGGCCCGTAGGCGGCCGGCCACAGGTCACTGGGGAGGTTCACATCGGACGTGCTCAGCCCGCCGCGAGGTCCTTCTTCGAGATCAGGTCGGCCATCGCGCCGCGACCCGGTGAGAGCAGCTCCTCGATGCGCTCGTGGTTGATGTCGGCCACGATGATGTCGCCGATCTCGTCTTGCACCTCCTCGAAGAGGCCGTGGCCCTTCATCTTGGAGGCCTGGTAGCGGTTGTCCTCGGTCGGGGTGACGTAGTGCACCGCCTCGGCCTTGTATCGATGCACCAGGAAGAGGTGAACCAGGGTCATCAGGCGCTTCTTGCGGAGCGACTTCTCGAAGGTGTTCTGGTCGCGCACCGAGAGGATCTGCCGCTCCTTGCGGTCCTGGATGGGCGCGAAGACCACGTTGGCGACCAGCTCCTCCTCACCCGAGAGGATGCAGAGCTCCATCAGCTCGGAGCCGGCCCTGTGCGGGCGCAGCCTGACCCACAGGCGCTGAGGCAGGCTGTAGTGCTCCGTCCACATGCCGAGCCAGCCCTCGAGGAGGGTGGTCGGCACCTCGGTCTGCACCAGGTGCTGGTGCTGGGTCGAGTCCTTGCCCATCGCCTTGGTCGTCGCCGTTCGACCCGAAGACGCCGTGAGCGCGCTGTCGAGGCGGGGCCCGCCTACGAGGGTCTGTGGGGTCCTGTAGGGGGAGTCGAGCAGGCGGATCTTGCGCTGCAAACGCGCGAGGGCCAGCATGCCGTCCTGCTGCAGCGCGGTGGCGAACTCCTCGGAGGCCACGCCGTCGACCTGGTGGCCGCCGTAGGTGATGAAGTTGAAGACGAAGCCGAGCCTGCCCAGCTCCTTGGGGAACTCCCTCATCTCCTCGTCGCTCATGCCCGTCGTGTCCCAGTTGAAAGACGGGGACAGGTTGTAGGCGAGCATCTTGTCGGGGAAGCGCGCGTGGATGGCGTCCGCGAAGATCCTGGCGTCCTCGAGGTTGGCGGTCTTGGTCTCCATCCAGAGCAGGTCCGCGAAGGGCGCCACCGCGAGGGACCTGGTGATGGCGTAGTCGATGCCGCCGCGCACCTGGTAGTAGCCCTCGGGGGTCTTGGCCATCTCGCAGTCCCAGGGCACCCGGAGGCCGAGCGACTTCGCCCTGCGCTGGGCGGCGGAGAGCGACGTGCTCCGTGCGTAGTCCAGCCACTCCTCGGCAGAGAGGTCGAAGCTCTCGCCGCCGTCGGCGGTGTAGAACTCCAAGGCGTCGGCGACCGCGCGCCCGTAGGTGCGGACGCCGGTGTTGGCCTCCCAGGCCTCGACGAGGCGGGAGATGAGCTCATCGGTGAGCGCGTTGAGGGCAGCTTCGCCGCGCTCGCGGTAGCCCTTGACCTTCTGCTCGATGCCGATGCCGATGCCGACCCCGTCGAGCCACTCGTTGGCGGCCCGGACGTCCTCCTCGGGCAGCGAGTAGAGCTTGTGCCCGGAGATCTCCTCCACGCCGGCGTCGTGCAGGCGCTTGAGCAGGGTGAGCAGGCAGGCCTTGTAGGAGGGCACGTGCACGTTGGTGGCGCCGAGGACGAAGGCGTGGTCGCGCTCGTCTCCCCTGCCCTCGAGCAGGGTCGCAGCCTCGGCGTCGGTGCGGGCCACGATGATGCCCGGCACGCCCATGACGTCGAGCTGGAAACGGGCGGCGTTGAGGCGCTTGATCTGCTCGTCGACAGGGACGAGCACCTTGCCGCCCTGGTGCCCGCACTTCTTGGCGCCGGGGCGCTGGTCCTCGATGTGGTAGCCCGGCACGCCGGCCTCGACGAAGCGGCGGATCAGGTTGCGCACGTGGGCGTCCCCGCCGTGGCCCGTGTCGGCGTCGGCGATGATGAAGGGCCTGAAGTCGTGGAGCTTGTCGGGGTCCTTGCCCGCGTCCTCGGCGCGGACCTTCAGATATCGCTGGTTGCGGTCGGCCGTGAGCAGGGCCCGCACGATGACCGCGGCCTCGTCGGGGACCTGGCTCAGCGGGTAGCTCGCGAGGTCGGGGCCCGGGTCCTCGGTGACCGATCCCTTGGCGGAGGTCGCCCAGCCGCCGATGTAGATGCCCTCGATGCCCATGCGCTTCATGGCCACGGCCTGGCCGGGCGAGTAAGGCCCGAAGGTCGTAATGCTCTTCTTCTCCTTGAAGAGCTCGCGCAGGCGCTCGTAGAAGGCCGCCGCCGCCTCCCGCGCGATGGTGTAGTCGTTGGCGATGGTGCCGCGCTGCTCGACTACCGCGCGAGCAGAGTAAAGGCGCGTGATGCCCTCGAAGCGAGGGCTCGAGAGCCACTCGGCGGTCTCCTGGATCTCCTGATCGAAGCCCTTCATGGCAGCCCCCTAGTTGGCGTCGAGGTCGAGGTTGCGGGTGATGCGCGTGCCATCGGCGGCGAAGGCACGCAGGTAGCTCGAGATACGCTCGCGGCCCACGGCGAGGTCGTGGTTGTTGAGGTTGACGTTCAGGAAGTCGATGTACCAGGGCGGCTTGATCTCGCTCGAGAGGTAGGCCTCGACGATCTCTTTCACGATGGGCAGGGTCGTCTCCTTGGAGTCGTCGTGCACGTCGCGGTTGCTCGCCTCGAGCAGCTTCGCGTGCTCCTCCTCCACGAGGCGCTCGCAGAGCTCGACCGTGAAGCGGTCGCCGGCCTTCACACCGGTCTCCTCGTCGTCCTCGTTGAATGTGGCGCCCTTGTGCAGCCACTCCCAGAGGATGCTCATGCGGATCTCGCCGGTGGCCATGTCCTCCATCAGGTAGAGCACGTCGTCGTCGCCGAAGAAGTCCGCCGGCTTGAGAGCGGCGGCCTGAAACCCGCGGCTGAAGGCGTTGCCGTACTGGAGGGCGACGCTGATGAGGTCGCGCGCGCCGCGCACGGTGCGGGGAGCCGGCTCGAGCAGCATGAGCCCGTCGGCGTCTTCGTCGGTGTAGGTGAGCGCCGGGAGCTCCCTGCCCATCTGGTTGGCCTTGCCCTGCTTCTCCCAGACGGGCCTGACGATGTGGACCATCTTCCAGTGGGCCACCCACTTGCCCGAAGCGCCTTCGCGCTCCTCACGCTCCGCACCAGCGAGGGCCTTGCGCATGCCCTCGCCCACGCCGACCTCGGAGCCCACGGGGATGTTGGCCTCCATGCCGCCCTGCCAAAGCGCGAAGCGGCCGTTTCGGTCGGGCGTGTTCGTGGCCCTGCGCACGCGGTCCTCGTAGTTGCGCATGTAGCCGTAGGTCATGCCGATGGAGTCGATGTTCGGGTTGTGGAAGTCGGGCTCCCAGGCCAGCGCGTCGGCGACGCTGTTGATGTAGTCCCAGCGGCCGGTGTTGAAGCCGACGAAGTGCGGCGAGAGGGCCGCTCGGATCTCCATGAGCTGGAAGCACTCCTCGATGCGCTCGACGAGCACGTAGGCCTTGACGGTCCCGACCTCGATGCCGAGGTGCTGCTCCAAGGTCTTGAGCATGTCGTTCCACAGCGCCGCCTCCTCGGCCGTCTCGATCTTCGGCAGGTAGACCACCACGGACGAGCCTTCGGCGCCGAGGCGCTCGTAGTTGTTCGTGACGTAGAGGGCGAGGTCCGTGATGGAGGCCGAGAAGCCGCTCCCGTCCGAGAGCTTGAAGTGCCGGTCGTCGAGGTGCAGGCCTCGCGCCCTGTAGATCTTCGTCGTGAAGTCGAGCTGCTCTCTCCAGTCCTCGATGATCCTGCGACCGAGGAAGCCCTCGGCCCACCTGTTCATCTCGCCCGCCACCTGCTCGGCCACCCGCAGGTAGAGCGGGTCCTTGTGGATCGCGAGCTTCAGGTTGCGCTGGTTGTCCAGGGACATGGTGTCGACCTGGCCGAGGGCGTCCTCACCGTCGAACATCCAGCCGTCGGCGCCGGAGAGGAGCGCGTAGGCGACGCTGCGGATGCCCTGCTCCACCGATGCGCGGGGCCTCGTCGCGGGGCCGGTGCCCTGAATCCACTGGCGCTCGAGGTCTGCGGGGATCTCGGAGCCGTCGAAGTCCCCTGCCCTCGCCTGGCGGACCGTGAGCCCGGTGCGCCCGATGGTGGCCTCCGGATCGAGGAAGCTGATGCGATCCTTCCCGACGTAGCGGCGGCGACGGCGCTCGACACGCTCCTTCATCAGATCCTTGCGATCCGCGTCGAGGTGGGCCAGGGCCTTGACGGCGTCAAGGGCGACTGGAGTCAGGACGTCCGGGTAGGAGGCCAGCAGCTCCTCTCGGATCTCGACATCGGGGGTGGTGCTCATTTGCATCGCTCCTTGCGGCTGATTCTGTCGTGGACCTTCGTTCCGGCGGCGCGGAGGCGCGGCTCTTCCTGAACTAGGACAAGTTGGGTCCTATTTACAGAAAGTCACGCCTCAAAGGCAAGTCGGGCGTGGCCGCGCCCTCTTCGATCCGCGCTCGGGCCGGCGCCGCAGCCTACGGACAGGGATCGGTGCCTACTATCGTGTGCCCGGCTTCCTTGACGCAGCCGCCGACATTCATGGTGCCGTTGTTCGTGAGCGTGCTGGTGCTCCGGAGCGTCAAGGTGCCCACCAGGTTGAAGGTGCCCGACGAGGTCATCTTGGCTGTGAGGTCGAGGCCTCCGGTGGCGTAGGTGCTGCCAAAGCTCACGCCCACCGTGTTCTCGACATCGACGTCGTCGAACCTCGACGTGGAGCTGCCCGGGTTGCTGAAGCTCACGGACTGCGCCCCCGTGCCGTCGAAGACCACCTTGGTGCCGGTCGAGATGAAGGCCCTGCCCGTCGAGTTGTTCCCGTTGGTCTGGGAGAAGCTGCCCCGGAAGTGGATCTCGCCGTGGGTGAGGTTGCCCTGCGAGGTGGCGCTGTAGGTGTAGTTGGGGATGGTGAAGTTGGCGCTCCCGTCCACGTTCACCAGGCTCCCGGCCGTCTTGAGCCTGAGCCCGTCGCCCGAGGTGTTGGAGACGGTCACCGTCATGGGGCCGCCGACGTCGAGGGTGTGGCCGTTGACGTCGATCCTCGAAGCGGCGTCCACGCGGAGGTGGGTCGTCGCGGGAAGGGCCTCGTCCTCGGCCATGGAGACCGTGCCCGCCGTGCGCGTGTTGGTCACGGTGTAGGTGCCCGAGACCACCCGGGGGATGGTGGTGGTGTAGTAGGCGTTGGCGCCGCCGAGGGAGCCGCCCGAGATCACCCGGAGGCGCCCGGTGACGTAGACGCTGCTCGAGAAGGTGACCCCCGCCGCGTTCGAGACGTCCACGTCGTTGAAACGCGAGAGGCTCGCCGAGGGGTTCTCGAAGCTGATCTCCTGCGCGCTGCTGCCGTCGAAGACGAGCTTGGTACCGGTCGAGATGAAGGCCTTGCCCGTCGAGTTGTTCCCGTTGGTCTGGACGAAGTCGCCCCTGATGTGCAGCTCCCCGGCGGCGAGGTTGCCCGTCGAGTCGGCGCTGTAGGTGTAGTTGGGAATGTCGAAGTGGGCGCCCCCGCCCACGATCATGTAGTCGGCCGCGTCGAGCATGCGCAGCCCGTCGTTGGCCGTGTTCGAGACGACCACGCGCAGGCTGCCACCCTGCTCGAGGCGGTGCCCTCCCAGGATGAGCCGCTTGCCGGCCTCGACACGCAGGTAGGTGGTGCTCGGCAACGTGATGTCCCACGGGAGGGTGAGCGAGCCCCAGGCGTAGGTGTTCGTCACGACGTAGCTGGAGGTGGCGTTCTCGATGACCGGCAGGCGCGTCGTGCAGTAGGCGTTGGTGCCGGACATGGAGGAGGTTGTGTTCACGTAGACCTGGCCGTCGAAGGTGCAGGTGCCGAAGTCGAAGGAGGAGCCGGCCGTGACGTCGACGCGCCCGCTGACCGCGCCCGTGCCGGTCAGGGTCAGGCTGCCAGCCGTGTTGACGTCGACGTCGCCTTCGATGTCGCTGCTGCCGGCTACGCTTACCGTGCCTCCCGAGATCGCCATGTCGGCGTTGAAGTCCACTCCCCCGCCGCTCGTCACCGACAGCGTGCTGCCGCTCGTCACGGTCACGTCGCCGTCCGCCACGACCGAGCCGGTCACGGTGACGGTCTGCGGGTTGTCGATCTCGAGGGCGTGGAACCTCGACAGGGTGGCCGAGGGGTTCTCGAAGCTGATCTCCTGTGCGGTGGTTCCGTCGAAGAAGGCCTTGGTCCCCGTCGACACGAAGGCCCTGCCCGTGGAGTTGTTGCCGTTGGTCTGGACGAAGTCTCCCTTGAAGTGGATCTCGCCGGCGCTGAGGTTGCCCTCGGAGGTGGCGCTGTAGGTGTAGTTGGGGATGTTGAAGTGTGCGTGGCCGCGCACGATCAGCTCGTCGTTCGCGTTGCTCATCTTCAAGCCGTCGCCGGCCGTGTTGGAGTAGGTCACCTGGAGGTGGCCTCCGGCGTCGATCTGGTGACCGTTGAGCTGGAGCACGGTGCCGGCCTGCACGACGAGCGTGGTCGCGGAGGTGAGCGCCTCGTCTTCGCTGAGCACGACCGAGCCCGCGGTGCGCGTGTTCGTTACGGTGTAGGTCCCGGAGCTCACGCGCGGCAGGGTCGTCGTGTAGTAGGCGTTGGACCCCGTGATCGAGCCGCCCTCTAACACGTCGAGGCGGCCGGTCACGTACATGCTCGTCGAGAGCGAGACACCGGTGGAGTTGCTCACGTCCACGTCGTCGAATCGCGAGAGGGTCGACGAGGGGTTCTCGAAGCTGATGGTCTGGGTGCTCGTCCCGTCGAAGACCACCTTGGTGCCCGTCGAGATGAAGGCCCTGCCGGTGGAGTTGTTGCCGTTCGTCTGGGTGAAGCTCCCGCGGAGGTGCAGCTCACCGGCGCTGAGGTTGCCCTCGGAGGTGGCGCTGTAGGTGTAGTTCGGGATGGTGAACAGCGCCGCGCCGCCCACGCTCATGTAGTCGGCGGCGTTGGTCATGATCAGGCCGTCGCCGCTGGTGTTCGAGATGGTCACCGAGAGGCCTCCCCCGGCGACGAGCCTGTTGCCGTTGAGGCGCAGGTACTTCCCGGCGTCGATGACCAGCTTCGTGGTGGACGGCAGCTCCTCGTCCTCGCTGAGGCTGAAGCTGGCGCCGGTGCGCGAGTTGGTGACGGTGTAGGTCCCCGATGTCACGCGCGGGAGCTTGGTCGTGTAGTAGATGTTCGACCCGCTGAGCGAGCCGCCCTGCGTCACCTCGAGGCGGCCCGTGACGTACACGCTCGAGTTGAGCGAGACGCCGGCGCTGTTTCGGACCTCGACGTCGTTGAAGTAGGAGGTGCTCGTGCCGGGGTTCTCGAAGTAGATGGTCTGCGCCGAGGAGCCGTCGAAGACGGCCTTGGTCCCC
>CAZQPP010000296.1:0-10446 GCA_964594295.1 uncultured Myxococcales bacterium | reverse complement strand
GGCCTACCCGGCCGTCACGCTACGGGCGGGTCCGCGACAGCGGGTATGTCCAACATCGTTCAGTCCGGATGGTGCTCGCGTGGTTACGGCGAGCATCGATCGGACGGCCAAGGTTTGGGTGGCTAGCTCAGGGGAGCTGCTTGCCACGCTGCGCGGTCACGAAGACGCTGTGTTTCGCGCATCGTTCCACCCGAGCGAGGACTTGGTTGTCACTGCCGCTAGGGACGGTTCGGTCGGTGTGTGGGACGCAACGACGGGCATGCTACTTGGAAACCTCGAGGGGCACGCCAAACTCGCGTACCACGTCTCCTTCAGCCCCGACGGCTCCCGTCTCCTCTCCGCATCGCACGACGGAACCGTCAGGGTCTGGGCACCCACCTCGAGACCCGCACCCCCGCAGAGATCTCAGACCTCATCCGCCGCCGCGTCCCCTGGCGCCTCGATCGCGGCCTGCTCCTCCCAGCGGTTGACTCTCGCGAGTAATACACATAGACTGTGCATGGCTGTACACCGCCGGGGCCCCACCATGCGCACCAACATCGTGCTCGACGACGACCTGGTCGAAGAGGCTCTCCGCCTGACCGGGCTGAAGACCAAGCGTGAGCTGGTCCACAAGGCCTTGGAGGCGCTCGTCCGGTCACATCGCCGCAGGCGCCTGGCCGATCTGGAAGGGAGGATTCGTTTCCACGACGGCTACGACCACAAGGCCCTGCGGGAGGAGGGCTCTTGACCATCGTCGACACCTCGGTCCTGGTCGATCTCTTCCGGGGCGTGCCATCGCCGCAGGTCGCGGAGCTCAAGAGCATCGACGGAGGAGAGGGCGACCTGCGGATCCCCGTCATCTGCTGCCAGGAGCTGCTGCAGGGCGCTCGCGATGAGGCGGAGTGGCGGCTGCTGCGCGACTACCTGGCGACGCAGGCTCTCGTCGGCCCGGTGGACGGCTGGGGAAGCCACCTGCAGGCGGCGCGCATCTACTTCGACGGCAGGCGTCGCGGCTTGACCATTCGAAGCACGGTCGACTGTCTCATCGCGCAGATTGTGCTGGAGCAGGACGCCGTGCTCCTCCACTCCGACGCAGACTTCGACACCATCGCACAGGTGAGGCCATTGAAGGTCTGGCGGCCGTGAGGTGCTCGGGAAGCCCTACCTCTTCCCCCCCTTCACCCCGTCCCCCGTCATCGGGACGAAGCGCACCGGAATAGACTCGAGCCGCTTCGTCGACCCGTCCTCCTGCTTCTCGATGACGATGAGCTCCTGGGCCCAGGCGCCGACGGGGATCACGAGGCGGCCGCCGGGGGCGAGCTGCTCGATTAGGGGCTTGGGCACGTGGTCGGGGGCGGCGGCGACGATGACGAGGTCGAAGGGGGCGTGCTCCTTCCAGCCCTGGTAGCCGTCGCCGCAGCGCACGGTGATGTTCTTGTAGCCGAGGCCCTTGAGGCGATCGCGGGCGGCGTCGGCGAGGGAGCAGAGGATCTCGATGCCGTAGACCTTGTCGACTATCTCGGCGAGCACGGCGGCCTGGTAGCCCGAGCCGGTCCCGACGTCGAGGGCCTTCATGCCGGGGCGGGCGCGGGCCAGCTGGGTCATCAAGGCGACGATGTAGGGCTGGGAGATGGTCTGGCCCTGGCCGATTGGGAGGGGGCGGTCCTCGTGGGCGTAGTCGACCATGTTGGGGGGCACGAAGGCGGAGCGCGGGACCGCCTCCATGGCGGCAAGGACCTTGGGATCGCGGATGTCGCGGGTGCGCATCTGCCGTTCCACCATGGCCTTGCGGGCGGCGGCGAGGCGGGCCTTCTCCTGCTCCTCTTTGGTCTTCTCGGGTTGGCTCGTGGGCTCTTTGGTCGGGGGCTTTGCCGGTGCCATGGGTCCTCTGCAGGTGCAGGCCGCGAGGACGAGCGCGGGCGCCAGCCACCACCACGCTCCAAGACTGCGCCTGTGAATCATGTAGCGAGGATAGGGGCGCGCGGTGCGCCCGGTCAACCCTTTCTGTCCTTGCGCCTGGGCTTCTTCTTCGCGTGCTTCGACGGGCTGCGCGTGCGCTCGCGAAGGTTCAATCGGATAGGCGTGCCCTCAAGGTCTATTCGCTCGCGCAGGCCGTTGCCGAGGTAGCGGACGTAGGACTCCACGAGGGCCTTGCGGTCGGAGACGAAGAGCACGAAGGTCGGCGGCTGCACGGCCGTCTGCACGCCGTAGAAGATGCGCGGGCGGCGGGTGCCGCGGATGGGGGGCTGGTGCCGGCCCACGAGGTCTGCGAGGTGGCGGTTCAGCTCGCCGGTGCTGAGGCGGCGCCGGTGGTTGGTGGCGACCTTGTCGATGGCGGCGAGCACGCGGTGAACGCGCTGGCCTGACAGGGCCGAGACGAAGAGGATCGGGGCCCAGTCGAGGAAGGGCATCTCGCGGCGCAGGTCTCGCGTGAGGTGCTTGGCCGTGTGGGTGTCCTTCTCTACCTTGTCCCACTTGTTGACGAGGAGGACGGCGGCCTTGCCGTACTGGGCGGCGAGGTGGGCGATCTTCTTGTCCTGGGAGGTCACGCCCTCTTCGGGATCGACGAGGAGACAGACGACGTTGGCGCGGCGGGCGCTCTCGAGCGCGCGAATCACGCTGTAGCGCTCGACGCGGTCGCTGATCCGGCTCTTGCGCCTCAGCCCCGCGGTGTCGATGAAGAGGTAGGGGCGCTCGCCGCCGAGCACCCATGAGTCGATGCTGTCGCGGGTCGTGCCCGGCATCTCGGAGGTCAGGTGGCGGTCGTCGCCGAGGAGGCGGTTGACCAGGGTGCTCTTGCCGGCGTTCGGGCGGCCGACGACGGCGACGGCGATGGGCTCTTCGTCTTCGAGGCGCGGCTCCTCCGCCGGGCCCTCGCTTCCTTCTTCGGCAGCCGTCACGAGCTCGTCGACGCTCTCTCTGACCTCGAGATCCACGCGGGAGAGCAGGTCGGGGTCGATGCCGTCGAGCGGCGTCGCCTCTTCGTCTTCGTACTCCTCTTCGGGCACCGTGGGGCCGTCTTCGGGGAGCAGCTCCATGAGCCGGCGGCGCAGCTCGCGCAGGTTTCGCCTCGTCTTGGCGGCGATGGCGAGGGGCTCGTCGGCTCCGAGGCGGAAGGCCTCGGCGAGGCCCTCGAGGCGGAGTCGGTCGTTGTCCGCCTTGTTGACGGCGAGCAGCAGGAGCTCCTTTCTGGGCTCGAGCAGGCGGTAGATGGCCTCGTCGGTCGGGTTGAGGCCGTCTCTGGCGTCGAGGAGGAGCACGATGGCGTCCGCCTCGTCGATGGCGAGCTCCACCTGCGCCTTCATGAGCTCCCAGATGCCGTCTTCGGCCTCCGGGTCGAAGCCCCCGGTGTCCACGAGGAGCACGCGCCGGCCCTCGATGACGGCTTCGGCGTAGTTGCGGTCGCGGGTCACGCCGGGGACGTCCTCGACGATGGCGCGGCGCTCGCCGAGCAGGCGGTTGAAGAGCGTCGACTTGCCGACGTTGGGGCGCCCGACGATAGCGACCAGGGGCAGCCGCTCTACCGGCGGCAGCGGTCGCCGCGGCCCCTCGCCTTTCGGCTTGCTCCCTGCGCGCGCCCTCATGGTTCGGGCTCCTCGCCGGGCTCCTCCGGGGCAATCTCGACCGGGACCCCGAGCTCCTTCTCGAGGGCGCGGAGGTCCGCCGGCCCGGCGTCCGCGCCGTAGCCGAGGCGGTCGAGGGAGCGCGGCCTGTCGCTCCAGCCCGACTCCACCTTCACGTGGAGGTCGAGCACGACCTCGACGCCGAGCAGCTCCTGCAGCTCGAGGCGCGCCGCGGTGCCTATGGCCTTGAGCATGCTGCCGCCCTTGCCGATGACGATCCCCTTCTGGCTGTCGCGCTCGATGAGCACCGTCGCCGCGATGCGCGTGAAGCGCGGTCCCTCCCGGAACTGGTCGATCTCCACGGCCGTGCTGTAGGGCAGCTCCTGGCGGGTCTTGTTGAAGACCTTCTCGCGGATCACCTCGGAGGCCGTGAAGCGCATGCTCCGGTCGCTGACCTGGTCTTCCGGGTAGAGCAGGGGGCCGGCCGGCAGGAGGCCGTAGAGGACGCCGACGAGATGATCGACGTCCGCCTGCTTGAGCGCGCAGATCGGTACGACCTCGGCGTAGGCGCCGGTGCCGGCCCAGCGCTCGATGAGCGGGAGCAGGCGGGGCTTCTCGAGGCGGTCGACCTTGTTCAGGGCGAGGACCGCGGGGCGCCCGGCCGCCTCGATGCCGCCGCGGATCTCGAGGTCGGAGGCGTGGGTGTGCCCGCCCGCCTTGTCGAGGCCGGCCGCGTCGACGACGTGGAGCAGGGCGTCTGCCTCCTGCAGCGTGGACATGGCCGTCTGCACCATGCGCCGGTTCAGCTCGCGGAGCTTCTTCGGGTCGTGCACCCCCGGCGTGTCGAGGAGGATGATCTGCCCCTCTGGGCGGGTCACGATGCCGCGGATGCGGTCGCGCGTGGTCTGGGGCTTCTTGGTGACGATGGCCACCTTCTCGCCGACCGCGGCGTTGACGAAGGTGCTCTTGCCGACGTTCGGGCGGCCGATGACGGCGACGAAGCCGGATCTGCCCTGCTGTTCTTTTTCGCTACTCATCCGCAGACCCTACAGCGTTGCCCTGGTTCTGGCGATGCTCAGCAGCAGGCCGAAGCCCATCATGGTGACGACGAGGGAGGAGCCACCGTAGGAGAAGAGGGGGAGCGTGACCCCCACGACGGGCAGCAAGCCGGTCACCATGCCGAGGTTGACGACGACCTGTACCGCCACCACGGCGGCGAGGCCGGCCGCGGTCAGGGCGGCGAATCGGTCTCTCGCTCCCTGGGCCACCTGTATGCCCCAGGCCAGGTACGCGAAGAACAGGATCAGCACCAGCGCACAGCCCAGGAAGCCGTACTCCTCCGCCAGCGTCGCCACGATGTAGTCGGTGTGCATCTCCGGCAGGTATCTGAGCCTGATCCGGCTGCCCTGGCGCGGTCCCTTGCCCGTGAGCTGGCCGCTCCCGATGGCCCACCGGGCCCGCTCGGGCTGGATCGCCTTGTCGAGCAGCGCCCTGTTCTCCCTCTTCCACTCGACGGTGCTCGGCGCGATCCACAAGCGGATGCGGTCCTTCTGGTAGGAGCGGATGAGGCCGGTGCGCCATGCCAGCGGGAAGGCCAGCAGCAGGACGCCCATCATGGTCAGGAAGGCGCGCAGGTGCACCCCGTGGAAGAGCACCACCGTGGCGCCGATGGCGGCGAGCACCAGCGCGGTCCCGAGGTCCGGCTCGACGGCGATGAGGCCGGCGGGCACCAGCACGATGAGCAGCGGTATCAGCATCCCCTTCAGGTCGAGGTGCTCCCCCGAGCGGAGCCCGCGGAGGTGCTCGGCGAGCATCAGCACCGTCAGGATCTTCATTGGCTCGCTGGGCTGCAGGCGCATGCCGAAGATCTGAAGCCAGCGCCGGCTCTGGTTCACGGGATCGGTGAAGAGCACGGCCACGAGCAGGACGAGGCCGACGCCGTAGGCGATCGGGGTCAGGCGGCGCACGACCTGGAGGTCGAGCAGCATCAAGCCGATGGCGATCGCGAAGCCGAGCAGCGTCCAGACGAGCTGGGCGCGGTGGAAGGTGTGGGCCGAGTAGTGGTCCGCGTGGGTCAGGTTGACGAGCCCGACGAAGGTGAGCACGAGGAAGGCGGCCACGCCCCATGACAAGGTCGGGCGGCCGGCGCGGGTGAAGACGCGGCTCACGGCGCGCCCACCTGTGGGAGGTTCAGGCGCCGGTCGAAGATCTGCTGGACGATCTCCTGGAAGAGCGGCGCGGCGTCCAGGCCTCCCGAGCCGCCGTGCTCCAGGAGGACCACGACCACGATCTCCGGGCGCTCGGCCGGGGCGTAGCCGGAGAACCAGGCGTGGTCCTCGAGCAGCCACTCGGCGAAGGCGCGCGAGGCGCCTTTCCTTCGCTCGGGGGCCTCGGCGGTGCCGGTCTTGCCCGCCATGTCCATGTCGTCGAGCACGATCCGGCGCGCCGTGCCCTTGTCCTCGTGGATAACGGCCCAGAGGGCGTGGCGCACGAGCTCGATCTGCTCTTCTGTGAAGGGGAGCTGGGTGACGGACTCCGGGTGAGTGCGCCGCACGACCTTGCCGTGCACGTCGGTGACGTGGTCGACGAGGTGGAGACGCGGCACGCGCCCCTTGGCGGCGATGCCGGCGTAGAGCTGGGCTATCTGGAGCGGCGTGGTCAGCACGTTGCCCTGGCCGACTGAGGTCGAGAGGGTCCAGCCGGGCCGAAAGCGCACCTTCCGTCTGCCGCGGTAGTAGGAGTCGCGCGAGGGGATCCAGCCCGCGGACTCCCGCACCTCGACCCCCGTCTTGCGGCCGAGGCCGAAGATCTCGCGCGCGTAGTGATGGAGCCTCTCCATGCCCAGCGCTTCGCCCACGCGGTAGAAGTAGACGTCGCAGCTCTCGGCGATGGCGGCGTGCAGGTCCATGCTCCCGTGGCCGGTGCGCATGTGGCAGTGGAAGCGCCGCTTGGCGAACTCGTAGTGGCCCGGGCAGTCGATGCGGGTGGTGTGGTCCACCTGCTTGTCCTCGAGGGCGGCGAGGGCGGTGACGACCTTGTAGACGGAGCCCGGGGCGTATGCGGCGCCCACGCGGTCGAGCATGGGGCTGAAGTGGTTGTCGTCGTAGCTCTGGAGCAGGGCCCGGGTCATGCGCCCCGCCCAGTGGTTCGGGTCGAAGCTCGGCTTGCTGTACCAGCCGAGCACGGCGCCGCTGTGGGGCTCCACCACGACCGCGGCGCCGGCGTCCTCATCTTCGAGGGCCCGGGCGAGGATCTGCTGGATCTCGACGTCGAGGGTGAGCACCACGTTGTGCCCGGCCGCCGCGGGTTGCGGCTGGTAGCCGCGCAGGGCATCGATGATGGCGCGATCGGCCCTGGTCACCCGGTCCTTGCGCCTCAAGAAGATGTACTCGCCGTGCTCCCCGCGCAGGTCCGGCTCCATTGCGCGCTCGAGGCCGCGCCGGCCGATCTGGTCTCCCGGGCGGTAGATCTCGGGCTCGCGGTCGACTTCCTCGCGGTTGACCTCGTTGACGTAGCCGATCACGTGGGCGGCCAGCGGGCCATAGGGGTAGTCCCGCCTGAAGTCGGTGTCGACGAAGACCCCCGGGAGCTCGCTCTTGCGGGCCCGCAGCATCGCCACCTCGTCGTTGTGCCGGCGCCCGCAGACACGGCAGCGCAGGGCGGCCTCCACGTTGCGAAGGGCCGAGCCGTCGTAGGGACAGGTGGGCTCGCGCAGGTACTCGAGGCCGCACTTCTTGCAGCGCGCGAGGCGGCCCTCCTCGCGGACGAGGAGCGAGCCGCCGTCGAGCACGCAGCGCTTCAGGCCGTGCTGCCAGCGCTCGAAGGTGCGGCCGCAGCGGGTGCACCAGAAGTGCCGGTGGGGGTGCTCGAGCAGGTCGAGGCGGTTGTTGTCGGCCGGGCAGCGATCTCCGACGAGGCCGCGGCGGATGACCACCTTGTCGTAGCGCGCCGTGCCTGTCGCGGAGACGAGGGCCTCGTGGAGGTCGCCGCGCTCCTGGTCGGTCAGCAGGAGCAGATCGGCGACGCGGGTGGCGGTCTCGGCGGGGCGGCGCACGCGGGCCGGGATCGCGTAGGCCTCGTGGGTCGGCACGTTTCGGGCGAGCACCCGCCCCGAGCGGTCTCGGACTTTGCCGCGGCGGGCCGGGATGCGCGCGCGCCCGATCTGCTGGATCTGGCTCAGGCGCTCGAAGTCCCTGCCGTGGAGGACCTGCAGGTCGAAGAAGCGGAAGCCTATGCCCACGAAGGCCGCGCCGAAGAGCAGCAGGGTCCAGCGCGCGTGGGTGCGGTACTCGAAGCGCCTGTCGCTGGAGTAGGAGCCTCTCACGAGTAGAAGATCCCGGGGCGCTTGCCCACGAGCTGGCGCCAGAGGAGCCCGATCACGGAGTCGACGACCGGGACCGCGACGCCGGTCAGCAGCGCGTGCGGCACCATGCGCGCGAAGACGAGGCCGTAGGCCGTGAACGAGCGGTCGAAGAGGGCGAGCAGCACGAAGAGCACGAAGTCCCCCGCCAGGCAGAGGCCCATGCCGAGCAGGATGCGCCCGCTGGCCGTGCGCACGGGGATCTGGCCCAGGAAGGCTCGGGCGATGTAGGCCACGACGACGACCCTCTCCGCGTGCAGGCCCAGCGGCGAGAGCGGCGTGAAGGCGTCGAGCAGGAGCCCGGCGACGAGCGCGAAGATCACGAGGCGGGTGGGGTCGAGCCGCACCGCCGCGGCGACGACGAGGGCGACGGCGAGATCGGGCGCGTAGAGCGACAGGTGCAGCTCCGCGAGCAGGGGCGACTCGAGGGCGTAGAGCAGGTAGGTCGCGATCGAGAGGACGAGGACCGTCATGGCTCCTCCTCCGCGCGCGTGCCGAGGACCACGAAGACCTCGCGGACCTCCCAGAAGGGGACCGAGGGCCGGACGGCGTACTCGAGGCGCAGCCGCTGCTGGCGGGCCTCGGCCGACGCGATCACGCCGATGACCAGGCCAGGTGTGTAGCGGCGGTCGTGGCCGCTCGTCACCACCGGGTCTCCTTCCGCGAGGCGGGCCTGCCCCTCGGTGGTCTGGAAACGCAGCCCGAAGCGGTCGCCCGCGCCGACGCCCTTGACCGTGCCGAGCACCCCTCGCTCTCCGGCGCGCGCATGCACGTGGGCGCGGGGGTCGGTGATGAGCTGCACCTCGGCGAAGCGGCTGCTCACCTGGGCCACGCGCCCCACCAGGCCCCTGGCGGTGACCACCGAGGCGTCGGTCGGCAGGGCCGGGGCTCCCTCGGGCAGCTCGAGGGCGAGGCGCACGACCTGGTCCAAGGGCCCGAGCTCGTGCGCGACCACGCGGGCCGGCAGGAGGTCGAGGTCCTCACGCGCGAAGCGGAAGCCGCACAGGCGGGCCTGCCGCTCGGCCTCCTCGAGGCGCCGCTTGAGCAGGGCGAGCTCCATGGAGAGCCGCCGGTTGGTCTCGGCCACCTCCTTGCTGTGCTCCTCGGCGTCTACGACCAGGACGTATCGATCCCAGCCTTCGGCCACGCCGCGCACGACCCCGTCCACGGCCGCCTGCCCCGGCGCGGCCACGGCCCGCACGGCGGTGGACATCCACGTCTGTCGGGTGCGGTCCTTGCCGTGGACGTAGAGCAGGAGCAGGGGCAGCAGCAGGCAGGCCGCGTGGATGGCTCCCTGGCGGTGGCTGCGGACCCAGGAAAACAAAGGGGGCTCAGTCTCGGGTTGTGACCTCCCGGAGGAGATCTAGCTGGTCTAGGGCGCGGCCGCCGCCGAGGACCACGCAGGAGATTGGGCTGTCGGCGACCGTGACCGGCAGGCCGGTCTCTTCGCGGAGCACCTCGTCGATGCTCCTGAGCTGGGCTCCTCCGCCTGCGAGCACGATGCCCTTGTCGACGATGTCCGCGCTCAGCTCCGGGGGGGTGTTCTCCAGGGCCTCGCGGACGGCGCGCACGATCTCCTGGACCGGGTCCGAGATCGCTTCGCGGACCTCGTCGCTGTTGACGGTCAGCGTCTTGGGGAGGCCGGTGTTCATGTCCCTCCCCTTCACCTCCCGGGTCAAGATGGTCTCGGTGGGGTAGGCCGTGCCGATCTCTATCTTGATGGCTTCGGCCGTGCGCTCGCCCACTAGCAGGGAGTACTTGCGCTTGAGGTGACCGATGATCGCCTCGTCGATCTTGTCGCCGCCGATCTTGACCGAGCGCGAGAAGACGATGCCGGAGAGCGAGATGACCGCGACCTCGGTGGTCCCGCCGCCGATGTCGACGATCATGTTGCCGCTCGGCTCGGTGATGGGCAGGCCCGCCCCGATGGCGGCGGCCATGGGCTCGTCGATCAGGTAGACCTCCCGCGCGCCTGCCGCCTCGGCGGACTCCTTGACGGCCCGCTTCTCGACCGCCGTGCAGCCGAAGGGCACGCAGATGACGATCCTCGGCCTCACCAGCGCGCGCCTGTTGTGGGCTCGCTGGATGAAGTAGCGGAGCATCTTCTCGGTGATGTCGAAGTCGGCGATGACCCCGTCCTTCATCGGGCGGATGGCCTCGATGTGGCCGGGCGTGCGGCCGAGCATCTCTTTCGCCTCGGTCCCGACCGCGAGCACCCGGTTGGCGCCGCGCGGGTCCCTCTGGATCGCCACGACGCTGGGCTGGGTCGAGACGATGCCGTGACCCTTCACGTAGATCAGCGTCGTCGCCGTTCCGAGGTCGATGGCGAGGTCGTTCGAGAAGAGGCTGTGGAACCAGTCGAGCATGTCCGGTGGCCCGGCGGGCGGGTGCGCGAAATCGGGGAGGCAGAGTTGCCCAAGGGCAGCTCGCCATTAAAAAGGCGGCGCACGATAGCGCTCGAAGCCATTGCGGACAAGTGCCGGAGATCCTGGCGGTGGATCGCCCCTCCCTGGTACACTTGGAGCAGTCGTGAGAGCCCGG
>CAZQPP010000295.1:5866-10523 GCA_964594295.1 uncultured Myxococcales bacterium | reverse complement strand
CGGAGCTGGTTCGGGTTCGAGAGGCAGTTGTCGCAGGGGTTGCCCGTGCCGTCGGCGTCGTCGTCGTCGTTGTGCGGGTCGTTCAGACCCGGGCAGAGGTCGCAGGCGTTGCCGACGTTGTCCTCGTCGTCGTCTCCCTGGCCCCGGTTTCGCACGTCCACGCAGTTGTCGCAGGCATCGCCGACGTTGTCCCCATCCCGATCCTCCTGGCCTGGGTTGTAGGCCAAGGGGCAGTTGTCGCAGTCGTTGCCGATCGCGTCCCGGTCGTCGTCGTACTGGTCGTAGTCGGAGATGTGGGGGCAGAGGTCGCAGGCATCCCCGGCCTCGTCCCCGTCGGAGTCGGCCTGGTCGGGGTTCTCCACGTCGAGGCAGTTGTCGCAGTCATCACCGACCCCGTCGAAGTCGAGGTCTTTCTGGTTGAAGAAGTCCACGTCGGGGCAGACGTCGCAGGCGTCTCCGTAGACGTCGCCGTCCCTGTTGGCCTGGCCGGGGTTCTGGTGCCGGCGGCAATTGTCACAGGCGTCGCCGACGCCGTCCTTGTCGAAGTCCAGCTGGCTGTTGTTCTGCACGTCCCTGCAGTTGTCGCAGGCGTCTCCGACCTTGTCTCCGTCCTCGTCGTGCTGCTCGCGGTCGGCGACCTGCGGGCAGATGTCGCAGGCGTCGCCGAGGCCGTCGCCGTCGCTGTCTTCCTGCTGCGGGTCGTGGCGCCCGGGGCAGCGATCGCAGGCGTCCCCGACGCCGTCCCCGTCGCCGTCCTCCTGCCCGTAGTTCAGCGCGCCGGGGCAGTTGTCGCACGCGTCTCCAAGCCCGTCGTAGTCCCGATCCTCCTGCCCCGGGTCCGCCACCTCGGCGCAGACGTCGCAGTGATCGCCCGCCCCGTCGCCGTCACCGTCGGGCTGCTCGGGGTCGTAGACCGTCGAGCAGACGTCGCACTCGTCGCCAAAGCCGTCGCCGTCCGCGTCCATGTTGTAGTCGGTGGGCACCGTGGGGCAGAGGTCGCAGGCGTCGCCGAAGCCGTCCTCGTCGCCGTCCTCCTGGCCGGAGTCCGGGTTGTCGGGGCACGTGTCGCAGGCGTCGCCGACCTTGTCGCCGTCCCGGTCGATCTGCTTCGGGTTCGGCACGTCGACGCAGGTGTCGCAGGCGTCGCCTATGCCGTCCCCGTCGCCGTCCTCCTGGCCGGCGTCCTTCGTGCCCGGGCAGAGGTCGCAGGCGTCGCCGACTCCGTCGCCGTCGGTGTCCTCCTGGCCCGTGTCCCGCACCATCGGACAGACGTCGCAGGCGTCTCCGATCCCGTCCCCTTCTCGGTCTTGCTGCTCGGGGTCCGCGTCTTCAGGGCAGATGTCGCAGGCGTCCCCGAGGCCGTCCCAGTCCCGGTCGAGCTGGTCGGGGTCGAAGACCTCCGGGCAGAGGTCGCAGGCGTCTCCTTCACCGTCCCCGTCACCGTCCCCCTGCTCGGGGTCGGGGTTGTAGGGGCAGATGTCGCAGCCGTCCCCCACCCCGTCACCGTCTTCGTCGGGCTGGTCGGGATCGTGCTCGAAGGGGCAGAGGTCACAGAGGTCCCCCAGCCCGTCGCCGTCGCTGTCCGTGTGCTCCGGGTCGAAGACCTCGGGGCAGGTGTCGCAGCGATCTCCAGCGCCGTCCTCGTCGCCGTCCTCCTGGCCCTCGTTCTCCAATCGCGGGCAGTTGTCGCAGGGGTCGCCCGCCCCGTCACGGTCCTTGTCGGTCTGCTCCGGGTTCGGCACAGACACGCAGTTGTCCCAGAGGTTCTCGACGCCGTCTCCGTCGAGGTCACCCTCCGGATCGAGCTGCACATCCGCCCCGCCGCCGTCGCCGGGGTCCGCGTCTGCGCCTGCCGCATCGCCAACGTCACCTCCCGGGTCGACCTGCTCCGCGTCCCGAGCCACAGGCTGGCCGCCACGATCCACCGGCCGGCCGCCGCGGTCGTAGCCGCCCCCTCCGCCGTCCCGGCCTACCCCGCCCCCCCGGTCCTCGACGGCGTCGTGGCGTAGCGGCACGTCGACCGCCCCTTTCTCGTCCCTGGCCACGTCACCCGGCACGAGGGTGTCCACGGCGTTCGCGTCGTAGCGCACCAGCGGCGGCAGCGTCTTCGTCCCTCCGGTGCAGGCACCGGCGAGCAGGCACGGCGCCGCGACGCCGCAGAGACAGAGCACCTGGAGCAGCCTGCGCTTCATGCTCACAGGGTACTCCGAGCGGGGGCCGATCGCGAACAGCTCAGGCGTCTACCTGCTCTTGCAGTCGAGCAGCTTCGGCCTGTCTTCGATGTTCACTCGCGGGTTCGGCTTGTACTCGCCGCGCGCGAAGTGCTCCTGGCGGACAGAGAGGATGTAGAGGCGGCAGAAGGGCTCCCCGTGCGCGCGCGCGAGCACGTGGGCGAGCTTCGTGCGGGCCACCGGCGTGCCGAAGGACTCCGCGGTCTCGACGGCCCACTCGGGGGTGAAGACCCGCACCGCGACCGTCTTGGCCGGCTTCTCGTGGATGAGCACCGTGCGCCAGTACTTGTCCACGGCGCGGCGCACGACCCGCTCGGGGTGGTCTGCGGCGGGCATCCGGTTCTTCTTGAGCTCGACCTGCAGCTGGGTGGCGAAGCGCGGGCCGAGGGCGGCGAGGAGGTCGAGCATGGTGGGCGGCATAGACTCGCCGATGGCCTCGTAGACCTCCTCGAGAGAGCTCCGCCAGCCGGCCAGGATTCCGTCGAAGTCCAAGAACTCCAGCAGGAAGTGGTCGTCGATGGTCCCATCCTGCTCGAAGGCCCCGAGCACCGACTCGTAGCGCTGGGTCAGCTCCCGAACGAAGGCCTTCGACGAGGCCCGCAGGTGCTCGCCGAGGAGCTCGCGGGCGCGCGGTGCGTTCGCGCAGGCGACCCGCGGCTGAAGCCACGCGTGGAGCTTCGGGAGGTCGCGGAGCCCAGCGAATCGTTTCGCGCAGTCCTTGGTGAAAGGCGCGAGGGCCTGGGCCGCCTTCCAGGAGCGCATCGGCTGCTCCAGCATGCCCGTGGCCTGGGCCCTGCCGTGGGCCAGGTCGTCGAGCACGCCCAGCACGGTCGAGTGGCGCTTGACCGCCTTGCGATAGATCACCTGCCGGGCGGCCGCCCCCGCCAGATCTCCGCGCCAGCCCGAGACGGCGCTCCCGAAGTCCGAGATGAAGGCCTCGAGGCGCAGGTAACGCTGGTGCTTCTTGTCTCCGGGCGGGACCTGCTCGAGGTAGAGCTCACACCTCTCGAGCAGGGCCTCGAGCTCGTCGAGGCGCCGCTCGACCTCCGCCTGCGTGGCGAGCCCGAGGGGGGAGTCTGTGAGGTCGACGCTCTTCGTCAGGCGCTCGAGGTTCTCGATGGCGCTCTTGCCGCGGGGGCTCAGCTCGGTGTCGGGCGCGCCCCCGGGCGCCTGGGCGAGGAGCGAGGGCGGCGCGGACAGGGTCAGCGCAATGACTAGGACGAGGAGACGCACGGCTCTTGACCAGCTCACCGGGAGAAGGAGTGTCAGAGAGTATTCAGTCCTCGCCTTTTTCTTCAACCCCTGAGTCAATGGCCCACTCGACGAGGCGACCCGCGTGGTAGGGGCGGACCTTGAAGTCGCGGGCGGCGAGGTAACCCTCGAGGGCTCTGCGGAACCTGGCGGCGTCGGCGTAGCGGCGGTCCGGGTCGCGGTCGATGGCGCGCTCGGCGATGCCCTGAAGCACCTTGTCGATCTTCGGGTTCACCGCCATGAGGGAGGGGATCGCTTCGTCGAGGACCATGCGCCGTACATCCATGACGTCTTCGATCAGGAAGAGCGGCCTCCCCGCGAGCATCTCCCAGAGCAGGAGACCGGCCCCGTAGATGTCGACGCGGTGGTCGATGGGCTTCTCCTCGATGACCTCGGGCGCGAGGTAGCCGAGCTTGCCCTTCGCGAAGCCGGGCTGGGTCTCGTTCTGCTGGGTGGCGGCCTTGGCCATGCCAAAGTCGGTGATCTTGATGGCGCCCTGCCTCGAGAGCAGCACATTCCCCGGCGAGACGTCGCGGTGGATCACGTTGAGAGAGGAGCCGGGCTTCTCCTCGAGCGCGTGGGCATACTCGAGCCCGCCGAGGACCTGGTTCGTGATGTGGACGGCGAGCGGGATCGGCACCTGCCGGCCGTGGGCCCAGACGATCTCCTCGAGTTGCCTCAGGTCGATGCCGTCGACGTACTCCATGACCAGGTAGGTCTCGCCGTCGCCGCGGCCGACCCCGAAGACCCGGACGATGTTCGGGTGGATCAGGCGGGCGGCGAGGCGAGCCTCGTCGGCGAACATCTCCACAAAGCGCCGGTTTCCCTGCAGCCTCGGCAGCACGCTCTTGATAGCGACGTCCCGCTCCACGCCGTCGTCGAAGACGAGCAGCGCGCGGGAGACCTCGGCCATGCCTCCGCGGCCAAGGAGCTCGATAGGGCGGTACTTCAGACCCACGCTATTCCCGATATGGACGTCTGGGTTACTACTTATACCCGCGCAGGGTGGGACACAAGGCAGAGGGCCGAAGCCTGACGCCGCCCTGTCCGGGCATCTGAGGCGCCAGCCCTACTCCCGACTGACCGTCGCCTTGATGCTCAGCCGGTAGAGCCCCCGCCGCCTGGAGGCGGCGAAGCCGAACCCACCGCCGGCGTCGGTGGTGGTCGTTCGCCTG
>CAZQPP010000295.1:0-5845 GCA_964594295.1 uncultured Myxococcales bacterium | reverse complement strand
CGCTCCCTTTCAGGATCACCCGCGCGAAGGCGACGGGCTCGCCGTCAAACTCGAGCACGCCCTCCAGGCCCTCTGTCCGGACCGCGCGGCTTTGGGCCTTGCTGAAGCGGTACTTGACGCTCAGCCTCCGTTCCCCGAGGGGCGGAGCGAGGAAGCAGAACGTGCCCTCCCTGTCGGACCTGTCGAGGTCCGTGTAGGTGTCTCCCTTGCCGCCCTTGCGCCGGGGCTGCGAATTGAGGACAAGCCCTGCCATGCGTGTGCTCCTCTGGCTCTGTCTGTTCGCAACGACCATGGCCCCGGCCGCGGCGGCCGCCGCAGGGGCGACCGTCATCGGCGTCGGGCGGCGCGGCTCCTTCGAGCTGCCCGGCTCCGTGCGTTTCGTGGCCGCAAGGGTCAGTGGCGTGGCGGTCGAGATCGACGATCCGGAGATCTCGGACGAGCTCCCCGAGGACAGCTCCGGGCGCTTCAGGCTGAGGCTGAAGCCGACCCTCACCTTCGGAGATCCGGGCTGGAGCCTCTTCCAGCGCTACTACCTGGCCGTCGAAGGAGAGGCCTGGTGGCACGCCTACGGGGAAGCCCCGGCCCCGGCGCTCGCCTACGAGCCGGTCAGTAACTTCCGCGCCGAGGAGCTCCGCGCGAGGCTCGCCCAGGCCTACGCCGAGGCCGCCGGCAGGCACCTCCTCGTCCGCTTCGGCCTGGTGCGCTCCAGCGTGGGCCTCGGGACCGTGGCGAGCGACGCCTCGGACGCCGACCCCAGGCAGGTCCGCTCCAGCCCCTACGGCTTCAGCCACCTCGGCGACCGCAGCATGCGGCTCCAGGTGGCAGCCTTCCCGCTGGCTGTCGACAAGCTCGGGCCGCGCCTGACCGTCTTCGCGGCGGCCGACGCGGTCGTCGAGGACGACTCCGCGGACTGGCTCGACGGGGACCGCGCCTATCAGGGCTGGGCCGGCGTGCTCGGCCGCGTGGACGCCGTGCGCGGAGGCCTCGGCGGGCTCTATCGCCGCCAGGACCACGAGCAGGGTGGCCGGACCGAGACAGGCATCGTCTTCGCTACCGCGTCTCTCGACCTCGACGCGGGGCCGGTAGCCCTCTACGCCGACGCCGAGGCCGCCGGCTACTTCGGCAAGACCGACTTCGCCCGAAGCGCCAACCGCCCGGGCGACTACGACATCCTCGCGGCTGGAGGCGTGCTGCGCGCCGGCACACGCTGGCGCCGCTTGGAGGCGGCCCTCGAGGGCGGCTACGCCTCGGGCGACGACAACCCCTTCGACGCCGAGCTGAGGAGCTTCAGCTTCGACCGCGAGCGCCGCGTGGGCTTGCTGATGTTCGGCGAGGCGCTCCGCCTCGTCAGCGCGGCCGGCGCCTTCAACCTGGCGGACGAGACCTACCGTGCCGAGCCCAGCCGCGGCTTCGAGCGCGGCGCGACCGAAGGGGCCGTGAGGAACGCGGTCTACCTCAACCCGCGGGTAGGACTGAGGGCCTGCGAGCACATCTCGCTGACCTTCGGCTACCTCTGGGCCGAGGCCGCCGTCGCCTACGCCGACCCCCAACGCAGCGGCGTCGCCGGCGGCCAGCCCACCAGTCCCCGGGGCGCCGTAGAGGCCCGCGCGCTCGGCCACGAGCTGAACGCGGGCGTCGTGCTCGACTGGCAGACCGATTGGGCGCTGCTGCGAGCCACCGCCCAGGGCGCCTGGTTCGACCCCGGGGAGGTCTTCGACGACCCCGACGGCGCGGCGGCGGACGACATGTTGGGACTCTGGCTGCACGGAGAGGCGACATGGTGAGGCGTGAAGCGGCGCCGTGGGTGGCGCTCATCCTGGTGACGGGTCTGGTGGCCGTCGGCTGCTTCGCCGGTGGTGAAGATCCGGCTGCGAGCGGCCTCGCCGCGGAGAGCGGGGGCCTCGGGCCCCGCGTGCGCTTCGAGCCTCTGCTCAGACCTACGCCCGAGGTCCCTTTCCCCAGCGACCTGATGCTCACCCCCTCCGATGAGACACCTTCGGGGCTGGCCTGGAACCTGTCCAAGGAGGAGCCCTCCGAGCACGCCAACCAGACCCGCGCGTTCTTGAACGAGCTCGACGGCTTCGGGGTCTACGGCCCGGCGGTGGTGTCCTTCGACGGCCGCCTCGACCTTAGCACCGTGACCGAGGCGAGCGCGCTCATAGTCAACATCGAGCCCGGCCACCCGCGCGAAGGAGAGGTCGCCCCCCTCGACCTCAACCGCGGCTTCTTCCCGTCCAACGGGGACCGCAACGTGTTCTTCGGGCAGGACCCCGGCGCCGGCAACCCGAGCCTCGTCTTCCCCTTGGAGAACACGGCCGACCTCGACGGCGACGGCGTCGAGGAGCCCATTGTCCACTACGAGGTCTCGTCGAACACGCTGCTGCTGAGACCGATCCTGCCCCTCGCGCAGAAGGCCCGGCACGCGGTGCTCCTGACAACGGCGATGAGGGGCTGGGGCCCCGAGATGGAGGCTGACGAGACCCCCCAACCCATCCGCTCGCCCTTCGCCTACAAGGCCCACGCGGCCCAGTCCGAGCACGTCTTGAGGGCCCTGGACCTCGCCGTCATCGAGCCCACGGAGCTCGCCTACGGCTGGGTCTACACCACCGGCGACCTCGCGACGCCGCTGCTCAACATCCGCGCGGGAGTCCGCGGCGAGGGCCCCCTCGCCAAGCTCTCGGACGCGGCGCCGCCCGGCATCTCAGAGATCCGGGACACCGGCGTGCCCGAGGACGTGCCAGACGAGGAGCGTGACCACCGCTACCGGCTGAGCGGCGTATTCTTCAACAAGATCATGGGCTTGGTGAACCAGTTCAGCTCCAATCCCATAGACTTCACCTTTGACAACGTCGACTACATCGTCTTCGGCTCCATGCAGACCCCCGACACTCGCACCGGCCCGAGAGAGACCTTCGGGCTCAACCCGCACACGGGCGTTGGGGAGGTCGGCACGGTGGACGTGCCCATGCTGATAGCCATCCCGAAGACCACCGAGCAGCACAAGCCTCCTTTCCCCGTGCTCTTCTACTTCCACGGCACCTCCACGAGCCGCGTGGAGGCCCTCGGCGTCGCCGACATCGCCGCGAAGCACGGCATCGCCACCGTGGGCTTCGACCAGGTCGCTCACGGCCCCTTCTTCCCAGACGTCGAGGAGCTGCTCTTCGAGGATCCGGCCTACGAACGGCTCGCCGTCTACGTGATGCCCGTCCTCGCGAAGCTGCTCGACCCGGCCTTGGAAGAGGAGGTCCGCGGCCTCGACGCCCGCGAGGGGCTCAAGAGGCTCCAGGAGGTCGGCATCTTCGCCGAGCTGACCATCCACGGCCGGGCGGTAGACTTCAACGGCGACGGCCAGATCGAGTCCAGCGAGGGCTTCTTCCACGCCGATCCGGTCCGCCAGTGCTCGAGCTTCTGGCAGGATCTCGCCGACTTCTGGCACGTCTCCTGGACCGTCCGCTCGTTCCGCCAGAGCGCGGTGCCGCCGGCCCTCGAAGATCCGCGCGGCGCTTCGATCGAGGAGCTGATGCCCTCGCTGCTCGCCGGGGACTTCGACGCCGACGGGGTCTTGGACCTCGGAGGGCCGGACGTGCCCTTCTACATGGCCGGCACCTCGCTCGGAGGTTTCCACTCCGCCCTCGCCGCGGCTCTCGAGCCTGAGACGGTGGCCACCGTGCCGATGGTCGCCGGCGGCGGCCTCGCCGACATCATGGTGCGCTCGGACATGTTCAGCGTCACCCAGCAGCTCTTCTTGGAGGTCTTCGGGCAGGTCCTTGTCGGCTGCCCCGACGGGGAGGGCAACGTCTGGATCTCCTTCGGCGACGACACCGGGAAGTGCCGCCGCAATCGCCTCGAGGAGCGCAGCTTCGCGCGCCTCGACGCGGCGCCGGCCGGGGCCGTGGTCAAGCTCAGCAACCTGACGAACGGCGAGCTCACCACGACCGAGGTCAACGAGGAGGGCGGGTTTGCCCTTGGCGTCGAGTGCGACATCGGAGATCAGCTCCGCCTCGAGGTCGATCCCGACGGCGAGGAGCCCCAGGAGCTCGAGGTAGAAGCCCGCCGCGACGGTGTCGGGCACACCCGCGGGACGCCGGAGCTGCGCCGAGCCATCGGCATCCAGCAGCACGTGCTCGACCGCTGCGACCCCATCGCCTTCGCCCGAAACCTCTTCTGGGACCCGCTGCCTGGCCACGACCCCGTCCACGTGCTCATGCTGCAGTCAGCGGGGGACATCACCGTGCCCGCCGCGGCCGGAGTGAACCTCGCCCTGGCCGCGGGCATGTTCGGCAGGGAGCGCGCCGACTGGGAGCCCATCGCCCAGGCGATCATCGACAGCGGCACGATGGAGCGCAAGCTCTACGACCTCGACGACCTGCGCCGCAACAACCCCCCCGAGCAGCCGCCGGTCGGTCCGCTCACGCCCGTCAAGAGCGGCGACGGCGTCTCCTCGGTGCGCTGGGCGGACGTCGACCGGCACCACGAGTGGGTGCTCGGCCACACGAAGGACGGCTTCCGAGCGAGCGACTACGGAAAGCACCGCATCGGGGTCTTCTTGGGCTGCGACGGCCGGGCGATCACCGACGGTGACCTCGAGTGCTTCTTCGAAGGCGCCGAGCCCTGCCCCCAGCTCGACGACCTGTCGCACTACCCCGGCTGCCTCCGCGAGGAGTAGGAGCAGCCAAGAGCGTGTAGCGCATAAGCGCCTACACGCTCCCCCGTGCACGGCGCGGTGCTCACCCGTGGGGCCGTCAGCTTGTTTTGGCCTGCCCCCTGCGTTAGCGTCGAGCATCGGTTGGGATCAGCAAATCCTCGACAACCTCAGGGGGCCCAATGGCTTCGTCTCGGCTCATGGGAGCAGCGGCGGCGTGCGCGGCGATGCTTGCGCTGGCGACCGGCTGCGCGGCTGAGGGCGCTGCCCAGGAGCGCGACAGCGGCGCGGAGAGCTTCGACGCGGGAGGCGACCTCGGCCCGCCGAGCAACACGCTCTGCGGTGACGTCGGGCTGTGCACCCCGGCCGCCGACGCCTGCCCGACGCCGTGCGGCGGCTGCGTCATCGACGGTACCTGCTACGGCGCCGGACAGGTCCACCCGGACGAAGCCTGCCGCCGGTGCGACCCGAGGCTGGCCACCGACGCCTGGAGCGACTTCGACGGCGCGCCCTGCGACGACGGGCTGTTCTGCACGGTCGCCGACACCTGCACAGGCGGCACCTGCGCCGGCGCGGCCCACAAGTGCGACGACGGCGTGGCCTGCAATGGCGTCGAGAGCTGCGATGAGGACACCGACGCCTGCATCGCCGGGCGGACAATCTGCGGCGCGGGGGAGATCTGCGACATGGTCGCCGGCGCCTGCGTAGGCAGCTGCACAGGGTGCTTCGTCGGCGGCCTCTGCTACGGCGCCGGACGGCACCATCCGGGCAAACCTTGCCTCATCTGCGACCCGGCCCGGGCCACCCGCGCCTGGAGCGCTGTCAGCGACGGTGTCGCCTGCGACGACGGGTTCTTCTGCAACGGCGACGACACCCCGCTCGCCGCCGACGAAGCCAGGGGCTACACGGTTGACGAAGAGCTGTCGGTGCGGATCGACGTGTCCGGCCCCAACATCACCGTGCGCCTGGCGGGTGAGCCGGTCTTCGCCGAACCGGCGGCGGAGGACGCCGGCCATGGCTCCGGCACCGTGGGCCTCTACTCCTGGGGCAACGACGGGGCCGCCTTCCACGAGATCGTGGTCACCGAGCACTGCCACTAGGCTCGTGTGCATCCTGAAACTCGCGTTTCAGGATGCAGCGATTAGCGGTTAGCGATGTCGGGTAGCCCGGGGTGTTACCAACCCCGGGCCCCCACAGATCCGG
>CAZQPP010000294.1:2014-10534 GCA_964594295.1 uncultured Myxococcales bacterium | reverse complement strand
ACGGCGACGGCGTCGGCGACCCCTGCGATCCCTGCGTTGGGGCCTCGAACGAGGACTGCGACGACGACGGCCTCTGCGACGAGGAGGACAACTGCCCCACGCGCCCCAACCCCAACCAGGCCGATCGGGATGAGGACGGGCGCGGGAACCCGTGCGATCCCTGCCCCGGAGACAAGGAGAACGACGCGGACCAGGACGGGCGCTGTGAGACCTGCGACAACTGCCCCGATATCTCCTTCACCGAGCTGATCGACACCGACCACGACGGCAAGGGCGACCCCTGCGATCCCTGCCCGAACACCGACAAGGACGACACCGACGGCGACGGCGCCTGCTGGGACTCCGACAACTGCCCGGGCCAGCCGAACCCGGAGCAGCTCGACAAGGACAACGACACCGTCGGGGACGCCTGCGACCCCTGCCCCGAGGACCCGAAAGACGACGTTGACGAGGACGGCCTCTGCGCCGGGGAGGACAACTGCCCCGAGGACCACAACCCCTTGCAGGAGGACGTGGACGAGGACGGCCTCGGCGACCCCTGCGACCCGTGCACCGGCAAGCCCAACGACGACCACGACCGGGACGGGGTGTGCGACTCGATAGACGTCTGCCCGGAGGTCTCGGACGCGCCGCAGACCGACGACGACAACGACGGCGTGGGAGACGCCTGCGACGTCTGCCCCGACGACTTCGACCCGGGCCAGGGTGATCACGACGACGACAACATCGGCAACGCCTGCGACCCGGACGCCGACAACGACGGCCTCACCACCGAGCAGGAGGCCGAGCTCGGCACCGAGCCCCTCGACGCCGACTCGGACGACGACGGCATCCCGGACGGAGAGGAGCCCACCGACGACCTCGACGGCGACGGGCGCATAGGCCCCCTCGATCCGGATCGCGACGGAGACCGGGTCAACGACGGCGTGGAGCTGGGGCGCACCCTGCCGACGCCGGACACCGACGAGCAGCGCTACCGCGCCGACGAGGACGACTCGACGGTCACCGACCCGGACCGCGCCGACACCGACGAGGACGGCCTGAGCGACGGGGACGAGGACACAGACGGCAACGGCCGCGTGGACCCGGGCGAGAGCGATCCCAACGATCCGGAGGACCCGGTAGTCCTGCCCCCCGACACCGAGCCCGACGCCGGCCCGCCGGACAACGGGCACGAGCCGGAGGACATCCCGGTGGAGCCCGAGGACAACGGCAAACCCACCACCGACCGGGGCTCCTTCGACATCGTAACCTTCCCTGACCAGATCATCTCATTCCCCGACACGCCCGCTCGCGCGGAGCCCCCGACGACCAACAACGGCAGCAACGGCTCCAACGGCTGCGCGGCCGGAGGCACGGGCCCTGCCCCACCGGCGGCAGGCCTCCTCCTCACGCTGCTCCTCGGGATGATCCCGCTGCGGAGGCGCAGGGCGGGCTAGGCGCCTCGAAGCTACTGCGGCGGCGTCTCCTCGGGCGGCGTCTCCTCGGGCGGAGTCTCCTCGGGCGGAGTCTCCTCCTCCTTCTTGCCGAGGGGGTCGTAGGAGCAGTCCCGCTGGCACACCTCGGTCACGAGGTTGCCGTCCTGGTCCTTGACCTCCATGCACTGGAAGCCCTTCGGGCAACGGTCCGTGCGCCCGGGCAGGCAGGCGGGCAGGCAGAATGAGCCCTTCTCGTTGCCCTCCTCGTCCTGGACCGTGGCGCAGATGCCGCCCGTGCCGCACTGGGCCTCGTGCTGGGCCTGGTCTCCCTCCGGGTCGCAGACGTCGCAGAAAGGCCCCTCGGCGGGCTCGCACTTCCCAGAGCTGCGGTCGCAGACCTGCAGGTAGGCGCACCAGAAGTTGCCCGGGCACGGCTTTTCGACGCACTCCCCGTCGACGCAGGCTTTGCCCGAGGCCTTGCAGTCGAAGTCCTGGGCGCAGCCGGGCTGGCACATCTTGGTCTCCTCGTCGCAGTAGGTCTCGGGGATCGGGCAGTCCTGGGGCACGAGGCAGCCGCCTTCCACCTTGCAGCGCCCCTCCTCGCAGATGAAGTCCTCGGGGCAGGGGTTGGTCGTGTCATCGCAGGCGAGCTGGCAGCGCAGGGCGGAGCAGATCTTCTCGTCGGGGCACTCGACGTCGTCGGCGCAGCCCTTGGCGCACTCGCCGACGTCCTTGTTGCAGTAGAAGCCGAGCTTGCACTCGGCGTCCTTCGTGCAGGCGACCTGCTGGACGCAGTCGGCGGTCCGCGGCACGCACTGCTTCTTCTTGATGGCCCCGATGGCCTTGCACTCGAAGTTGGACGGGCAGCCGGGATCGTCCTCGCAGGCCTTTCCGCAGTAGCTGTCGCCGCTCACGTAGACCAGGCACCGGGAGTTTTTGCCCTTGCACTGCTGGTCGGCCGCGCAGGGCTCGCACAGGTCCACCTGCTGCCGGCAGCGGCCGATGCAGGTGTCGCAGTAGTTGGGGATGCCGCAGTTCTTGTCCTCGGTGCACTCCTTCGTGTCCGGGTCCTCCACGCAGGCACCCTCGCAGTCGCAGATCTTCCCGTCCGCGCACGGGCGCTCCGAGTCGCACTCGGTCTCCGGCACGACGGGCACGTCGACCCCGTCCGGCACGGCCTGCACGTCGCCGGGGAGGCTGCCGAGGTCGTTGCTGCCCACCGCTCCGATGGGGCCTTGTCCCGAGCCTCCCGAAGAAGAGCTGCACGCTGCTGCCAGCAAGGCGGCCAAGGCCATCGCGGTTGTGGTTTGCATGACCTTCATCGCTCGCTTCCTCGTCGTATTCCGGGGCAGGCGTTTCGTAGCCGAAACGCCCTGTTGGTCAATGGGTGGTCGGCACCAGGACCTTCCATACTACCAAGGTCCCGTCGTGGACCATGTGGGCGGCCAGCCCGGCCGCCACGCCTACCCCTCCCGAGCAGCCCCGCTCGAAGACCCGGCGCGATCGCACGGCCCCGTCCTCGCGCGACTGCTCCACGAGCCCGAGCCCGTTGCAGTAGAGCAGCGCGCTGCTCGTCAGCGCCGGGCGCGCCGGCACGCCGGGGGCCTTGACCGACCAGCGCACGCCGGGCCTGGCCGTGTCGCCGATGTCGAAGCGCACGACCGTGCCGTCCCACGCGAGGGCGTAGAGCTCGCCCGGGCCCGCCGCGACCAGGTGCACGAGCCCGCTCAGATCCACGCTCGCCTGGGTCCTCCCGGTGCTCGCGTCGAGCACCACGAGCCCAGCCTGCGTCGAGCCGGCGTAGACACGCCCGCCCATGACCACCGGCCCCGCCTGGGCGTCTGCGGCCCGCGGCCTCTCGGAGGGCAGCACGGCACCCCAGATGGCCTTGCCACCCGTGGGCGGCAGGGCCAGCACGGTCCCGTCCGACATCCCCAAGAAGATGCGCTTGCCGTCCGTGGCGGGAGGCGCCTCACCGAAGAGGGCCAGCTCGTCGAGGGGCGGCACGTCCTCGTAGGCGAAGACGAAGCGCCCCTCGAGGGTGCGTCCGACGACCTTGTTCGCCGCGTCCTGGGCGACCACGAGGGGACCGTGCACGAGCGGGCGGGAGTGGAAGCCGGCCTGCCCGGGCCGCGCGTCGACCCAGAGGTCTTCTCCGGTGTCGGAGCTGAGCAGCCGCAGGGAGCCGTCCGCTCCCGCGATCAGCAGGCGGTCGGCCCCCACCGGTACCGGCGGTGCGACCACGGCGTCTCCGAGGTTCCTGGACCAGAGCAGCTTCCCCCCGGCCACCTCGAAGGCCGCCAGGCGGCCCCGGCGGTCGCCGGCGACGAGGCGTTCCCCGTCGCCGAAGAAGGTCGGCTCGCCGAGCTCCTTCGCGCCGACCTCGAGGGCCGCGGGCTCGTGCATCGAGAACATCCACAGGGGCCGCAGATCCGCGAGACCCGAGGAAGGGAGGAGCACGGCACACACCAGCAACAGCCAGGGTGCAACCGAGGCTGCCGGCCGAGGAGCCTGCTTCACGGCTTACTCCTTGCCGCCCTTGGCGCCGTCCTCGGGCGCAGCCTTCTCGCCCGGCTTCTCGTCCGAAGGCTCCTCGCCGCCAGCCTCTCCGGCGGCGGGCTTCTCGTCACCTTCCTTCTTCTCGGCCTTGTCCTCGGCCTTCTCCTCGGCCTTCTCCTCGGCCTTGTCCTCGGCCTTGTCCTCGGCCTCCTCGGGCTCCGGCTTTGGCGGCTCGAGCTCCTCCTTGTGCCCGCCGGGCAGGAGAGCGAGACGCAGGGCCGCCTCGTTGCGGACCGCGCTCAGGGCGGGCTCCTTGTCCTCGCCCTCGTCGATGATGCTCAGGACCTCCCGGTAGGCGGTCCGCGCCTTCTCCACGTCACCGCCTTCGCCGCCCACCTGCGGGTTGTCGAGATCGGCGAGCGCCATCTTGGCCAGGGCGCGCACGGCCGGGGTGTTGTCCTCGCCTCCGGCGACGACCTGGTAGGCCTTTCTCGCGCCGGCCTTGTCACCGGCGTCCCAGGCGGCGCGCCCGCGAGCCAGCTCGATCCAGGGACCGAGCCCCGCCGCGCGGCCGCCGAGCTTGGCCAGCGCCTCGACCGCCGCCGGGTCCGGGCCCTTGCCCTCCGCGCCGGCGCCGCGCGTCGCCTTCAGCCAGGCGCCCACGTCGCCGAGCGGAGAGTCGCCGTACTGCGCCTGGAGCGCCGCCATCCTCTCCGAGACCGCCTTGCGGCGAGCCTCCTCGTCGATGAAGGCCTCGCCCTTGGCCTCGGTCACCGCCTCGGTCCCCACCGGCGCCGAGATCGCGGCGAAGGCGGAGGCGACCGCCTCGGCGCGCTCACGGTCCTTGCTCTCTTTGTAGGAGCTGTAGGCGCCCGCGGATCCGAGGACCACGACCAGGCCCACGAGCCCTGCGGCGAACTCCACCTTGTGCGCAACGAGTTTCTTGCCGATGCGCTCGAGCGACTCGTATAGCGGATCGGCCTGCTTCAGCTCTTTGCGCGACATGCGCTTGCGTGCAGCCACTTCGAACCCTCTGGATCCTGGGTTTGACGGACCGCGCCTTATACGTAGGGGGAGCCGTAGGGGTCAAGGGCGAGCGCTCTCGGTCGCAGCGGAGGATCTGGTATGAGCGAGGAATGGCTCGCCTCCCCTCCCCTCACGGCGCCGGAGCGGCGCTGCTGCTCGTGCTCGTCGCAGTCGCAGGCTGCAGGGAGGGGAGCGACACCATCGGACGCCCCGCCGGAGCAGACGCCGGCGCCGGCGCCGTCACCGATCTCCGTTTCCCCCTCGGCGCCCTCGCTACGTTCGACGTCGGCTTCGGCGCGGTGCCTGACACGGGCTCGCGCTCGGACCGGGATCCGGGCTTGGATCAGGACGCGGTAGACGTGCAGGGCACGGCGGACGCTCCCCCCGGAGAGGACGCCGACAGCGGGCCCGGCAAGCTCCGGCCGGATGATCCTCTGGCCGGCTTCCTCCAGTTCCGCGTGGCGCACAACCTCCAAGACCAGTCCTGCCTGCCGGCGGACTGCTACCTGAGGCTCGAAGAGGAGCAGGCGCCCGCGGAGTGGCTCCAAGAGATCGCGCAGCACTCCAACCTCGCGGTGCTGCACTGGGACCGCCGGATTCCCTACGACACCTTCTCCGAGGAGCTGCCCGAGGGCGCGGACACGGTGGCCTTCTACGAGGCCCGAATGGAGCCTGGTCTGCGGAGCTGGATCGGCGCCTTCGCCGACCACTTCGAGGCGCTGGAGTGGGGCTACGTCGCCGTCTCGATCCTCTCCGGGGGGCGAAACACCTACCAGCCGCTGCACACCGGCACGCCCGAGGGAGCGCCCATCGCCGGCGACTGCCCCGACTTCGCTCCGGGCACCACGCTCACCGTGGATGTGCCGGAAAGAGGCACGCTGAGCTTCGAGCCCGGCACCGCCTACGAGCGCTTCCTCCTCTACCTCCACGCCCGGCTGCGACCCGACTACATGGCCCTCCTCGTGGAGGCCAACCTCTTTCGCGGGCTCTGCCCGGAGCAATGGCCCGGCCTCGTGAAGCTATACCACCGGCTCTACGACACCCTCCGTGAGGCAGCGGGGCCCGAGCTGCCGCTCTTCGCGACCGTGGCCTACCAGTGGCTCCTCGACTACGACGAGAAGTCCTGCTTCCAGCTCGCCTTCAAGCCCTGCGACGAGGAGGCCGAGGTCGACTACCCGGCTCCCGATCCAGAGCGCTGCTTCCCCGTCGACCGCACGGTGCTCGACGACCTCGACGAGGGCGGGCGCCTCGACATCCTCGCCCTCTCCTTCTACCCGGACGGTCTGCTGATGGCGCCGCCCGGGGTGGAGGCTCCATTCCTCGAGATCAACCCCGACGACTGGGACGGCGGCTCGGGCTGTTGGATGCGCACCCCCTACGGCCCCTTCGCGGACCCCATGGAGCAGATCGAGAGGCTGGGCTGGGAGAAGCCCGTAGCCATGGCCGAGTGGTCGGCCCGCTCCTGCACCACGCTCGCCTACGCAGAGTCCGAGGGCCAGACCTTTTGGGCCCTGCCGGGAGCGAACCTGGGCTCGGAGCGCTTCTGGCTGACCCACGTCGCAGACTACGCCAGGGAGCACGACTTCCACTTCGTGGTCTGGTCCTTCCTCCGTGACTACGACCCGCTGCCCCGGTGGCTCGTGGACGTGGAGGCGCTGGACAGGGGCACCCTGAGCCTGCTGAACACCTGGGCCTGCTCCGGGCTGCTGGACACCGCTGGCGAGGCGAAGAGCGACCTCGTGGACACGTGGATGGAGCTGGTGGAGGGTCGCTGAGGGCAGAGAGCTTCCCCCTTCTTCCGGCACTTCGGAATGAACACGATGTCGTACTTGCACTCGCGCCACGTGTGGGAGAGGCTTCCGGGGGCGCGCATGGAACCTCCAGACCGTGTGGCTTGAGCGGCTCTCGATCCGGAGATCCTTTGGCGACTCCCGGAGATGTCGTACTGCGGGTGTCTCCACGGAAAAGCCGTGGGCTTCCCAAGGGTACCCATTCGCCGGCATACAAACCGGAGGCAGCGGGGCCGTCATGCTCTTCGAGGACGAAATCAGCCACATCCGGCAGGACCTGGAAAACGGCCGTCACCGCGCTGCGGCGCTTCAAGGCTGCGGCGCGATCGAACAAGCGCTGAGACACGTTGTCCGTCACCGTAGGTCAGGGCTCGACGAAAAGGACCGTTTGCTCGTCCTGCGAGCGGAGCAGGAGATCGGCAAGGGCAACGTTGACATCGAGGGTTTCGCGTTTGGAGCGTTGCTTCGCCTCGTTCACCAGTCCAAGTTCTTGGACGCGTGCACACACAAACTCGGTCTTGAGCTAAGCGCAGTCAGGACGGTCCTGAACGACCATCTCAGAGGCATCAGAAACGCTGTCACGCATCGGACGCGTCCCGTCACCGCCTCCGCAGCGGCCTCTTGAGAATCGGCGAGCATGCGTTGCTCAGGATGAGCTGGGCAGAGGTCCGGGCTACTTGGAACCGCTGGCAGCCCGAGCGAATCGCAAGGCTGGGAGCAGTCCTCGAGGAGATCTACGACGCGGCCGAGAAGGCCAATCGACGGGTCCGCAGGCTCCTTGGGGCCATCGGCGAAGAAGGAGAGGAGAAGCTCTGGTTCAAGATCGGCCGAGAGTGGCACATCTGGCTCATCCCCGGAGAAGACACCCTCTGACGGGGCCTATCGTGCACGGGCCGCCCTCCCCGGGGCGTGAGCTTGGCTCATTCGAGCGGGACGCCTGCGCCGTCTGCCCGTCGGTGTCCACGACGGCGAGCACGCGCAGGAGGTCCTCGAGAGGGCCCTTCAGCTCGCTGAAGAAGTCCCAGTAGCGGTCCAGCCCCGCGGCGGCTTGGTCCGCCTCGTCGCTCGGGATGACTATCTCCAGGGCGGCGTCAGGGAGTCTCGGGACCGCGGTCGTGGCGGTATAGCCCGCTGTTGGCGCTCCCGACGTAGAGCGTGCCCTCCTCGGTGACGTGGAGCGTGTTCACCTTCAGCCAGTCGGGGAGGTCGGGCGTATCCATGCTGCGCCAGGTCTCGCCCCAGTCGCTCGACTCGTAGAGCGGTCGGAAGGTGGCCCCGCCGCTGTAGCCTATGTTGGCGTTCTTCTTCGGGCTGGCCCAGTCCGAGAGCGTGGGTCCGTCCTTGGTCTTGTAGGCGTAGATCTTCCCGCTCAGTGCCGGGTCGATCTGCACGCCTCCCACCCAGGGCACACCTTCAACAAGGTTGTGGTGCACGCTCGGGTCGAGGCCGCTCGCCGCCACCCTCCAGGCGCCCTCGCTGCCGTCTTCGGTGGTGGCCTCGAAGACGTAGATCCCCCGCCGTCCCGGCATGAGCACCCTCAACATGGCCTCCGGGTCCTGCGTCGGGTCGTGGGCGGGCCTCGGGTCGATTGCCACGGCGTGCCGGGTGTCGTTGTAGCGGGCGAAGGAGACCGGGTAGAAGCTCCGGGACGTGCCATCGGGCGAAGGCACCTCCTCCTTGTCGGGCTTGGGCATCTCGGTCCAGGTGTCCCCGCCGTCGAGGGTGGCGTAGAGCGCCCAGGCCTCGCTGGTGACAGGAGCCCGGTTTGGAGTGGCCACCGCGATGCT
>CAZQPP010000294.1:0-2004 GCA_964594295.1 uncultured Myxococcales bacterium | reverse complement strand
CGGGCCGGCCTCCACCGTCATCAGGTCGAAGGTGGCCCCCAGGTCCTTGCTCCTCAGGTTGCCGCAGTAGATGTGCTCGCCCACGGCGTAGCATTCGCTGACGGCCCCGTACTTGGTCTTCCAATTCTCCTTGATGAGGGTCGTCCTGGTCTCTCCCCTGCCGTCGGGCCCATCACCGGGGACCGGACGCGTGAAGGTCCAGTCGTTGCCCTCGCCGACCTGGGAGATGTCCACGAGGAAGCCGGCGGCGCTGTGCAGCGCGATAGCCTTGAAGCCCTCGGCGCCGTCTCCGGAGAAGGCGACTCCCACGCCCCTGCGCCGCTGCCCCCCTTTGCTGATGTCGGGCTTGGCCTCCTTCTCGATCTCGTCGAGGGCCGCCGTGTTCAGGGCGGTGTAACCCTTCCAGGTCAGCCCTCCGTCGATTGACAGGGCCGTGCCGTACTCCCCAAGGGCGACCCCGAGCACCTGGCCGCCGAAGCCGGAGCTCACCTGGGCCACCCACTTGGTCTCGTTGCCGGTGCTGATGTGCGTCGCCGTGTGCCCGTAGTCGCTGCTCTTGAGGAGGGGCCGATCCTTGGCGGTGGACATCCAGGCGACGCTCGTCTCGTCGAAGAAGCCCACCGCCGCTCCCTGGGCGCCTCTCCCGTTCGACGCGTCGAGGCCCCAGCCCGGCGCCGTGTGGAACTGCTCGGGGTTGCCCTGGACCAGGCTGGGCACCGTGCCGTCGACCACCTCGCGCTCGAGGTCGTTCCAGGTCGCGCCCTTGTCGTCGCTCCACACGAAGCTCAGGTTGGCGTCCCCTCCCCTCGGCACGACCCAGTGCAGGTCGTTGTAGGGGTTGACGTGGACCGCCGCTAGGTTCGTGACCTCGCCCGAGCTGCCGACGAGCACGGTGTCGGAGACCGTCCCGCCCGTGTCGCTGAAGGCGTGGAGGTTCCTCCCGCCCGTGCTCTCCGAGCCCGCCATGTCGCCGTTGCGGATGATGAAGCCGGTCTCGCCCGCGTGATCCACCTCCACGTCGGCGATGTCGTCGAGGCCGCCCGCCACGAGCACGGGCTCCGCGATGTCGCCGGCACCTGTGACGTCGAGGCGGTACAGCTCTCCGTGCCGGTAGGTCTTGTCGTTGTCGGGTCCGACGACGACGTAGATCCTGGTGGCGTCGCCGGCGCCGACCCCCGCGCTCATGGTCTTGACGAAGCGGTCGGCGAAGGCCACCACCTGCCAGGTCCCCTCGTCACCGAGAGAGGTCGACCGGGAGAGGCCCATGACGCGGCTCCCGAAGTAGACGTGCTCATGCCGGCTGGGCGAAGGATCCACCATGAGCATGCGCTTCCCGAGCGGCTCGCCCCACTCGGAGGGGCCCTCGCCGGGGGTCTCCGGCAAGGTCCAGACCTGCTCCCATGTGTCTCCGGTGTCCGTGCTCCGCCAGATGCCGTAGGGGTGGTCCGGCGCCCAGACGTCGAGGTCCTGCAGCGAGGCCGTGTGAAGCCCGAAGGCCAGGCTCCCGTCGTGGGGTGAGAAGCAGAAGGCCGTACCGACCCGGCCGGACTTGTTGCCGCGGGCCTCGAAGTTGGCGCCGTCCTTGGCGACGAGGGCTTGCCCTCCCATGTTCCCGGCCTGAATCATGAAGTCGGGGTTGGAGGGTGAGACGCCGAAGAAGTTGACCCGTTGGCCGCGGATCTCTCCGCCGTAGGGAGGGAAGCCGCCGGCGGCGTGTTTCTCGCTGGCGAAGGTGATCCTGGTCCAGGAGCTCCGGGGGGTAGGTGTGCCGGCGTCGTGGCCGGGGTCGGTGCCCGGGTCGGGGGTCGGGGGGCCGGGGTCGGGGGTCGGGAGGCCGTCCGAAGGTGGAGGCAGCTCCCCGTCGCTCCTGGAATCCGTGCGCGCACCGGGATCTCCGAGGGCCGGGAGATCGCCGGCGCGGTCGTTTTCGGCGGCGCTCCCGTCGAGGCGCGCGGACGTGGCCGAGGCGGCCACGGCGGCGGCGATGCGGATCGACACGGCCGC
>CAZQPP010000293.1:0-10544 GCA_964594295.1 uncultured Myxococcales bacterium | reverse complement strand
CCAGGAAGAGAGGAGGCATGCACCTGCCCCAACGGGGACAACCGGACGAAGGTTTGCCGCTCCGATGGCGAGGCCTGGGAAGCATGCGACTGCGTGGTCAGGTCCTACGATGCCGCGATGGCCCTGAAGGACGGCTCCGATCGCTTCTACTTCTTCACCAGGAAGCTGAACAAGCGCTACGACGGCTCCGACGGCGCTCACAGAGTCGACAAGGAGAACGACGTCTCCGAAACCTGGAAAGGGCTCCCCAACGACATCGACGCAGCCTTCGCGCGCCAGGACGGCATGCTCTACTTCTTCAAGGGGTCCAAGTACTACCGCGCGTCGCTCAAGGACCACGCGGATGGCAAGAAGTACGAGATCCACGATGGCTATCCGCGCGCCATCGCAGCAGACAACGGCTATCCCGGTGTACCGTCCAACCTCGACGCCGCCATGTGCGTGAAGAAGGGAGACGAAGAGAGGGTGTACTTCTTCAAGGGTGACCAGTACTACCGCTGGATTCCTTCAAAGAAGACGGTGAACAAGCAGGCTTCGATTGGGAAGGGCTGGGGCAACCTGCCAAACGATCTGGATGCCGCGGTGGGCGAACCCAACGGCACGATCTACTTCTTCAAAGGACGGCAGTACTACCGGACGAAGGTGAAGACGTCGGGAAGCTGGCTGATCCATGACGGCTACCCACAGTCGCTCGACGACCATTGGGATGGCATTTGACCCTCCGATCTCGATCTTTTTGACCTCCCCGAGGCTGAACAACGCCCTTCTGATCTGCTGCACCTGGTGCATGGTGTTCGGCCACAACACCGGCGCGTCTGCTGCCGAAGCGGTTGCTCCGAGGCCTTTCACCGTCGTCGTGCCGCCGGACACGCAGTGCTACACCGATGCAAAGTACGGTGGCGAACCGGACATGTTCACCAGCCAGACGCGGTGGATAGTCGACGCCGCTGAGGAGCTGAACATCGCCTTCGTTCTGCACGTGGGCGACATCACCTTCGACAATGACGCCGAGGGCTGGGAGAACGCAGCAAGATCATTAGCGAAGCTCGACGAGGCAGGGATCCCTTACGTCCTCGCCGCCGGCAACCACGACGGGTACATGGAAGGTCACCTGGGCTTGGACAAGCTCAACGCGAGCTTCCCGCTCTCCGGCGTAGAGAACGAGCCCTACTTCGGGGGTGTCTTCGAGGAAGCTCACCGTGAGAACGCGTACTTTCTCTTCGAGGCTGGTGGAGTCTCCTGGCTGGTGCTGGTCTTGGAGTTCGGTCCACGTGACGTCGTGTTGGAATGGGCGGACACGATCCTGGCGAACCACCCGGACCATCGCGCAATCCTGCTGACCCACGCCTTTCTCTTCGTCGACGGCACGTTGCACGACGAGGCGAGCGAAGGCCACGACGTGGATGCGCCAACGATATCGAAGTACGGGAGGCCAAACGACGGAGCAGACATCTGGGACAAGATGCTGAAGAAGCATGCCAACGTCGCGTTCGCGTTCAACGGGCATGTGCAGGAGGGGACCGGGCAGGCTCGTGCTGTCCTGGACGGCGATGAAGGCAACCGCGTTCACGCCATGCTGACGAACTTCCAGAAGTACGAGCACGACAACGGCGCCCGCAACGGCGGCAACGGGCTGCTCCGCTCCCTGCTCTTCGCCCCGCGGAGGGATCGGGTGGTGGCCACGACCTGGTCTCCCCATACCACGGAGCAGTGGCTTAGCGACGATTTCCGCTTCGAGCTTGCGGATCTCGAGGTGTTCCATGACGACGTCCCGCCTCGGCTCGTGGGTGGCTACGCCCTTGGGCCCGATCAAGCAGTGCTCTGGTTCGACGAGCCTGTTTCCGCTCCGCTGGCCTCCGACATCGCCAACTTCACATTCGACCCGCCAGTCTCGATCCTCTCAGCGGAGCTCGTCGGCCAACGAGCGGTGGTGCTGCTGACCGAAGACATGCGTGCATGCGAGAGCTACACCGCGACTGCCCTCGCGGCCGAGGACCTCCGGGATCCGCCGAATGCACTCACGACCGGAAGCTCAACTCAGGTCGTGCGCGCTCGTGCGCTCCTCGACGAGGACTTCTCTCGACTTCGCCATGACGGCTGGTTCGCCGTCGACGAGGGCGAGATGGGCGGCAGGTCGAAATGGCGGATCATGGACGGCGTCGTGTCCGAGGTGGGCAACATCTACGGGCCAACACCCACCACGATCACGGGCCGCAAAGGAACCTATCTCTACTGGTGCCGACCCGACGCACAGACCTGGGCGGACTACGAGATCTCCGTGCGCCTTCGGTCGGGTGACAACGACGGGATAGGGCTCATGTTCCGCTACCAGGGGAAGCGGGACTACCTGAAGCTGGAGATGGACGCGCAGGAGAGCGCGGAGCAAGACGACAAGGAGAGAGGGTACACGCGCCTCTCCAGCCTGGTTGCCGGGGCGGAGATCCAGCTCGGGCGAGTCGAGACATTCTACGAGGAGGGCAAATGGCACCGGCTTCGGATCGCGGTCAAAGGTCATGATGTCCAGGTCTGGCTCGACGGCGAGGATGTCTTCGGCGGCGCCGTGTCCGCAACAGGGCCGATACCGATGCGGGGGACCGTGGCCTTGACGACCTGGGGCTGCAACGACTGCGAGTTCGACGACCTGCTCGTGACGCTACCTGGGCCGGAGCCGCCTTGTGAGCCCTGCGACAGAGCGGTGGACAACGAGCGAGATTGCTCCTCAGGCACAGCGCCCGTTCCCCCACTGGGGGCATGCCGCGCTGGCAGACAACTTTGCAGGGCTGGATTCTGGGGCCCCTGTCTCGGGGAGGTTCTTCCCGAGGAGGAGGTCTGCGATGACGAAGTGGACAACGACTGCGACGGCCAGACCGACACGGAGGACGAGGACGACTGCAGGTGTACACCCGGCGACACCTTCGCGTGCTATGACGGCTCTGCGGCCACCTGCGGCGTGGGCGTGTGCAAGGCTGGGCGCAATACCTGCGCCGAAGGGAAATGGGGGAAGTGCGAAGGGCAGGTTCTGCCTCAGGCCGAAGCTTGCGATGACGGCGCAGACAATGACTGCGACGGCCTTGTCGACGGGGCGGACGCACAGGACTGCCCTCCCGTCGCCAAGGGAGAATCAGAAGGGTGCAGTAGCACGGCCTGCACCCGCCGTGGGCGGCGAGGAGTCTTGCTGCTCCTGCTCCTGCTCATGCTCACCCTTCGGAGGCGTGTTGTCCGTCCCGAATGCTCGTGTCCCCCGAAACGGAAGGCGATCTGAGAAGATCGGCACCGCCGAGTGGGCGGCCCAGCAAGTGGTGGAGGCTCTCCCTTTCGACATGGCGCCGAGACTCCCCCCGCGGGACAGTCATGGTAGCCGCACTCCGTGCTCTCCTGGCAGCCCATTCGCAAGACGCCTGCGGGTATCCGGATCGTCGCCGGGCAATAGGGTTGGTATTCCCCCGGTCCCGGGGTCGCGTCCGGTGATGCCGGGGTCTTCAGCGCGCGTGCCCTTGCCCTTGCCCTTGCCCTTGCCCTTGCCCTTGCCCGTGCCCTCGCGTCTCAGCGCCGGACGGACCTCGCCGGCCTAAGCCCCCAGGTGTTGATTCGGCGGGCCGGGGGCTCGCCCTTGCCCGAGCGCTCGGCCAGGCGGCTGCACTGCACCACGTCCTTGAATGAGCTGCCGCGGCGGACCCGGCTGGTCCCGGTCTCGGGGCCGAGAGGGTCGACGTCGGGCGCGCCCGCGAGGGCGTCGACCCGCTCCTGGTAGTAGGTCTCGCTGTGGAGGTCCCAGACCCACTCCGTCACGTTCCCCGACATGTCGAACAAGCCCCAGGCGTTGGCGTCTTTGTCGGCCACGGCGTGGGGCACGCCGCTGGCGTTTCCGCAGTACCACGCGACCAGGGTCAGGTTCGCGTCCACGGCGCAGCCTTCCGCGGACCTCGAGCCGTTGTGGAAGACCGTCGTGGTCCCGGCGCGCGCCGCGTACTCCCACTCCGCCTCGGTCGGCAGGCGGTAGCCCTCGCAGTCGAGCCCCACGAAGGTGATCGACTGACAGCTCCTGGCCCCGTCACACCAGGTGCTGCCCGGGTCGCAGCCGGTGCCTGCCGAGCCGCTGCAGTCTGAAAGCTCGTAGCACGGCGACAGCCCCTCCTTCTCCGACAGGGTGTTGCAGTAGGCCACCGCGTCCCACCAGCTCACCCTCTCGACCGGGCACCCGTCACCGCAGGTCGGCGCGTAGGAGGGGGCCGTCTTCATCACCTCGTTCCACTCCGCCTGCGTCACCTCGGTCGCCTTCAGGAAGAAGCCCCTGGTTATCTGCACGGATCGCTGGGGGCGCACCCCCTCCCTGCAGGCGTCACCGTCGTCCGGCCTCAGGCCCATGTCGAAGCTCCCCGGCGGCACGTGCACGAAGCCGTCGGGCATGCAGTCCTCGGGGCAGCTCGCCATGGTCTCGCCACCGGTGCAGGCGCCGTCGTCACAGACCACGCTTGGATCGTGCTCGTAGACGAGGCCGTCGGAGCAGGCCGACACGTTCCCTGCCCGGTCCATGGCCTTGGCGCGGAAGGCCGTCGTGCTCTGGTCCGCCACGCTCACCTGCACCGAGAAGGCCCCGGTGTCGCCGGCGGTTCCGGTCCCGGCCATGCCGTCGCTGCAGTCTGTCGAGGTGTAGAGCCACACCGTCGACCCCGGCTCGGCGCTGCCGAGGATCTTCGGGGTGGTGCTCCCGTTGGGCGACGGCGGGTCGGTGCCCGTGAGCGTGACCGCCTCCGCCGTGATGTCGTGCACGTACTCGAAGCCCTCCGAGCACACCGAGACGTTGCCGGCGGCGTCTGTCGCCTTCGCGAAGAGCGCTGTGGCCTGATCCTCGGGCACCGTCACGGTGACCTCCGCCACGCCGTCCCCGCCGGCCGTGCTCGATGCAAGCTCGCCGGCCCCACAGTCCGTGTGGATCCCGACCTCGGCGCCAGCCTCGGCCTCGACCTCGACCTCCGGGCTCTGGTTCTTGGAGGGAGAGTCCGGATCGGTGGCGGTGATGGTCGGCTTCCCGGGGGGAACGCCGTCGTGGGTGAAGGCGAGCCCGGCGCTGCACGCGGAGGTGTTGGCCCCGTCGGCGGTCGCCGTCGCGTAGAACCGGGTCTCCTCGTTCTCCGTGACCGCGGCCTGCAGCCCGAAGGCGCCGTCGGGCGAGGCCTTGCCCTCGGCGGCCGCCGCGCCCGTGCAGTCGTCGGTCGTGTAGAGGCGCACCGTCGACAGGGCCTCGGCCTCACCCTGGATCAAGGGCGTCGTCACGTTCGAGGGTGAGGCGGGCGTGGTGCCGGTGAGGGTTGGCGCTTCAGTGTCCCTGAGGCACACGCCGGCCGCGCAGGAGAAGCTGTCGGAGACCTGACCGGTGTTGCAGGCTTGGCCCTCGAGCGGAGCGCCGTCGTTCACGCACCCCAGCTCGTCCGCGCCGACCGCTCCCTGCTCGCAGCGATCCGCGGTGCACTCGTTTGAGTCGTCGCAGTCGCGTGTGGCGCCGCCCTCGCAGATCTCCGCGTTGCACTTGTCGCCGACGGTGCAGACGTCTCCGTCCTCGCAGCCCGCCTCGTTCGCCGCGTGCTGGCAGCCGCCCGGCGAGACGCACGAGTCGTCCGTGCACACGTTGTTGTCGTCGCAGTCCGTCTCCCCACCGCCCACACACTGCTTGTCGCTGCACGCGTCGTTGCTCGTGCAGGCGTCTCCGTCCTCGCACGCGGCCGTGTTCGCCTCGTTGATACAGCCCGAGGCAGGGGCGCAGGTGTCGTCCGTGCACTCGTTCTGGTCGTCGCAGCTGCGCGCCTCCCCGCCTTCGCAGGACTTCTCGCTGCAGCGGTCGCCTGTAGTGCACTCGTCGCCGTCGTCGCAGGGCTCGGTGTTCGCGACGTTCGTGCAGCCCGCCGCCGAGTCGCAGCCGTCGTCGGTGCACTCGTTCCCGTCGTCGCAGGCGGGGCTGCTGTCGGCGTGCGTGCACCCCGTCGCCGGCTCACAGCCGTCAGCGGTGCACTTGTCTCCGTCGTCGCAGTCGAGCGGCCCGCCGGCCTTGCAGGTCCCGCCCTCGCAGACGTCTCCGTCCGTGCACTCGTCTCCATCCGAGCAGGCCTCGGTGTTGTTCAGGTGGGTGCAGCCCGTGCCCGGGTCGCAGCCGTCGTCGGTGCAGGGGTTCTTGTCGTCGCAGTCCGTCGCGTCGCTCGCCCTGCACGATCCGCCGTCACAGACGTCGCCGTCGGTGCACTCGTCGCCGTCCGAGCAGGGCTCGGTGTTGTTCGTGTTGGTGCAGCCCGTTGCCGGATCGCAGCTGTCGTCGGTGCAGGGGTTTGCGTCGTCGCAGCTCTTGCTCTCTCCCGGCCTGCAGGTCCCGCCCTGACACGCGTCGCCCTCGGTGCACTCGTCTCCGTCGCTGCAATCGCCGCCGTCGCCCACGGCCTCGGATGTGCACGTGCCTTCGTCGCCGCAGGAGTCCGTCGTGCAGTCGTTGCCGTCGTCGCAGGTGCCGCATGAGCCGCCGCAGCCGTCCGGACCGCAGGCCTTGCCCTCGCACTCGGCGCAGCAGACCTCGCGGCACGCGCCGTCCCCGCGGCAGAGCGCCGGATCGGGCCCCGAGCAGCCCTCGCACACACCGCACACTCCGCCGCAGCCATTCGGGCCGCAGGCTTTTCCGTCGCAGGCAGGCTCGCATCCAACGCAGCTCCCGCCCTCGCATTTCCTGGCGCCGGGGCAGATGCCGCATGAGCCCCCGCAGCCGTCCGAGCCGCACTTCTTGCCCTCGCAGGCCGGCTCGCAGGTCTGCAGCACGCACTCCCCAGCCCGGCAGGTTGCCCCTTTGTCGCAGGTGCCGCAGGAGCCGCCGCAGCCGTCGGCTCCGCACTCTCGAGCGCCGCAGTCGGGTGTGCAGGTCCCGTCGCAGGCGTCGCCAAGCCCGTCGTCGTCCGCGTCCTCCTGGCCGGCGTTGCCGACCCCGGGGCAGTTGTCCGCTCCGTCGAGCAGGCCGTCGCCGTCCGAGTCCGGGTGTCGCGGATCGAGCCCCATCAGCGCCTCGTCCAGGTCCAGGTAGCCGTCGAGATCGCAGTCTCCCGGGCTGGGGCAGACCTGCGGGGCGGCGCCGCACTCCGGGTCCTCGGCGGAGCAGCAGTCCGCCGGGCAGCGCTGCTTGGGTTCCTCTTTCATGTTCTCGCAGGAGCTGCTGCAAACGCCGTCGCCGCAGAAGCCGCAGTCCACAGGGCAGCTCAGCCAGTCCTCGTCGCCCTCGCACTTGCAGTCCCCGCAGCTCGTCCCGCAGTCGAGGGCGCAGCCGGCGTCGAGCTCCCCGGCTTCGCACACCCCGTTGCCGCACTCCCAGCGCGCGCAGTCCGCCGGGCAGGTCTGGGGCGTCTGCCCCGCGTCGCAGACACCGTCCCCGCAGGCGGGCGTGCAGTCCGCCGGGCAGGTGCTCAGCGACTCGCCACACGCGAAGCCGAGGCAGTAGCCGTCGCCGCAGCCCGTCGTCCCGCCGGGGCTGAGGCAACAATCCTCAGGGCAGCTCAGGGGGCTCTCACCGCACGGCGAGCAGATCCCGTCACCGCAGGCCGCGCAGTCGCAAGGGCAGGTCTCGGTGCTCTCGCCGAGGCCCTCGCTCTCGCAGCGCCCATTCCCGCAGGCGCAGCCGATGCCGAGATCCTCGTCGGTGTGGCCGTCGCAGTCGTTGTCGAGGAGGTCGCAGGTCGCCTCGACCTCCTCGAAGAAGGGGTGCCTGCCGTAGTCCTCCGGCGTGCACTGCGCCCACTGCCCGGCGTCGCAGGTCGTCGCGCGCTGGCCGCTACACACCCCCGCCTGGAGCTTGCAGAGCGGGGCCTCGCCGGAGCACTCGCCGGTGTCGGGTGCGCCGTCTTCGCCGGGATCCGCCACGGGCTCGGCGTCGTCGACGCCGGCGTCGAGGCCAGTGTCTCCGGCGTCCTCGCCTCCGCTCGGCCCGGGATCGGTCGTGGCGCCGGCGTCCAGATTGCCGGAGTCCTTCGCTCCCTGGGCTTCAGCGTCGCCCCGGTTGAAGTCCTCCACCACCACGCACCCGGCGCCCCAGAGCACGAGCAACGACGCCAACATCACGAAGACGCCCGACAGGGCTGCCCTGGACGGATGCTCCCGAGTCGCTCCTTTCATCCCTTGGCAACCTCTGCTCTGCTGGCCCACTCGCGACAACAGGCATCCTGCACGATGGGTGGTTGCCCGCGCAAGCAGGACCGGCCCATCCTGGCTTGCTCGTGCCAAGGCTGTTGCTCGCGGAGCGCTCAAGCGTCAGGGATCGACCGTTCTGGCTGGGCGCAAACCGACGCTGCCGGCGTAGTTGTGGGCGTACCTGAGCCTCTGGGCGGCCCGGCAGATGTCCGCGTCGCCGTAGTGCGCGCCGCCGCGCGCGATCGCGAAACGCCCCGAGGTCGCCCCGAGGGGATCCGTGTCCGGGTCCGGCAGGCCTTCATAGCCGGCGAAGGTGTCGCCCATCCGGGCCCAGGTCCACTCCCAGACGTTGCCGATCATGTCGTGGAGCCCCCAGTCGTTGGGCGCCTTCGTCCCGACGGGGCGCGTGCGCTTGGGGTTCCCCGAGTTCTCGCCGTACCAGGCGATGTCCGCCAGCGGCCCGTAGCGAGCCCCGGTGGTGCCCGCCCGGGCGGCGTACTCCCACTCCGCCTCGGTGGGCAGCCTGTAGCCCTCGCACAGGTAGGGGTTTGCGTCCGGGGCGTTGACGGAGACCTCGGTGCAGCCGTCCGCGCCGGCCGGGTCCTCGGATGCGCAGCCGACGAGCGTGTAGCACCTCGGCAGGCCTTCCAGCTCGGACCGCGCGTTGCAGTACGCCAGCCCTCGCCACCAGCTTGGGTGCACGGTCGGCTTGTCGTCCCCCTCGGGGGGGTGCGCCTCAGGGGTCTCGCCCTTGTACCAGGCGCTCATCGCCGCCCACTCCGCCTCGCTCACCTCGGTCGACTTGAGCCAGAATGGGCGTGTGATCTCGACCCTGCGTCGTGGTCCTTCGTGGGCCTCGCGCCCCGACTCCCCCGAGGGGGAGCCCATCACGAACTCCCCTGCCTGGATCTGCACGAAGCCCTCGAGCCCGCAGTCCTCCGGGCAGGTCGGGAGCAGCTCACCCGGGTCGCAGGCGCCGTTTCCGCAGTCGAAGAGCCGGCAGCCCCCCTTGATGCAGCGGCCCGCGCTGCCCGTCCCGGGGAGCACGCACTCCGAGCCGGGGCTCATCGTCTCGTGGACACAGACCTCCCCACCGTAGATGGGGTCGTAGAGCTCCGGGTCGCAGGAGTCCGTCGTGCACGGGTTTCCGTCGTCACAGCTCTTCGCCTCCCTTACGCACTTCTTGTCCTCGCAGATGTCCTTGGTGCACTCGTCGTAGTCCTCGCACGGGGCGTTCCACGAGACGCACTTCCCCCGGTCGCACTCGGTGTTGATCGTGCACTCGTTGTCGTCCTCGCAGGGCTCGTAGTCGGCGATGCGAGTCCAGCTGTGTCGGTTCTTCTCCGGGGTGCAGAGCTTGCAGTAGCTGTCGGGCGCGGTGTCGCCTGCGTCCCAGCACGCCTCGTCGATGAGGCACCTGTCGGCGCGCAGCGCGTTGCTGCACAGGTAGCCCATGGCGTGGAGCGCCTCGCAGGTGTCCTCGGTGCAGGAGATCCCGTCGTCGCAGTCGGCCGGGGCGCCCGGCGTGCAGGTCCCGTCGTCGCACGTGTCGTCCACGGTGCACCCGTCGCCGTCGCTGCACGGTACGGAGTCGAGCGGCAGGTTGACGCAGCCGTCGGCGCCTGCGCCGGGTGCCGAGGGGTCACAGGAGTCGAGGGTGCAGGGGTTCTGGTCGTCGCAGTCGACAGTGGCGCCGCCGACGCAGGATCCGCCGTCGCATGCCTCGCCCACCGTGCACGGATCTCCGTCGTCGCAGTCTCCCGGGACGCCGGTGTGCACGCAGCCCGTCGCGGAGTCGCAGTCGTCGTCGGTGCACACGTTGTCGTCGTCGCAGCTTCGCGCCGACCCGGCGGCACACTGCCCTCCCTCGCACGCGTCTCCTTCGGTGCACTCGTCGCCGTCATCGCACGGGGCGTCATTGTCGGTGAAGGTGCAGCCCGTCGTCGGATCGCAGCCGTCGTCGGTGCACGCGTTGCCGTCGTCGCAGTCGCGCGTTGCACCGGGTGTGCACTGTCCTCCGCTGCAGACGTCGCCGTCGGTGCACTCGTCCCCGTCGGAGCAGGCGGAGTCGTTGTCTGCGTGGGCGCAGCCGGTCGCGGGGTCGCAACCGTCGTCCGTGCAGGCGTTTCCGTCGTCGCAGTCGCGCGCCGAGCCGGGTGTGCACTGCCCGCCGTCGCAGGCGTCGCCCTCGGTGCACTCGTCTCCGTCGTCGCAGGGGGAGTCGTTGTCCGTGTAGGTGCAGCCCGACGCCGGATCACAGCCGTCGCTGGTGCAGACCTCGCCGTCGTCGCAGTCGCGCGGCCCTCCCGCCACGCACTGCCCGCCGTCGCAGGCGTCGCCCTCGGTGCACTCGTCCCCGTCGGAGCAAGGTCCGGTGATCTCCCGGGGCGAGC